>JAJYJN010000102.1 GCA_021789455.1 bacterium | reverse complement strand
GAATTCCAGAATCCTTTATACATATTGGCTATGACTTCCGACATCTGCCTCAATACAGGCCTGTCCTCAAGTCCTATTTCAATAAGATATTCCCTTACTTTATAAGGAAACAGACCTTCGAGCGGATTTATCTCAAAAGTAAATATTTTAGAAGGGTCCTGCGCTTCGACGTCCATTCCGCCTTCGAGGGAAACTACGAATACGGGACGCCTCGGTTTTGAAGAATATGTAAAACTAACATATAATTCTTTAATTATAGAGGCTTTTTCCTGAAGAATTACGCTTACCGGTTTTTCTCCGTAAACTTCGGCTTCCATTAAAGCCTGAACATGTTCGTTTGCTTCTTCGCCGTTTTTTGCAAATTTTACTGCGCCCGCTTTGCCTCTTTTGCCCACCAGAACCTGCGATTTTATAACTACGTCGCCGTACTGCTCTACAAAGTCGGTTACATTCTGCCCCGGATGCTGAACTACTAAATATTTAGGCGTAGGTACGCCGTACTTTTTAAATATGGTATCATAAGTTTCGTATTCGTAAAGCTTCATATAAAACCTCGATAAATTTTTAATTAAAAATTATTTTCTTTATTCTCGCAATAACATTATTTTACGGAAAAGGACGGAATTGAATTCCGCCGTCTGCCGCGGCTATAACTATCCAATATTTAACAGCGGATCGTCCGGCGTAATATTATCGCCTACTTTAACGTAAATCGCTTTAACCGTACCATCTGCCGCGGCGTGTATTTCATTTTCCATTTTCATGGCTTCGACCATAGCGACGGTCTGTCCTTTCGTTACTTTATCGCCTTCTTTTACTAATATCTTAGCAACTTTGCCCGGCATAGGAGGAGTAACGTCTCCTGCTTCGATACCTCTTTTACCCTTAGATGCGCCTCCCGCGGAGGTCTTGGAACCGCCGGCTTTTCCGCCGATTACCGCTTCTACTTTGGGAAACAGCTGTATTTCTTCTAATTTGCCGCCTACCCTTACATAATATTTTCTGGGTTTGCCTTCTTCCTGATTTGGAGTTACGCCTTCAATTTTTACGTTAAATTTATCGCCGTGATATGTAACGTCAAACTCCACCGGCGCCGTATTTTCGATAACTCCTGCGCGGGTTTCTATCATGTCTTCGGTACCCGGCGTCACTTCCGGCGTTTCTAACTCTCCGTTTTCCCTTGCTTTCAAAAATTCCATAGCCTGAAGCGGGAACAAGACGTAAAGAAGAATATCCTCGTCGGATTTTGCAAGCGAACCGAGTTCTTTAACCGCCTTATCCCATTCGTTTACGTCTGCGCTGTCGCTTGGACGCTTTGAATAATCCGGTTTGCCGCCTGGTCCCATAATTTTTTCGACAAGCTCTTTAGACACCGGTCCCGGAGGCGTGCCGTATTTGCCTTCTATATAATCTCTTACCTCTTTCGTTATCATCTTGTATCTTTCGCCGGATATAACGTTTAAAACAGCCTGAACGCCGACTATTTGAGACGATGGTGTTAAAAGCGGGGGATAACCCAGGTCTTTTTCAACTATAGGAGTTTCTTTAAGAACCTCTTCCATTTTATCGATAGCGTTAGCCTCTTTTAACTGAGCCGTCATATTTGAAATCATACCGCCGGGTATTTTATGGATAAGAACTTTTGCGTTGACTCCGCCGTATTCAGTTTCGTATTTTTTATAATTTTTTCTTATAATTCCGGTTAAAGCTGCTGCTTCCTCCAAGATTTTTAAATCTATGCCCGTATCGTAAGGCGTGCCTTGAAGCGCGGCGACTACGCTTTCCGTAGCCGGATGCGAAGAACCGAAAGCAAGCGGAGAAAGAACCGTATCCAGCATGTCCACGCCGGCATATATCGCCATCATATGATTCATTATGGCTGTTCCGCTCATATCGTGATTGTGAAACAAAATTTTTATTTTATCTCCGACTTTTTCTTTCATTCCTTTTATTATGTTGTAGGTATCCAATGGCATTATGATACCCGTAGCGTCTTTAAAAGAAATCCAGTCCGGCGCTATTTCTAAAAGTTCGTCGGCGTATTGCATCCATTTTTCGTATGTATGAACGGGGCTTTTGGTATAGCTTATCTCCGCATGGCATTCTCCGCCGAGTTCCTTAATAACCTTGCATGCGACTTCTATATTGCGGTTATCGTTTAAAGAGTCGAACACCCTGAAAACTGTAATACCGTTTTTAAGGGCTTTTTCGACAAACTTGTAAACTACCTTGTCGGCTCTCGGCCTGTATCCTACTATGCTCTGTCCTCTAAACAGCATCTGTATTTTTGTATTAGGCATCACGGCTTTAATTCTTCTAAGCCTTTCCCACGGGTCTTCTTTTAAGTATCTCAAGCAGACGTCGTACGTCGCGCCGCCCCATGCCTCGAAAGCGTAAAGACCGGCTTTATCCATTTTTTCGCATAAAGGAAGCAGATCGTCCGTCGTAACCCTCGTCGCCAGCTTACACTGCTGTCCGTCCCTTGCGGTTAAATCGGTAATTAAAATCTTTTTAGGCTTTGCGATTTCTATCGAGCCTTCTTTTAACATAGTTTCGATATTTTTCATTTATTCCTCCGTTATAGACTATAAACCGTGATACGCCGACAAGGCGGCGCTAATGAAAGCTACAAAATCTTCTTTATCTCTCTGTACTTCATATTCAAAAACATCAGGATTTTCTTTTAAATAATTAGTAGAAAAAAGTCCAGTTTTAAAATTATCTTTTTTAATTATCTTTTTTATAATAGGTATAGTCGTTTTAATGCCTTTAATCTCATAAGTTTCTAATGCTTCATAAGTTCTGCTTATAGCTTCTTCAAACGTATTGCCCCAGCAGATTAATTTACCGATCATAGAATCGTAATAAGGAGTTACTTCAAAGCCTACCGATGCAGCGCTTTCTATTCTTATGCCGTTGCCTCCTGGAACGTAATAGCGTTCTATAGTGCCGATGCTCGGACGAAAATCGTGTTTCGGGTCTTCCGCGTTTATTCTGCATTCTATGGCAAATCCCTTTAACTTCACGTCTTCCTGTTTTATTGATAATTTATTGCCGGCGGCGATTTTAATCTGTTCTTTCACTATGTCGAATCCGGTAATGCTTTCGGTAACGGGATGTTCTACCTGAACCCGCGTGTTCATTTCTATAAAATATATATTGCCCGACAAATCGGAAACGAATTCCATGGTGCCTGCGCTGTAATAGCCTATATCCCTGCATGCCTTAACCGCGGCATCGCCGTAAAATTTACGTTTTTCTTCGGTTAAAACCATAGACGGCGCTATTTCTATCATTTTTTGATTTTTTCTCTGAATAGAACAGTCTCTTTCGCCAAGATGAACTACGTTGCCGAATTTATCGCCGAGAATTTGGAACTCTATATGTTTCGGATTTTCGATAAACTTTTCTAAAAGCAGTTCTCCGTTGCCGAATGCTTTAAGCGCTTCAGCGTAAGCATTTTCATAATTGGTCTTTACTTCTCCGGCATTGCGGCATAACCTTATTCCTCTTCCTCCGCCGCCTGCGGTAGCCTTAAGAAGAACGGGGTAACCTATTTTTTCCGCTATTTCAAGGGCTTCTTCGGCAGACTTTAATATGCCGTCGCTGCCCGGAACGGTAATAACGCCGGCTTTTTTCATAATTTCTTTCGACCTTGCTTTATCGCCCATAAGCCTTATAACTTCCGACGAAGGTCCGATAAAATTAATATTATTGTCTTCGGCAGCTTTTGCGAAATCTTCGTTTTCGGCAAGAAATCCGTAACCTGGATGAATTGCGTCCGCTCCTATAGATTTAGCAAGGTCTATTATAAGCTGATAGTTAAGATAAGTATCGAGAGGGTTTGCGCCTATCATATAAGCTTCGTCGGCCATTTTTACGTGCCGCGCTGTCGGTTCTACGTCGGAAAAAATAGCCGCAGTAGGTATGCCGAGCTCTTTCGACGCCCTTATTATTCTGCAGGCTATTTCACCCCTGTTCGCTACTAAAATTTTATTAAACATTATTTTAAAAATCCTCCCTCAGATTAATTCGGTTCACTTGGATACTAACCAAGTTTAATGCTGTAGGTTATAGGGCAAGCTTT
>JAJYJN010000101.1 GCA_021789455.1 bacterium | reverse complement strand
AAATGACGGGATTGCGTTTGCTTTTTTGGGAGCCATCGCGAACGAAAGCGCCAAAACAAACAAGGCAACCATAGTTACTACTAATTTCTTTTTCATAACTTTCCTCTCTCTTAAAGTTAAAGTTAAAAATTAAATTAAATTAGAACTTTTGGTTTTTTAACATTATACTGCTTGCTGCAAATTTTTAATCTTTCTCCTCTGCCACCTCCTTAAAAGATTTTATATTATTATATTTTATATATCTAAAACCGCCTTTTGTCAATACCTTTTTGCGAACCGATAATTATAATATATATCGTTCGCCCGGCTTAATACTTTAGCCTTGATTTAATTATAATACCTATATTTTATATGTCAAGACCTTTTTTAGTTTTTTTTTACTTTTTTATTTTAACGATTCCAGATAAGACGCAAGTTCATAAAGCTCTTTCTTGGAAAGCATCTTATGGTCCGGCATAATAGCCATATAAGACTTTCCGTCTATTGTTAACGTGGAACCGGGTTTAAAATTCTTCGCCGGCGTAGCAATCTGAACTTCGAGCCATTTGATAGAATGTTTTGCAAGTCCTTCCTTGGAAAGGTCAGGGCCTACGCTTCCGCCTTTTTTGCCGATAGTATGGCAGGCAAAACAGTCTATGCCTTTTTTGTTGGAATGGATAAGCTGATCGCCGAGCTGTGCGGCGGATAATTTTACCGGAGCGGTAAGAGCATGAACCGCGACGTAGCCGAGAACTATGACGATAATAATAAATACTGCCGTTATACCTTTTTTCATAAAACCCCCCTTAATTTGAAAAAAATATTTATTGAATTTATTGTTATATAAATTCCCGCCTGCGCGGGAATGACAACTTAAGTCAATAATCGAATTTCATTAAAGCGTTTACCGTATGAGGTTTGAGTTTGTCCGCCCCATTTAAAAAGGAAAGCTCGGCAAGAAACGCCGTATCGACGACTTCCGCGCCAAAACTTTCGACGAGCCCGATAGTCGCCAGAGCCGTTCCGCCGGTCGCAAGAACGTCGTCGGCGATAACTACCCTGTCCCCGGCCTTCAGCGCATCCTTGTGTATTTCGAGAGTCGCGCTTCCGTATTCGAGGTCGTAGCTCAAAGACGAACACTCGTATGGAAGTTTGCCGGGCTTCCTGACCATTATAACGCCTGCGCCGAGCCTGTAGGCAAGCGGCGCGCCCACGACGAATCCTCTGGCTTCTATGCAGACGACGTAATCTATTTTTTCGGATATATAAAACTCCGTCAGCGAATCTATAGCATAAGCGAACGCTTTCGCGTCGGCAAGCAGAGGCGTAATATCTTTGAAGTTAATCCCCTTTTTAGGAAAATCGGGAATTTCACGGATAAATTGTTTTAAGTCCATCTTAGCTATCCTTAAAGGACGCAGATTAAATCCGTCCACGGTTAATACATCGTTATTTTTGTTTACGATTGATAATTATATATTTACGAAAATTAATTGTCAATACCGGAAAGCGGAAGTTTTAACATTGCATTGAAAAAAAATAGGTCCCCTTTTTTTCCCGCTAATACATCCTGCTTTCTGCGTTAAGCCTTTTAATGGCTTTTTTTGCGTTAAAGTCCTTCATAAGATACAGGTAATACGTTCTTACCGGCCTGAATTTTACGTATATGTCGAGCCTGCCTATTTTTTTAATAGACTTGAAATACGGCGCATATTTTTTAACCGGATTCAGCATATATTTGTTATCCATAATAAACAGTGCGTTTTCTCCGTTTATTTTATCGAGGTTCTGCCAGAGGTCGTACTGGTTGAGAAAACCCGATATATTATAAATATTTACGGCGGATTTATAGCCGCCGTAATAGACGAGTTCGTCGGCTATTGCATAATGGTGCGTGAGGATAAAGAGCGGACTGTAAACCGCCTTATAGCCTTTGTAAACGATGCCGATATACTTTACGCTATGCCTCCAGCCGAAAAGGTCGTTAGTTATGTCGGCGGTAGAAGGCTTGCCTGGAATGTGCGGGATGAGTGAAAACACTCCGCCTTTTTTAAGGCGTTTTTCCCTGTCGATATAACGTATTATTTTGCCTACCGGTATAGAATTATAATAAATCTGGTTATAGAGGGCGAAGGAAAAGAAAAAGCCGGAAAAGACGGCGAAATAGACGCAGTATTTCAAAATACGGGAAGAAGATTTACGCGTCAGCAGGTCTGCAACATAGCCCATAATCGGAAATGCGGCAAGATAGCCTATATCCGGCCAGTGAACTAAAATTCTGTGGGAATATCCGTTGATGACGAAAAATAAAAGAATGGGGAGAGACACACAGACGGAATACAAAAGAGGTTCGCTATGGTCAAACCATCCGTCAGTCAACCGCCCCGCCGGCCTTCGGCCGACACCCCTCCTAAGAAGGAGGGTAATAAAGGGGACAGATTTATTTATTTCCGTTGAGCCGCTCGATAAATTTTGCTTTTCGTTACGGAAATAAAAAAGATCTGTCCCCTTTATTATTGCATATATAAACGCTCCGATAAGAAATATGTATATAAAGGGAGTGATAACGAGAACCTGCCCGAACCAGCCTGCGGCTAAAAGAGGAAAACCCGGCTTGGGATGCGAAAAACCGTGAGAAAGCTGAAACTTAAACGATATAAAATTATGGGTAAAATTCCAGTATATTACCGGCGAAAAAACTAGTAGCGCAGAGGCAAGAGCCGCATAAGGATAAACCGTTTTAAGAAAACGCCTGTTCCGTTTGGAAACAAGCATATACAGAAGGACGGCGGGCGGGATTAAAGCCGCGGTATATTTGCTTAAAAACGCAAAGCCGAGGGAAATACCGGCGAGGAGCCAAAAAAACCGCCCCGTCGGCTTTCGGCCGACACCCCTTAAGAAAGAAAAGGGGACAGATTTATTTATTTCTTCGAAATAAAAAATATCTGTCCCCTTTTCTTCTCCTGCTTCTTCCAAGAAAGGGGACAGATTTGAAATCTGTCCCCTTTCTTGCGTTCCCTTTTCTTCTATATCTATTGTAAGCGCTTTATAAAAAAATATGAAAAATAACAGGGTGAAGAACAGGAGCGGGGCGTCGGGCAGAATCATTACGGAAAGAACCGTTCCGAATATTACGGCGGATAAAAAGAACAGAAACGAGAAAAAAGCCGCCCGTTTGTTTCTAAATAATATATAAGAAAGGTAATATACCAAAAATCCGTCGAGGAACGAAAAAACGACCGCGCCGAACCTGACGGAAAGCTGGCTTTTGCCGAAAAGCCACGTAAATGCGTAAATAACCCAGCCGACGAGAGGAGCGTCGTCGAGATAACCTAAGGAAGGTTTCAGCGACCATACATAATAATGCGCTTCGTCGTTGCCGAGGTTAAGAGTCGAAGCAAGATGAATATGAACTACAAGCGCAAAAAAAGAAACTATGATTAAATAAATCTCGTATTTGAATTTGCCGATATATGAACCCAATTTTTGCCTGCCCAAATTTATTATAAACCGCCGGTTGCATTCGTTGCAATTATAG
The DNA here is from genome assembly GCA_021789455.1 of bacterium. Next base: position 606 of record JAJYJN010000101.1, on the reverse strand, counting down.
TTTTCATTAATCCGTTAAATCTGTCTTTCAGTTCCAAAGCGGCGTCGGTCTGCGCAAATAAGGCGGCATCGGCGGAAGTCAACGGTTCTAATTCTTTTTCCGAAGGCTCTTCGAAATATTTTTTCTGATTGAAATAAACCGCGGAGTCCGCTTCGGAATAATCCGTAAAACCGCCCGCGTTACCGGCATATGCTCCGCCGAACCTGTCCGCAAGCCTTTTTAATATAATTTCTTCTTTTTCGTCATATATTTTAGAATATACGAATATAAAAATACAGTCTTTTTTATTAAAACTGCTAATTATTTTTTCCCGGTGGGAGCGCTTTAAGAAAGTCGCGTCGAATATTATATTGCCGCCGGATTCTTTTAAACCCTCTTCAAGCATAGTCCGGTAAACGGTAACGTTTGCGTCTGCGGAATATTTTACGGACTTATCGGCAGAACCGTATAAATTTTGCCTTATTTCGTCGGTAGAAATGACGCGCGCGTAAAACCACTCAGAAAGCAGGCGGGAAAGCGAAGACTTGCCGCTGCCGGAAAGACCGCAGTTAAGGATAACGACCCGCTTTTGCGCAAGCGCAAGGTAAAAAGCGGCAAGATTAAAAT
>JAJYJN010000100.1 GCA_021789455.1 bacterium | reverse complement strand
GGTTCGGCTCTATAATGCTGATAGCCGCTCTGTTTTTCTCGTTCTTTTTCAACCACGGGGAAACCTGGGTCAAATTATCGGACTCTAAAGACGGTAAAAAAACCCGCGTGGAAATACTGGCGGTTCCTAAGAAAAAATTCGAATCGTTTTATAAAAATTTTAACAAAAAAATTGCCGGAATTAAAAAAGACTTAAGTTAAACTCTAATAAATATTATGTATTTTCTGGATTCCCGCTTTCGCGGGAATGACAATTGCAAAATTAAATTATAGGAAATAAAATAATTATGATGGACGGTTCTTTATATTTTACGGTTTCTCTGTTTTTCGTACTTGCATCGTTTGCGGGATATTTCATCTTTCTATTTACGGGAAACAAAACTATTTCAAAAATGTCGTTCGGCGTTTTAATCGCCGGATTTATAATTCAGACGGCCGCATTTGTAGTAAGATGGATTTATGCCTATAAAATAGGCATCGACACTCCGCCGTTAGTGGACCTTTACGACTCCATGGTTTTCTTCGCGTACGTCATCATATTCGGATTTATCTTAATAAGAATTTTCTACGATTTCGACGCGCTGGGCTTCATAATAACTCTCGTCGCCACGCTTGCCCTTGCGTTTGCTTCTTTTTCCCCCCTCGCTCCGAGCGCGGTCGAACCTACTATTCCCGCACTTCAAAGCTACTGGCTGATTTACCACATTATGACCCTGTTCGTGTCTTACGGGGCTTTCGGGGCTTCGTTCGGACTGGGAATACTTTATCTGATTAAGAGCCGCAAAGAAAATAAAAAGCAGGGCAGGTTTCTAACGCTTCTGCCGGATTCGGCCGTTATAGAAGAAGCGATTTATAAAGTAATAGTATTCGGACTTGTTTTTTTAACCGCGGGAATAATCATAGGCGCGGCATGGGCCGACAGCGCATGGGGCGGTTACTGGAGCTGGGACCCCAAAGAAACATGGTCGCTTATCACGTGGCTTACTTATGTTTTATTTATTCACGCAAGATTCACAAAAGGCTGGGGCGGGAAAAAAATGGCGTGGATTGCCGTTATAGGATTTGCAGTAGTCATATTCTGCTATCTCGGCGTCGATTTAATAATTCCGGGACTGCATTCATATGCGACGCCGGGTTCTACTCCTATTTTATAATATAAATTCCAGAGAGGCCGTTAATTTATTATGAATAATTCTGGCGAAAAAAACTTTGAAGCAGTCGTTCTTCCTTTCAGGCCTTATATTTACGACGTCAGGTCTGCCGGAGATATTAAAAACTTAACCGCTCCGCCGTACGACGTGATAAGCAAAGAACTTCAGGACGACCTTTACGGAAGGTCGGAATACAATATAGTCCGGCTTGAGTTCGGAAAGGAAGAAGGCGACGGCGGCGCTGAAAATAAATATACGAGGGCGGCTCTATTATTTAATGAATGGATATCCAAAGGCATTTTAAAAAGGGAAGATAAGGACTCTATTTATATTTACGTTCAAAAATTTACCGCCGATAACGTTTCTTACGAAAGAATAGGATTTTTATCCCTTTTCCGCCTGCCGGAAACAAAAGAGAACGGGTCTATTTACGGCCACGAAGCCACGCTTTCGAAGCCTAAGGAAGACAGGTTCAAGCTTATGGAAGCCGCTAACGCCAACTTCAGCCCTATCTTTTCCGTGTTCGAGGATAAAAATTCCGACGTTTTAAATATTTTAAAGAAATCCATGGAAGACGGAGCGGCAGAAAAACTTTTCGATTTTACCGACGATAACGGCATAATAAACGTTCTTTACAGGCTCGGCGGCGAAGCCGTTATAGCGCATATTCAAAGCGCGATGGCGCATAAGCCGGTTTATATAGCCGACGGACACCACAGGTTCGAAACCTGCATTAATTACAGGGATTACGTAAAAAAAGAAGGATTGGACAAAAAAGGAATCGACGCTGATTTCTGCCTTATGTATTTTGCGCCCTCAAATCAGGACGGACTCGTCATTCTGCCTACGCACAGAGGCATAAAAGGAAAAAATATAAATATCGAAAACCTGCTTGAAAGCATAAAAGATAATTTCGACTATAAAGAAACTAATTTCGACGATTTGCTTAATGAAAACAAAAAATCCGGCAAAAACTCAGTTTCTTTCGGGTTTGCCCACAAATCCGGAAGGGCTTTCATTTTATCGTTTCGGGAAGGCGGCGGAAATAAAGGGAACAAAGAGAACGGCAACCCCTTGGAGAGTTTAGACGTTTCGGTTCTGCAGGAACATATATTGAAAAAAGCTCTCGGCATAACGCAGGAGGAAATAGACACGCAGAAATATCTCGTATATGAAAAGGACCCGCAAAAAGCTTTAGAAAAAGTAAAGCGGGGGGATTTGGAAGCTGTTTTCTTTATGAATCCCACGAAAATAGAAGACGTAATAAAAATCGCTTCGCTAAATCTGAGGATGCCGCAAAAATCTACATATTTTTATCCGAAAATAATCAGCGGATTGGTTATTAACCCGCTGAGCGTTAAATAAATTCCGGTTTCTATGTGTTTCTATTTGCCGTAATTACCGTCCGGAGACATCGAAGGCATAACCGCTTCCTGTAAAATAGAATTATTTCCGTAAATATACTGCATTATATAAATAACTTTCCCTACGTTTCTCCCGTATTGCAATTTTTCATAAACATTAGGAACGTATTTGATTGTTTTAAACAGTATCGGATATCCGTAAAGGTTTTTCTTAATCAGCGAGCTTAAAGGTATTACCGCAGAATCGTTAGAAACCGCAAATTCCAGCCAGCATACTCCGCCGGCGTTGAATACGGCTTCGTATTTAACGTTATTTTTAGTATATTCGTATGCCTTTATCCCCGAGTTTTTATAATTATACTGCGAAAGGCCGGGCTGAATAATATATAATTTATTCAGATGAATCCTTTTCATGTGATATTTTGCCTTCATTTTTTTTAAAGTACCGCCTACTTCGGCATGCGCTTTATCGCAGTTAAAAGAATTAAATGCAATGGAAATACCTGCGATAATAAGCATAGAAAATAAAATCTTCATTTTCATTTTCATTTTCATTTTTTGTCTCCTTTTTTACTTACTTGTTATATTACTTTAAACTTTCCAGCCAGCCTGATATCTGCGCAACTTCTTCGGAAGGCATATTAGGATTAGGCGGCATAGACGAACTAGGATGCTTAATCTGGTTTTCTATCTGAGAATAACTTAACCGCGAACCTATATGCGAAAGATTATAGCCGCCCTGTTTTCCTTTTCCGTATATCGTGTGACAGTAAAAACATCCAGACATGCTGAAATCTTCATAGCCGGAACCGCTGAATACCCGATGAGACGGCTGAGGCAGGGTGAATCTCCTTATCGGTGCCGGAGCATATGCTATCTTCTGGCGCGGTGCCGGAGCAGATGCCGCCGTACGGGGCGGCGCGGAAGCAGATGTTATCTTAGGGCGCGGCGCGGAAGCGGAAGCATATGCCGCCGTACGGGGCGACACATGGGTTTCAATGTTTTTAGACAAAATTTTAATACCGCTTTCAGAATTTTTATTTTTCCGCCCGTTTTTTTTAGTTCCGTTTTTAAAATAATAGTAACGCCAGCCGGCATATATTCCTGAAGAAGCAATAACAATTATAGCCGTTATAAATACTAAAATCAATTTCACGTTTTTATTGGAATACACCGGAGTTATCGGGGTTACCGGGGTTCCGGTTCCTGCGCCTGCAGCGGCTTCGTAAGGAGATGTTTTTTTTCCATATAATTCTTCCGAACCCGCATCCGGAATAATCCGTAAGGTTCGATTCGAAATCCCTGACTGAGGAGAAACAGCGCCTTCGGGAGGTTTTTCAAATTCGTCGAGCAGTTTCATCAACTCTGCGGTATTCTGTATTCTTTCCGGTATTTTTATAGACAGGCCTTTATCTAAAATATATTTTAATCGTTCGTTTATTCCCGAAAAATCTATACTTATTCCTCCGACTAATTCTGTGACTTCCGGCGGCGGAAATCCCTTTAAAAGAGCATATAATGTAGCGCATATTGCATATACGTCGGTATATTCGCCTCTTTTCCCTTTGCCGCCGTATTGTTCTAGAGGAGCATAACCCGGCGTTAAAATTTTTTCGTAA
>JAJYJN010000099.1 GCA_021789455.1 bacterium | reverse complement strand
CAAAAGCTATTCCTGCGGCAAATATGTTCTTATAAACAGGATTATTATATTTTTTCGGCCAGTCCGAATTCTTCCATTCTTCAAAAGGTTTTGCCGCAGATGCGTAATCGGCATCGACTTTCATAAAACCGCTCGGCACGCACATCTGGGCTTTGATGTCGTTGCCGTCTTTATCTATGTAGGCTATAGGAACGCCTGCAAACGGCGGTATAAGCATGGCAAAGTCAAAATCAAGTTTTCCTTCTTCCCCCTCGATATTGACGTAATCTAAAGAACCTTCTTCCACTTTGCGCACGTGCGCCCTTTCAACCCATTTTATGCCTTTTTCCAAAAAAGTGGATTCCGCAAAAAGCTTTCCTGAAACTAAATTCCCGTTCTTTTTTACTACGACTCCGCCGACCCCGAAATCCCCGAGAGCCGGTTCGTTGGATATCCATGTAATATCCGCATTGCGGCGCACTCCGCGCCTGTTAAGGTCGAATTCCAAATTATGTATAAATTCAAATGCCGCCCCCTGGCATGTAGCCGCTCCGTGTCCGGTGCCGACTATAAATCTTTGCCTCTTGCCCTGCTTCATCTTTTCTACGGCTTTCAAATAATTGTCGCGGGTTTTTACCGCATGGGGCAGCGTGCATATAGAATCGGAATAACCTGCGTCCGGTCCAAGCCCGGGCGTAGCCGCATAGTTAAGTTTAGGTCCCGTTGCGTTTATCAGGTAGTCATATTTAATCTGTTCCGTGCCGCCGTCGGAATATTGCACGACGACGTATTGGTCTTGGCTGTCGGGATGTATCTCTGCGGCCGCTCCTTCCTTAAATTCGATTCCGTATTTTTTATAAACCGGCTCAAGATTAAAGTGGGTCTTTTCAGGCTGCATCGAACCCACGCCGACCCACACCAATGAAGGTACGTAAGAAAAATTTTTCCGAGGCGATACTACTATAACGTCGTGCTTGCCTCCTAATGCCTTTTTTAAATTTAATGCGGCTGTGTTGCCTGCAAAACCTGTTCCAAGGACTACGATACGAGCCATTAGATTCCCCCCTATAATATTTTAATTTAAAAAATCGTTAAGCAGTATAATATTAGCTTGTTTTATTCTAAATAAAATAAAATTAATATATTACGATATCGATATATGCGCATTATAGCATATTAAGACGGAATTTCAAAGTTATTTATGCACGCCGGATTAATATATTGCAATTTATATATTGAAATATATGAATTGCCGCAGGAATAATTTTAAGGTATAATAAAAAAATGGAAACACTTGACAAAATAAAGCTGATTTATTCTTTCACGGATAGCGACGCTTCTAATTTAATGCAGTTAAGCGGCTTGATGAGCTCTAACGCAAACGATTTCATTTCCAACACTTACTCTTTCATTTCCAACTTTGACGACTTTAGCAAGTTCCTGCCGAATGAAGAAATTAGAAGCAGACATCAGGAAAAGCTTAAATTTTGGTTCATGGGTCTTTTTTCGGGAACGTATAATAATGAATATTTGCGCAAATTGAAGCGTATCGGAGAAGTCCACGCCGAAATAAAACTGCCTTCCCATTATGTAAGCGCCACGATGAATTATATAAGAAATTTTATACACGGGATTATTCTAAGAAATTTTCCGAGTTCAAGCAAAAGAGACGAAATTATCGCATCGGTAAATAAGATTATAGATATAAATCTCGATATTATAATAAGTTCTTATATAAGCGAAGGAAAATTTTACATAGCGGCTACAAAATTCGAAACAAAAATAATTAAATTCAGTTCAAAATTTTCTTATATATTGGACCTTGCTTTGGTAATATCTCTTATTATCGCGACTATTATGGTTTTTCTCCTGTTTGTATTCGAAATTTATAATTTTGCGTTCGGAGGCGGCGCCTTTGAATCTACCGTTATAGATATTTTAGGAGCTATGCTGATTGTATGGGCGATAAGGGAACTGCTAGAAGAAGAGGTCAAAAAGCTTCAGGGGCATAAATTTGCTTTGAGCGCTTTTATAGGCCTTGCAATGGCGGCACTGCTAAGAAAAATATTGATTTTTTCGCTTGCTCCGCAAAATTCACAGGAGGTAGCCGTTCTCGGATTCCTTGTTTTAGTGCTCGGCATCGTTTATTGGCTTATGAACAAAAACTCTAAATCTTGATAAAAGGCTATGGATTTGTAAAAAAATATTGCCTATAAAACTAATAAGTGTTAGAATTAAAAATTGAAAAATATTTATCGGGATGTGGCGCAGTTGGTAGCGCACCTGCTTTGGGAGCAGGGGGTCGCACGTTCAAATCGTGTCATCCCGACCATTAAAAACCCGCAATATATTTTTAACATACGGACAGATTAAATCGGGACGTGGCGCAGCTCGGTAGCGCACCTGCATGGGGTGCAGGGGGTCGCAGGTTCAAATCCTGTCGTCCCGACCATTAAAATAACGCAGTAATAAAGGCCTGGAAAGAATCATAACGTTCCGAATATTCTTTTCGCCTCTTCGAAATGTTTAATATCGCCCATATGCATTTTTACGGTTATTTAATCGTCGTCTCCGTAGTAATATTTTTATTCACCCTGTTCCTGATTATTAAAAAGCCCTATAATATAGGAATAGGCTACAGCGCTATTATCGGGGCATTGCTTGCGCTTATCTTTAACGTAATAGTCCTGAAAGATATAATAAAAGTTTTCGATATAGTCTGGGACGCCACATTTACTTTTGTAGCTATAATAATTATTTCCATAATACTGGACGAAATAGGTTTTTTTGAATGGGCGGCTCTGCATATGGCAAGATTTGCGGGCGGCAGCGGCAAAAAGATGTTCGTTTACGTAATTCTTCTCGGGGCTTTAGTATCCGCTTTTTTTGCCAACGACGGCGCGGCTTTAATTATAACGCCGATAATTTACGAAAAGATGAAAGCCCTTAAGTTCGAAAGAAAAAATATGCTGCCGTTTATCATGGCCGGAGGTTTTATTGCGGATGCGGCAAGCCTCCCTTTCAAGATTTCCAATCTGGTAAATATCGTTTCGGCCGACTATTTTAATATAGGATTTTTTACTTATTTTATCGATATGTATGCGCCGGATTTATTTTCTATAGCAATATCTTTAGCCGTTTTGTATATTTATTTCCGGAAAGACATTCCTGAAAGATACGACGTCGAACTGCTAAAAACCCCAAAGGATGCAATCAAGGACGCCAAACTTTTTAAATTTTCTTTTCTGATTTTAATACTGCTTCTCGCCGGTTATTTTTTAAGCGAATTTTTAAGTCTCCCCGTATCCATTTTCGCCGTATCTTTCGCATTGATATTTGTCGTTTTCGGGTTTAAAAGCCCTGCGGTTAATCTGAAGCTGGTTTTTAAAAATGCCCCCTGGAATATAGTCGTATTTTCTCTCGGAATGTATTTAGTGGTTTTCGGGCTTAAAAATGCGGGATTGACATATCTGCTCGGAAAATCTATTTCCTATTTTGCCGGTTACGGCGGCTTTATTCTTACCGTTTATACCGGATATCTCGCCGCTTTCATATCTTCGGTTATGAATAATATGCCTACGGTAATGATAAACTCTCTCGCTATACATTCCGCAAACCTGAAAGAGATAATGCTTAAACCTTCCGTTTACGCCAACGTAATCGGATGCGATTTAGGCCCTAAATTGACCCCTATAGGCTCCCTGGCAACGCTGTTGTGGCTCAACGTCCTCGAAAGGAAAGGGATTAAGATAACATGGGGTTATTATATGAAGGTAGGCTTCGTAATCACCGTTCCCGTCCTTTTTGCAACCTTGCTTGGTTTATATTTAAGGATATTTTTATTTTAATTTTATTTTAAACTATTGAAATTATGTCCGGCGGCGGTAAAGAAAACGAAAAAATTATTACTGTTAACGGCATTATAAAAAAAGCCGTATTCCAGAACCCGGAAAACGGTTTTACAATACTCAATATTTATTCCGACGGAAAATTTATTACCGCTTCCGGTACATTTTTCGATAAACCGGTCTCCGATTCAAAAGTTAAACTTAAAGGCCGGTTTATCCACCATAAAAAATACGGCTACCAGTTTAATTTCACTCAATACGAAGTATCTCTCGCAAATACAAAAACCGCAATAATTGATTACCTTTCCTCAA
>JAJYJN010000018.1 GCA_021789455.1 bacterium | reverse complement strand
ACCCAAAAATGAAGCCCTATATATACGGGGCAAGAAACGGTGTCCATATAATCGACCTTCAAAAAGCCCTTCCTTATATTTCGGCGGCTTACGATAAGTTGTTCGAATTGGCTAAAGAAGGCAAGACTATTCTTATAATCGGCACAAAAAAACAGGCAAATCCCATCGTCGTTGAAGAGTCTAAGAGATGTGGCATGCCTTACGTAAATGAAAGATGGCTAGGCGGAATGATTACTAATTTCGCTACTATTAAACTTTCGATTAAAAGACTAAAAGAATTAGAATCCCTTAAAGAATCGGAAGAATTTTCCAGATTTACCAAAAAAGAAATGGCAAGAATGGAAAAAGAAATACTTAAACACCAGAAAGTTCTTAACGGCGTTAGAGATATGAATAAAATACCGGACGCGGTATTCATAGTCGACGTCCATCATGAAATTATTGCCGCAAAAGAAGCAAGAAGGCTTGAAATTCCCATAATAGGAGTAGCCGACACTAATGCCGACCCAAATTTCGTGGACTGGCTGATACCTGGCAACGACGACGCAATAAGGGCAATAAAGTTAATATTAAGCACAATGGCAGACGCAATAATAGAAGGAAAAAAGATTTACGACGAAAAAGCGGCCAAAGGTAAGGCTCAGGCAGTACCAGAAGGAGTAATTACGGAGGAAACTTTTGCGGCAGTCTCGGCAGGCGAAGACGTTTCCGCAGACGCCGAAGAATCAGATATTTCCATTTGAGCATCCGACGAAGCATAGAATAAATAAAAACACTATATGAAAGGGAGGAAATAATAAATTGGAAAAATCAACTAATATAAGCGCCGAACTTGTTAAAAATTTGCGCGGAATGACTGGGGCAGGCTTTGTGGACTGCAAAAACGTTCTTATAGAAACCGGCGGCGATTTAGAAAAAGCCGTAGAAGCGCTTAGAAAAAAAGGTCTGGCTAAGGCCCAAAAAAAAGCAAACAGAGAGGCAAAAGAAGGCTTGATTTATTCATATATTCACGCCGGAGGAAGAATAGGCGTCCTTTTGGAAATAAACTGCGAAACCGATTTTGTAGCCAGAACAGCCGAATTTCAAGAATTAGCGAAAAATATAGCTATGCATATTGCGGCGTCGAACCCTCTTTATGTTAGGAGAGAAGCCGTAATGCCTGAAATCGTAGCCAAGGAAAAGGAAATTTACAGGGAACAGCTTGCGTCTATGGATAAACCGCAGGCCGTTAAAGAAAAAATAATAGAAGGTAAAGTCGAGAAATATTATCAGGACGTTTGCCTTTTAGAACAGGCATTTATAAAGGATCCTTCTAAAAATATTTCCGCCATAATAGATAACGAAGTAGCAAGATTAGGGGAAAATATAATTTTAAAAAGGTTCGTAAGATATCAGCTGGGAGAATAATGCAGGGACTCAATTACAAAAGGATACTGCTCAAGGTTAGCGGTGAGGCTTTAGCCGGCGAAAATAAATGCGGCATAGACCCCTCCGTAATAAATTTTGTATCCCGTGAAATAAAATCCGTCATAGACGCTGGAACCGAGGTTGCGGTCGTCATTGGCGGAGGCAATATATTCAGGGGTTTCAGTAAGTCTTCCAAGGGGCTTGGAATAGAACGCTCCCAGGGCGATTACATGGGTATGCTTGCCACTGTTATAAATGCTCTTGCGCTTCAGGCCAGTCTCGAAGATAACGGCGTGATATCCAGGGTTCAGACTGCAATCGCGATGCAGCAGGTCGCAGAACCTTATATTAGACGCAGGGCATTGCGGCACTTAGAAAAAAGAAGAGTAGTCATATTTGCCGCCGGAACCGGCAATCCATACTTTACTACGGATACCGCAGCATCGCTAAGGGCGATGGAAATTCACGCCGACGTAATTCTTAAAGCTACCAGAATAGAAGGCGTATTTAACGACGACCCGCTCGTAAATGCGCAAGCCGTAAAGTTTGAAAGGCTAACTTATATTGATGTTTTAAATAAAAATTTAAAGGTTATGGATTCTACTTCCATATCCTTATGTATGGACAACAGTCTGCCGATAGTCGTCTTTAATCTGTTGGTTCCGGGTAATCTGCTAAAAGTAGTTAAGGGCGAACCTATAGGCACCGTAATTACAAATCCTTAATTTTTTAAGAGGCGGATATTATGAACGAACAGGAATTTATTAGCGAGACTAAAGCGAAAATGTCCCACGCGATATCATCTTATAAAAACGAACTTTCGAGAATTAGGACGGGAAGGGCTTCAACGGGATTAATAGATGCTATCAACGTTGAATATTACGGTTCAGTTTCGCCTATAATAAGGCTTGCTACTATATCGGTACCGGACAGCAGGACTATAACTATAAATCCGTGGGATGCCGGTTCTCTTGCTGCCATAGAAAAGGCTATACAGAAATACGACCCGTCTTTAAATCCCTCCAACGACGGAAAAAGCATAAGCATTGTCATACCCGCGTTAACGCAGGAAAGACGTAAGGAAATAATAAAGCAGATTAGTAAATTATCCGAGTCTATAAAGCAGGAAATAAGAAATTTTAGGCGGCTTGCAAACGAAAAAATAAAATCCTCGGAGAAATCCAAAGAAATATCGGAAGATATATCCTTTAAAATTCAGAAAAAAGTTCAGGAACTGACCGACGGCTTTATTAAGGAAGTAGACGAAATAACCAAACGCAAAGAAAAAGAAATATCGGAAGTATGACCTTTAAAAATATTCCTAACCATCTTGCGGTTATTATGGACGGAAACGGCAGGTGGGCAAAGAAGAGAAATTTAGATAGGATTTACGGGCATATAGAAGGAATAAAATCTTTAAAATCGGTTATTAAAGGAGTAATGCATCATAAAATAAGATATCTTACAGTTTTTGCTTTTTCTACGGAAAATTGGCAAAGACCCTCTGAAGAGGTAGATTCTTTAATGCATCTTCTTAACGAATATATAGATTTAGAGCTTCCTTATCTTATAAAAAATAAAATCAGGCTTAAATTTATAGGAAATATAGACAATATTCCGGAACATTCAAAATCCGCAATGTTAAATGCCGAAGAAAAGACTAAAAATTTTAATGAATTGATTTTTAGCCTTGCTCTTAGTTACGGCTCTAAAGAAGAAATATTAAACGCTGTTTGCAAAATTGCGGAAGACGTTAAAAAAGACGTGATAGACGTTAAGGATATAAACGGAGACATTCTTTCTTCTTATCTATACACGGCAGGTATTCCAGACCCGGACTTTCTCATAAGAACAAGCGGAGAACAGAGACTGTCTAACTTTATGCTTTATCAGGCCGCTTATGCCGAGATATATTTCACTAAAACTTTATGGCCGGATTTCAGAAAGAAAAATTTAAATGCCGCATTAAAAAATTATGAAAAAAGGGTAAGAAGATTTGGAAAAACCGAGATTTGACCCTAAAAGATTCATATTCGGTATTATATTCGGAATAACGATAGTTTTATCTATTTTCTTACTTAATATATACGAATTTTTTTTAATTTCCGCAATTCTAACCGCGCTTTCAGTTTATGAGATATACGGCATATTTGACTTAAACGGATATAAATACTTCATACTGCCGGAAATTCTTTCTATATTGGTCGTCTTTTCTTTCGCTTTCCTAAAGCCCTCCGGTTTAATATTTATTCTTTTTTTGTCGGCTTTATTGATTTTTATTAAAAATATAATTTCTTTTAAAACCGATTCGGGAAAAAGCATATTTATAGATATTTTTTCCATATTTTACGCCGGTTTTCTTATATCTTTTCTGTTAAAAATTTTTCAACTTTCAGGTGGAAGACTTCTCCTTTTATTGTTATTCGTACTTGTATGGGCATCCGATATTTTTGCGTATTACGGCGGAAGGCATTTCGGCAGGCATAAGCTGATTTTTTCGCTAAGCCCTAAAAAAACCGTAGAAGGCGCGATAATAGGCTTTTTATCGGCCGTTTTAGTTGCTTTTGTTTTCAGGATATTTATAATGGATTACAAAAGATTTGACTTTACTTCCTTCATAATTTTTTGTTCGGCAACAGTTATAGCAGGAATGTTCGGCGATTTAACCGAATCCTTGATTAAAAGGAATGGAGGGAAAAAAGACTCTGGATATTTAATCCCCGGTCACGGCGGAATACTGGACAGAATAGACAGCGTAATACTTGCGGCACCCGTTTTTTATTACATCGCGGTGTATTATTTAAAATTTTGAAAATAAAAAAATATAAATATGCGTAATATATTTATTGCCGGTTCTACCGGTTCCATAGGCAAGAATGCTTTAAATGTAATTGCCGGCTATCCTGATAAACTTTCTGCAAAAGCCATGGCAGCCGGTCATTTTACCGACGAACTAAAAGAGCAGATTTTACTTTTCAAGCCTTCGTACTGCGTTCTTTCAACTAAGGCGGAATCCAATAAGGCTAAAGAATCATTGAAAAACTTTAAAGGCGTAAAGACAAAATTTACTTCCGGCGAAGAAGGTTTCAGAGAGGTTATTTTAAAAGGCGGTTTAGATATAATTTTGAACGCTATAAGCGGTTCGTCAGGCCTTATGCTTTCATATATGAGTCTTGCCGCGGGAAAAGACCTTGCTCTAGCGAATAAAGAATCCATGGTTATGGCCGGAGATATTCTTAACAGAACCGCTAAGTCGTTTAACGCTAAAATAATACCGGTAGATTCGGAACATTCGGCATTATTCCAGTGTTTAAGGTGCGGAGCAAAATCGGACGTAAAAAAATTAATCTTAACGGCGTCAGGCGGTCCGTTTTACAACAAAGATAAAACCGATTTTGAAAATATTACCGTCGATATGGCTTTAAATCATCCAAAATGGAAAATGGGTAAAAAGATAACCATAGATTCATCTACCCTAGCAAACAAGGGTCTTGAAATCATAGAAGCCTGTTATTTATTTAATATAGATGAAAAACAGGTCGATGTTTTAATACATCCTCAGGCCGCAGTTCATTCGATGGTAGAATTTAATGATGGTTCCATTATGGCTCAGATGGGCGCCGCCGATATGAAGGGACCTATAGGTTATGCCCTTTCTTACCCAAGACGGTTTAAGGGACTAATGAAACCTATTAATCTTGCAGAGATAGGAAGACTGGATTTTTTTGCCCCGGATAACGAAAAATTTCCTTTTTTAAATCTGGCCAGGTATGCTATAAAAACAGGGAAAAGTATGCCAGCCGTTTTTTGCGTGGCAAACGAATTTTTTGTAAATTCGTTTTTGGAAGGAAAAATATCGTTTAATAAAATAGCGGTAAATGTTGATAAAGTTATGAAGTCGCATAAACTTTTTAATCTAAACGCCATAGAAGACGTAATAGAGGCAAAAAATCAGGCAGAGTCGCTTTCAAAAGAGGTAAGGTAATTAAAAAAATCTGACTATTTGCATTATAATTAATATATAATATTTATTTGGGCTCATTGGAAATCGTAGGGAGGTCTATATTATTTTATGATATTGGAATCTTATCTTGGAAAATATCCGAAGATTGACGAAACCGTATATCTTAGCGAAAATACGGTCATCATAGGAGACGTAGTAATAGGAAGAGGTTCAAGCATATGGTTCGGTTCGGTTGTGAGAGGCGACGTAAATTATATAAGAATAGGAAATAATACCAACGTTCAGGATAACAGCGTGCTTCATGTTCAGCACGATACCGGACCCCTTATAATCGGGAACGGGGTCACCATAGGACACAGCGTTAACCTTCACGGATGCGAAATAGGCGATAACTGTCTTATAGGCATAGGGGCAATCGTATTGACCGGAGCGCGTATCGGCAAGAACTGTATTATAGCCGCTGGTTCATTAGTTAAGGAAAATGCTGTAATACCGGATGGTTCTTTAGTTGCCGGTATTCCTGGAGTAATTAAAAAAAATCTCAACGATAAAGAAATAGAATCCATAAGGGAATCGGCAAATAATTATATAAAATATGTAAAAAGATACAGGGGAGAGTAAAAAATAAGGGGATAAATTTGGTAAAAAAAGCGTCTATAGATATTGGTACCAATACCGTAAGGTGCCTGATTACCGGAGCCGGCAACAATCCGCTGAGCCCGGAGTACGTAGATATGAAAATTATAAGGCTTGGAGAAAACTTTAAAAAAGAAGGCATTATAACGGCTCCATCGATTCGCAGGTTAACAGACGCTTTAAAAATTTATACGGATAAATTAATAAAATTCGGAATAGAACCGGGTGACGTGGTGATAACCGGCACCAGCGTTCTAAGGGACGCTCCAAACGCCGTTGACGTAAAAAATATTCTTCTTAAGGAATTTGGACTTAAACTTAAGATTATAAGCGGAGAAGAGGAAGCGTTGATAACCCTTAAAGGGATTTCTTCCTGTTTTAATAATTTGAATGAATTTTATTCTATTGATATAGGCGGGGGTTCCACGGAGTACGCATGCGTTAAAAACGGGATCCCGTTATGGAAATACAGCCTTAATATGGGTGTTGTCCATTTGACCGAAGAAATTATAAAATCCGACCCCGTTTCAAGCGAAGATTTGTTGAGGTTGGAGGGCAGGATAGACGAGGAATTGTATTCTTTAAAGATCCAAATTCTAAATAAGGGATTCTCGTTTGAACCTTTGACCTTAATAGGGACTGCAGGAACGGCGACGACCCTTGCGATGGTAGATTCAGAAATGACAGAATATGACAGAATTAAGATAAACGGATATTTTTTGAAAAAAGAGAGTACGGCAGTTATTTATAAAAAATTTATCAACGCAAAAATTGCGGACAGATTGAAAATTAAAGGCGTAGAATCCGGAAGAGAGGATCTTGTGCTTGCCGGTACCGCTATAATGCTTAAGAGCATGGATTTTTTTGAAGTTCAAGGTTTTACGGTTTCCGAGTGCGGACTGCTCGAAGGGCTAATTACCGAAAAAATAAATTAACATTAAGAGTGGCGGACATAATTAGCTACTATTTAAGAGAGGTTAATTAAACATGAAAGAAATTATAACGGAATCATTAAGTTTTGACGATGTCTTGATAGTTCCGGATTACTCCGAAATACTTCCAAAAGACGTCGATTTAAAAACGAAATTTTCCAGAAATATAAATTTAAACATACCGTTAGTCAGCGCGGCTATGGATACCGTTACCGAAGCAAAAACAGCTATTTCGTTAGCACGCGAAGGCGGAATTGGCGTAATTCATAAAAACTTAAGTATCGACCAGCAAAAAGCCGAAGTGGATAAGGTTAAAAAATCGGAAAGCGGTATGATTACGAACCCTATAAAGGTCAATCCCGACGATAAAATTTCCCATGCTTTAGACCTTATGAAAAAATATATGATTTCCGGAGTTCCAGTTGTAGAAGGGGACAGGCTGGTAGGCATACTTACTAATAGGGACTTAAGATTTTCCGTTAATCTTAACGAAAAAGTAGCTAATGTTATGACCAAGGAGCATCTTGTTACTGTTCCGGTAGGAACTACTCTGGAAGATGCTAAAAAAACACTGCACGAGAAGAAGATAGAAAAACTTCTGGTCGTGGATAAAGATTTTAATTTAAAAGGTTTAATAACTATTAAGGATATAGAAAAAATTAAAAAATATCCTAATTCATGCAAAGATTCTTTGGGCAGATTAAGGGTGGCGGCGGCAGTCGGAATTTCTAAAGATACCGAAGACAGAGTAGAAGCCCTTGCCAAAGCGGAAATAGACGCTATAGTAATAGATACTGCTCACGGTTATTCCAAAGGCGTAATAGAAATGATAAAGTTTTTAAAGAAACGGTATAAAATGGATATAGTAGCAGGAAATATTGCCACTAAAGACGCCGCCGAAGCCCTGGTTAAAGCCGGAGTGGACGCCGTAAAAGTAGGTATAGGACCGGGCTCTATATGCACTACAAGGGTAGTGGCGGGTGTGGGCGTTCCGCAACTATCCGCTATTATACAATGTTCAGTCGTATATGATAAAAGCGGCGTTCCCGTCATTGCAGACGGAGGTATTAAATTTTCCGGCGACGTTTCTAAAGCTATAGCCGGAGGAGCTAACTGCGTAATGATAGGCAATCTTTTTGCCGGCACTGAGGAAAGTCCTGGAGAAACTATAATTTATCAGGGAAGAAGCTATAAAGTATACAGGGGCATGGGCTCTCTCGGCGCAATGGTAAGCGGGTCAAAAGACAGATATTTCCAGTCGCATATAAAAGACGAGTCTAAATTCGTTCCCGAAGGTATAGAGGGAAGAGTTCCTTATAAAGGAACGCTTTCGGATGCTGTTAACCAGCTGACAGGCGGACTGCGCGCGGGTATGGGCTACTGCGGCGTCCGTTCGATAGAAGAGCTGAGAACAAAAACCAGATTTATAAAAATTACCTCGTCCGGTCTTAAAGAAAGCCACGTCCACGATGTAATTATAACAAGGGAGGCGCCTAATTACAGGCTGGATTAATCTAATGAAAAAAAGCGGTTCAAAAATACTTATAATAGACTTCGGCTCCCAATATACTCAGCTTATCGCCAGAAAAATAAGGGAAAGCAAAGTTTATTGCGAGATATATCCGTTTAATTCCCCTCTTGATAAAATAAAAGATTTCAATGCTGACGGCATTATACTTTCAGGAGGACCTTCCTCCGTTTACGATAAAGGCGCTCCCGTTATATCTAAAGAAATATTCAAAATAAATGTCCCTTTTTTAGGCATATGCTACGGTATGCAGATTACGGCGCATCTTCTCGGAGGGGAAGTAATGTCCGCGAAAAACCGAGAATACGGACACTCAAATCTTAATATTATAAAAGAAAGCGCGCTTTTTAAAGGATGCGAAAAATCGAGCAGGGTTTGGATGAGTCACGGAGATATAATCGTAAAGATACCACGAAGCTTTAACATAACGGCTCAGACGGAAACGTGCGATACGGCAGCTTTTGAAAATCCAGAAAAAAAAATATACGGTTTGCAATTTCATCCCGAAGTTATACATACCGCCTGCGGAACAAAAATATTGAACAATTTCTTATTTAATATAGCAAAGGTCAAGGGAGATTGGGAATTAGGAGATTTTATAACCGGCAAAGTCAGGGAAATAAAAGAGGCGGTTGACGGGGAAAAAGCTATATGCGCCCTTTCCGGAGGGGTAGATTCCACGGTTGCCGCAGTTCTCACAAATTTGGCTATTAAAGACAGGTTGAAATGTATATTCGTCGATAACGGCTTACTCAGAGAAAACGAGGCTAAATCGGTTATGAAATATTACAGGGAAAATCTTAACCTTAATGTTAAGCAGGTGAATGCCTCAGGTATATTCTTAAAAGAATTGAAAGGAGTTACAGACCCTGAAAGAAAACGGAAAATTATAGGAAAACTTTTTATAAAAATATTTGAAAAAGAGGCTGAAAAAATAAATGGAGTAAAATTTCTCGTTCAAGGAACGCTTTATCCGGACGTTATTGAATCGGTAAAGGTATTCGGAGCTTCAAGCATCATCAAAAGCCATCATAACGTAGGCGGACTACCTAAAAAATTAAATTTAAAATTAATAGAACCATTAAGAGAATTATTTAAGGACGAAGTCCGAATAATTGGAAAAAATATAAGGGTTCCTGATGAAATAATAAAAAGGCAGCCGTTTCCCGGACCCGGATTAGCTATAAGGATAATAGGCGAAGTCGATAAGCGCAGGCTTGAAGTTTTAAGAAAGGCTGATGCCATAGTAACGGAAGAAATAAAAAAAGCCGGATTATATGATAAAGTATGGCAGTCTTTTCCGGTGCTTGTTCCAGTTAAGACCGTAGGGGTTATGGGGGATAAAAGAAGCTACGAGTCCGTGGTAGCCCTTCGCGCCGTGACGTCCTCAGACGGGATGACGGCGGATTTTGCAAAATTGGATTATGATATCTTAAGGATATGTTCTTCCAGAATAATTTCGGAAATAAAAGGAGTAAACAGGGTTGTTTACGATATTACTTCAAAACCGCCTTCGACGATAGAATGGGAATAAAATCATGAATCCATTTGTCCACCTTCATCTCCATTCGCATTACAGTCTTTTAGACGGGGCTATTAAAATAGACGACATAATAGATAAGGCCATCGAATTCAATATGCCTTCGGCAGCCATAACGGACCACGGCAATATGTTCGGGGCTATTGAGTTTTACGAAAAAGCCGTAGAAAAAAAAATAAAGCCTATAATCGGCTGCGAGATGTATGTATCCAAGTCGGATATGAAACATAAAAGCGCAAGCGAAAAATATTATTACCATCTTATACTGCTTGCCAAAGACGACGAAGGTTATCAAAACCTGTCTAAATTGGTATCTAAATCTTATATAGACGGGTTTTATTATAAACCCAGAATAGACAAGAATATTCTTAAAGACTATCATAAAGGTTTAATCGCCCTTTCCGCCTGCATAAAAGGTGAAATTCCATATAACATAGTCCAAGGAAAGTACGACGTCGCCGAAGAAAGCCTTAAATATTATTTAGAACTTTTCAAAGACGATTTTTATTTAGAAATGCAGGTTCAGGGCATGGAAGAGCAGATAACCGCAAATAAAGGACTGCTCGACTTGTCTAAAAAATACGGCGTGCCGCTCGTAGCAACGAACGACTGCCATTACCTCCTTAAAGACGACTATGAAGCTCACGACGTCCTATTGTGCATTCAGACGGGCAAGACCGTGGAAGACAAAGACAGAATGAGATTTTCTACGAAAGACCTTTATTTTAGGTCGCAGGAAGAAATGAAGGAGATTTTCAGGGAATATCCCCCCGAAGTAATTTCAAACACTAATATAATAGCCGATAAGTGTAATTTTTCGTTTAAGCTTAAAGAAGGGCATTATTTTCCGCAATTCAAGAGTAAAGAAAATAAAAATTCTGATGACGTTCCAGAAATTTCAGTGGAAGATTTTTTTGAACTTGAGGCGAGGAAAGGGTTTGAAGATATTTTTATAAAAAATCCTACGAAGACCGCCGCAGAATCTTATTTAAACAGAGAGGACGAATATAAGGCAAGGCTCGATATGGAAATCGAGGTAATTAAAAAATCTAATTTCGCCGGATATTTTTTAATAGTATCCGACTTTATTAAATACGCGAAAGAGCATAATATTCCGGTGGGACCCGGCAGGGGCTCCGCCGCCGGAAGTCTTGCCGCCTACTGCTTAAAAATTACCGAAATCGACCCTATTAAATATGATTTGATGTTTGAGAGATTTCTTAATCCTGAAAGAATAAGCATGCCCGATATAGACTCGGATTTCTGCATAAACGGCAGGGACGAGGTAATTAAATACGTAGCCGGCAAGTACGGCGAAGAACAGGTTTCCCAGATAATAACTTTCGGAACTATGCTCGCAAAAGCGGTAATACGGGATACCGGAAGGGCTTTAAATATGCCTTACGCCGAGGCAGATAAAATAGCAAAGCTTGTTCCAAACACGCTAGGCATAACTCTTGAAGACGCTATAAAACAGGAGCCTAAACTTCGTGGGCTAATAGAAACAAACCCTAAAGTAAAAAAATTAATAGAAATCGCAAAAAGGCTTGAAGGACTTGCGAGACATGCCAGCACACACGCCGCGGGAGTAGTTATTTCGAACGAGCCGATTCATAATTATATGCCGTTATATAAAGGAACTAAAGAAACGGACGTTATTACTACTCAATACACCGGAACAGACTTAGAAAAATTGGGATTCATCAAGTTCGACTTTCTTGGTTTAAAAACCCTTACCGTTATGGATGAAGCTATCAGGCTTATAAACGATTCTAAAACAGGCACTCTAAAGGAAAATTTGGACGGGCAAGGCGTTAATTTTAATATATACGATATCGATTTAAACGACAGGGCTACGTTTAAACTTTTATCCGCGGGAGACACCACTGGAGTCTTTCAGCTTGAGAGTTCAGGCATGAAAGAATTAATAAAAAAACTAGTTCCTAATTCGTTTGAAGATTTAATACCGCTAGTCGCCTTATACAGGCCCGGACCTCTCGGCAGCGGCATGGTCGACGACTTTATTAAAGCGAAACACGGCAAAGCAAAAATACATTATATTCATCCGTCGTTGAAAGATATATTGCAGGACACATACGGCGTAATGCTTTATCAGGAACAGATAATGAAAGTAGCTACAAATCTTGCCGGATTTTCCATGGGAGAGGCTGACGTTTTAAGAAAGGGCGTCGGTAAAAAACAGGCAGAGCTTATAAATAAAATGAAGGATAAATTTATTGCCGGCTGTAAGTCAAACGGCATAGAAGAGTCAAAATCTGAAAAGATTTTTTCATTAATTGTCAAGTTCGGCGAATACGGATTTAATAAATCCCATTCGACAGCTTATGCCTATATCGCCTATATGACGGCATATCTAAAAGCAAATTACAAGGAACATTTTACCGCGGCTCTTTTATCAAGCGAAATGTCTAATACGGATAAATTGGCAAAGATAATAAACGAGGCGAAGTCGGGAACTAATGCCTGCGAAATATTGCCGCCTTCCGTCAATGAGTCATCCGAAAGGTTTTCGATAGTAAAAACAGGTACGGAAACAAACGGTAAGCTTGCAATACGTACCGGGCTTGGAGGCGTTAAAAATGTCGGAAAAGCCGCGATAGATTCTATCCTGCAGACAAGGGAAAATAAATTATTTAAGGATTTATCCGATTTTTGTTTGAGGGTGGATACCCGTAAAGTTAATAAAAGAACTATAGAAAATTTAATTAAAAGCGGCGCTTTGGATATCGGCGGGGAGTCTAGAAAATGGATGCTGGATAATTTAGAAGCGGTAATGGACGAAGCAGTCCGCAAAAGAGAGAAAGAAGATTCAGGTCAGGTCGATTTGTTTGTATCTATGGGAGAAAGCGTAAATTACGATAACGGGAAAGACGATTCTTATTTAACGGTTTCGGGAGAAAAAGACGATAAAAAGTCCATACTTGCTTTTGAAAAAGAATCGTTGGGATTTTACCTTTCAGGCCATCCTTTGGACGGCTATGAAGAAAAAATTAAACTGCTAGGCATAAAATCGGTTGCGGATATTGTATCGGAATATTTGAAGGCTGACGACAAAGGCGGTCAGGCGGGTTCGGAAGCGCGTCAGCAGGGGCAGCAGCGTTCCACGGCTGAAAAAACATATAAAATGGCTGGAATCATAAATCAGCTCAAAGTGCATAAAACAAGAAATAATGATAAAATGGCGTCTTTTATATTGAATGATAAAAATTCAAACGTGGAAGCTGTTTTTTTTCCGAAAAACTTTTTAAAATACGAAGAAATACTTGGGACGAACCAGCCCGTTGTTTTAACCGGCAGAATAGACTTTTCAGGATTGAATGCTGCTTACAATAACGGCGGCAGGGGTTTAGGCTCGCCGGAAGACTCCGTTGAAGATGCGTTAGATAAAGGAGGCAACAATAAGACGGATGCCGTAAAGTCAGGGTATGACGGAAGTTATGACGACGTAGATTTAGACATTAAAGTTATAGGGGAAAGCATTGAGCTATTAGACGGGATTAAAGTAAAAAGACAGGCAAAACCTGAAGAAGAAGTATGCATAATAGAAATAAAAGAAAGCTCGTCTTTTTTAGGCGAAGGAGAATTTAAAAACTTTCTTTCCGAGATAAAAAGCAGTCTGTCTGATTATAGGGGAAGTTCCAAGGTAATCTTAAAAATGGCAGGATATAATATAGCTTTAAACGGGACGTTGAAGGTCGATAAAGCATTGTTGAAAACAAAACTTTCGGCCGATTACTTGAATATTATATAATCAATGATATAATAAGAAACGATACGCCAATTTTAATAACTAAAGATATATAATAGTAATATATAATAAAATATATTTATGGCAATACAATATTTGGAATTTGAGAAACCGATAATTGAACTCGAACAGAAGATAGAGGAGCTGAAGACCTTTAATCTTGGCGGTTTTGCCAATGTGGAAGATGAAATAAAAAACCTTGAAGCTAAAAAGGACAAGCTCACAAAGGACATATTTAAGAATATAAACAGCTGGCAGATTACCCAGTTATCCAGGCATCCTTTGAGACCTTATGCGATGGATTATATAGACCTGATTACGGAAAATTTTTCTGAACTTCACGGGGACAGGCTTTTTATGGATGACAAAGCCGTAGTAGGCGGTTTTTGTTTTATTAAGGATAAAGTTTCCGGCCATAAACAGAAAGCGTTGATAGTCGGTCATCAGAAAGGACGCAATACAAAAGACAAGATGTGCAGAAATTTCGGTATGCCGCACCCGGAAGGATACAGAAAAGCGCAGAGATTGTTCAATCTTGCCGAAAAATATTCCATACCGATTGTTACGCTTATCGATACGCCCGGCGCTTATCCGGGCTTAGGCGCGGAGGAAAGGGGGCAGTCTGAAGCTATAGCAAAAACTATATATACCCTGCTTAATGTGTCCGTTCCAGTCGTATCGGTAATAATAGGGGAAGGAGGAAGCGGAGGCGCGCTTGCTTTCGGAACCGGAAACAGGGTTTTAATGATGGAATATTCGGTTTATTCCGTAATATCGCCAGAGGGATGCGCTTCCATACTGTATAAAGACACTTCCAAAACAGAGGATGCGGCTAATTCTTTGAAGCTTACGGCAAAAGACCTCCTGAACGATTCTAAGGTTATCGACGGCGTCATACCAGAGCCGCTCGGCGGCGCTCACAGGGACGCCCCGCTAGCTTCGGAAAATCTAAAAAAAGCTATTTTAGAAAATATAGAAGAGCTTAAAGGATATACGGGAGAGGTTTTAAGAAACGAAAGAATAAAAAAATTTGCAAATTATTAATTTAATATTAATTCATATATTTTAATATGCCTGTAGAGTATCCGGATATAGCATATTTTTTGTCTAAAGACCTTATATCTAAAAATACCAGAGACGAAATTTACGAAAAAATTTCCGTTACCGCCTCAAACTTCATAAAAAGCGATGCTGTAACGATATTTATGTTAAACGAGGACACCGAGAAGATAAATTGCGTTAAATATTATCTTGACGATAAATTTATCAAAAAAGATTTGGAAATACTTCTCGGGGAAGGATTGATAGGTTCTGTAATAGAAAACGGAGAGCCTCTGGTAAGCGGAAACCTAAAATCAGATTTATCGGATATATATTACGAACTGGAAAGGCAGTTTACGGGAATGTCTTCGATGTTAAGCGTTCCCGTCTATGCCGGTTCTCTCGTCCTAGGCTCTTTAAATATATACAGGAAAGATAATTACGAGTTTTCCGAAGAAGAAATTAATATCGCAAAATTTATAGCCATGATGGGGGGTATTTTTATATATAGCCTCACTTTGTATGAAAATGCTAATCTTTTATATTTAAGGCAAAAAGAAGAAAGTCAAAAAATCGCAAATCTTTTGGAGATTTCAAAACTTGTTTCGTCTTCATTGGAGCTTTCCAGCATAATAGATTATTCTGTAAAAAGGCTGATGATTTTTACAAAAACCGACCGGGCGCTGGTATACTTTAAAGACAAAGATAAAGATAAAGAGGGAAGTAAATTCTGCTATGAATTTTTTAACTGCAATATGACGGGATGTTCCATATTTGGGGGCAACTTAAACTGTTACAATATGACAGAGTTTGAATGTCCTTTCGTAAAATGTCCGCCGGAGCCCAAAATATTGCATAAATGCACAAAGATAAACTGTCCGTTCTTTAAAGACATGACGCTGAAATTATTTAAAAGTTACAATATGGACGATTCATTTCGCGGGCATGGAGTTATGAAGCTGGAAGAATGTAAATGCCTTAGTACTTTAAGCTCTGATTATCCGACCATCAATTATTACGACGAAAATAACGCCGGACGCAAAGATAACGCCTGCGATTGTTTTTTTAACGATATCGCAAAACAGACTTTTATCGGAATACCGGTTAAAACCGATAAAGATTTTTTAGGCATTATCTTTCTTTTCGGTAATAAAAAAACAGAGTATTCAGTTGAAACGGTAGATTTTATATCAAATATTTCAAATATAATTTCCGTAGCGGCATATAATGCCCAAACGCTAAATTATATCGAGGAAGAGCATTTTGAAACAATAAGTTCCATATCGGAGGCGATAGAAGCCAGAGATACTTATACTAGAACCCACGGCGACAGGTTAATAGACTACGGAGTCTTGGTGGGCAGAGAAATGGGTCTGACTGAAAATGAAATAAAAAATATCAGATACGCGGCGGCAATGCACGACGTAGGAAAAATAGGCATAAAGGATTCAATATTAAATAAACAAGGAAGACTGACTGAAGAAGAATATCAGGAGATTAAGAAACATCCCGAAATAGGCTACAATATGCTTAAAAAAATTAAATTTTTAAGCCATATCGCCAACGACGTGCTTCATCATCAGGAAAGATACGACGGAAAAGGTTATCCTGCCGGAATTTCCGGTGACGATATACCGATTGTGGCAAGAATAATAGCGGTAGTTGACACTTTCGACGCTATGACTACAGACAGGCCATACAGAAAGGCTCTTTCTGAAGATACCGCCTTAGAAGAGATAAAGAAAAATTCTGGAACGCAGTTTGACCCTAAAGTAGTAGACGCTTTTTTGAAAACTTTTAAATCCTATAAATTGCAATAATTACGGCTGCGGCATACCTCAAATTACATTCAGATATAATTACGGATAAACGGGCTTAAGGCTTTAATGATTAGTATTTAATATTGCGTGACCGGTTCGGGCTAAATACCGCCTGCATGAAATAAAAATACATCTATTTATTATAAATAATATG
Organism: bacterium; assembly: GCA_021789455.1. Next base: position 3,883 of record JAJYJN010000018.1, on the reverse strand, counting down.
GCAAACGGCAAGATAAAATTTATTATGATTCAGGGAACGTCGAGTTCTGCCGGTAAAAGCGCCTTGACGGCAGGATTCCTCAGATATTTTTCTATAAAGGGCATCGACTGCTCGCCTTTCAAATCGCAGAATATGTCTCTTAACAGTTTTGTCACGGAAGACGGTTTTGAAATTGCAGTGTCGCAGGCGGTCCAGTCGGAAGCGGCTTTCAAAAAACCTTTAATGCAGATGAATCCTATTTTAATTAAACCGTCGTCCGATAACGAAATGCATTTAATAGTCGAAGGAAAGCATTTTGGCAATATGGATTTTAAGCAATACAATGCCAGAAAAAATTTTTTTTTAAAAAAAGCGACCTGTTCATTTGAATTTTTAGCCGGTAAAAATGAGCTTATAATTGCGGAGGGCGCCGGAAGTCCGGCGGAAATTAATTTATTCAAATACGATATCGCAAATATGGGCTTTGCAGAGGTTTACGATATTCCCGTTATTCTTGCCGCGGATATAGAAAGAGGCGGAGTGTTCGCTTCGCTTTACGGAACAGTCAGGCTTCTTCCGCCAAAATGGAGGAGGCTGGTAAAAGGTTTTATCATAAATAAATTCAGGGGCGATGCGTCCATACTCGAACCCGGAATAAAACAAATTGAAAATAAACTTAAAATACCATGTCTCGGCGTCGTTCCGCATATTCAAAACCTGCATATAGAGGCTGAAGACAGCCTTAATTTTAAAAGTCCAGGCATCAACGCGGAAATAAAAAGCACGCGGAAATCCGCGGAACAAAAGATTAATATCGGCATAGTCCGTTTAGGCCATATTTCTAATTTTAACGAGTTCGACCCTCTTTTTTTCGACGAAAGGCTTGCGGTAAGATTTTTCGAATATGTTCCCACAAAAACCGGCGAATTCGATATGGTAATAATACCCGGGTCTAAATCTACCGTCGCAGATTTAACCGCGGTTAAAAAATCAGGTATTTTCGATTATATAAGGCGTTTCTCGAAACGCGGAATAGTTATGGGCATATGTGGCGGTTTTCAAATGATGGGAGAGCGCATAACCGACCCTCACAATCTTGAACCGTCCGCTTCCGCCGGACACGACTCCGGGTGCGGCATCCGCGGCTTCGGTTTTTTTAAAACGGAAACGGAATTGCATAAAGAAAAGATACTCGTTAACCAAAAATATAAACTTAAAATTAACGGCGAATCCAGCGAACATTTTTTAAGAGGATACGAAATTCATAACGGAAGGACATTTTTTTCTAAGGATTATAAAGGTGAAAATATTGGAACGCGCATATTGGAGCCAGCCTCATACGAAGGCGGCGGCTTTTCCCCGGAGGCGGGCATCTTGTCTGAAGACAATAAAAAAATTGGGACTTATATTCATGGATTATTCGGCAACGAAATATTTAAAGATTTTGTTGTGGAATTGATAAATAAAAATATTCATTCGCGCGGATTAAAACTAAAACCAGGCACCGTTATCCGTTCTTATGAAACGGTTAAAAACGACAGTTTTAATTTGTTATCGGAAAACATAGAAAGACATATAAATACTAAACTCCTTAGAAAAATAATCGGAATTTAAAAGAATTTTTTAGAAGACATATATGTTCCGGCTATGCCCGATACTACGGCTATTAAAAATACCAGAGCTATTTGGACAGGATTTAAAAAAATTATTTTTATGTGAAAAAATTTAAGAAAACTGTCGAATCTATAAAATATAAATATTTTATAGATTGCGAATAAAAGAAAGATGGAAACCGAAAACGATAAAATAGTACCTATTTCCCCTTCTATAAACATCGGTATCCTGACGTAATTGTTAGTGGCTCCTATAAGCTTTAATATTTCTATTTCGTTTTGTTTTCTAAGGATAACTAATTTTATAGCGCTGTATGATATAAAAATAGATAATATAAATAAAAATATAAAAAGAATAAGACCTATAACTTTAGTGAAAAACATAAACTGTACTATTTTATCCTGAAGCATTTTATTGTAATAAACAAGTTTAACGCCTTTCATAGACTTTACCCGCAGGTAGATGTTGCTCAGAAAAATACTGCTGACCGCATTTTTTTTAAAATTAATTTTTATAAACGCGGGAAAATTATCCGGATTAGCATCTTTTAAAATAGATTTAAGATGCTTTACTTTTTTTTCTAAAAATTTCATGGAAGATTTATCGTTGTAATATAATGCCTTCTTAACGCCGTTAAGTCCCTCGATAAAGTTCAGAACGTTTTTTTTATCCGAATTATTTTTATTTTTTAAAAAAACTATCATTACGTTGCTTTTTTGAAAAATATTCATATAGTTATAAATATTTATATAACACAGAAGAAAAAACAGCATTATAAAGAATGAAAAAGACATTATCAAAAAAGCGAAAATGTTGCCGGAAATATTAGATTTAATATTCAATACGGCAATTTTAAAATAGTTCAAGAAATAATTAACTCTTTGTGATATCAATTACCCTTGCCCTCCCCATGTTCGCTATAAGGTGTTTGTCGTGAGTAGCCAGCATTACCGTAGTTCCTTTATTATTAAAAGATTTTATTATATCTATTATGATTCCGGAAGTTTCTTCGTCAAGATTTCCGGTAGGTTCGTCGGCAAGCAGGACCTGAGGGTTCTGAACAAGAGCTCTGGCGATTGCGGTTCTTTGCTGTTCGCCCCCTGATAAACTTAAAGGAAATTCATCTTTTTTAGTGTAAAGCTCTACGGCTTTTAATATTTCGGAAACGTTCTTTGTTATAATGTTTCCGAAAATTCCTGAAACTTCTAAGCCGAGAGCGACGTTCTGAAAAACAGTCCTGTTAGGCAGGAGTTTAAAATCTTGGAATACAAAACCTATTTTTCTTCTTAAAAAGGGTATCTCGCGGGGTTTTAAGTCCTGAAGTTCAGTTCCTAAAAACCTTACTGCTCCGTGCGTAGGCTTTTCGAGAGCCGTAAGCATTTTAAGGGTAGTAGTTTTACCGGCGCCCGACGGTCCCGTAATGAAAATGAATTCGCCTTTATCGACGGTAAAATTCAAATCCCTTAAAATATAATTTTTATCGTAGTTTTTATATACGTGGCTGAATTCTATCAAATTTATGGAGACCTTTATTTTTTACAATATTCGTCTATACTTTTCCTAAACTTTAATGCTTCGTCAATAGGATTTGCCGCATTGGAAACAGCGCTTATTACTGCTGCTCCGCTAACGCCTGCCGCGGCTAGTTCTTTGATATTATATGTATTAATTCCACCTATGGCTATAACCGGTATTTTAACCGCTTTACAAATTTCAGTTAAAACTTCGCGTTTCATCGAATCCCCGGCATCCGATTTGGAGTTGGTCGGATATGCCGGTCCCGCGCCTATGTAGTCCGCACCGTTATTTTCTGCTTTAACTGCCTGCTCTGTGTTTTCGGCGCTTACCCCTACCGTCATTAATGGAAAAAGTTTTTTTACGTAAGCCGCAGGAATATCGTCCTGACCGACGTGAACGCCGTCCGCACCCGTCATATATGCAATATCCGGCCTGTCGTTTATTATTAAAAGAGGTCTGACCGTGCTTTTGAAGCTATGCAATATTTTTTTTATAAAAAGAGCCGCGTTGTAAATTCCGTGAGCAGAAATCTTTTTGTTTCTAAGCTGAAGTATGTCGGCGGAACTTTTAACTGCTACATAAGCAATGTTTTTTAAATATTCGGTTTCCTCGTTTAAATCAAAATCTTTAGTTATTATCTGAAAGTTTAATTTTTTCATTTTACTAATATATATGATATTATATTATAAATTTTTTTCAATAAAAATAAAAATTTCTCTTGACAAAATCCTTTGCTAAAAATAGAATAAAAAATGTTAAAGGAGGTGATAAA
>JAJYJN010000098.1 GCA_021789455.1 bacterium | reverse complement strand
GAAACAAGCAGTCCTATATCCGCTTTATTAAGATTCATTACGCTGTAGCCGACGAGCGGCACAAGCTCCCTCCTCGAGCCTATTCTCGAAAAGAAAAATGAAAACGTTAAAAAACATAACGCAATAAAATTAAAATTATACAAAAGGGAAAAATATTTCTTCATATGACCCGGCAGTGAATCTGCGGGCGGTTTAACCCCGCCGTCGCCGTTGCCGATATTTGCGTTCGGAATATTCGTATCTTCGTCGTTAATATTTTTTAAATTTTTAAGATTATCGGTATTACCCGAATCTTTATCTTTTGCGCCGTTTCCGGTAACGGCAGAGTTATTGACGCCGTTCAGGAACTCCTTATTATAAAAAGCTATAATCAGACCTACGGTCATTATTGCCGCATAAAGCAAAAAAGCCGCTTTATCGGAAAATTCGTATGCGGCTATAGCGCCGAGAAAAGGCGCAGAACCCATAGAAAGCCTTCTCGCTATCATATACCTGCTTAAAACTTTAGCCCTTTTTTCGTCTTTATAAAGCCGTTTCGTCAGAATTATCATCGACGACGTGTTAATTATGCCGGAACCGAACCCTTCCATAAATCTGAAGATAAAAAGCTGGTAATATGCCGTGGAAAGCAGGTATCCTACGGCGCCTAAAAAAATAAACAGTATGCCGATATGGATATATTGGGAATTAAGCCTTTTGCTTATTATGCTTATCGGAATATTGATAAATATGCGGGCTAAACCGAAAGAAGCTATGATTAAGCCTATGGTAATTATACTTGCGCCGAGGCTTTTCGCGTAAAGCGGAAGAACGACGGTATTTAATCCAAGTCCGAAATCCGCAAGGGCGATAGTCGAAAGAATTGCGATTAAAAGCCTTTTAGTGGAAGGGGGCGCAGGCGCGGTCCCAGTTTCGGCAATTCCGTCCGTTTTCGTTTTGCCGCCGCCGTTATTTCCGTTATCTTTGCCGTTATTGCCGTTGTTATTTAACGCCATAAGGATTTATTTTACATGATAATGACTTTTTAGTCAATTGCCGCCGCCTATTAATCCTTTACGGGAGTTGTTAAATACCATAAATTGATATATAATTTAATTATTATGACGGATTTATATTTAAAAAACGATGAAAGCGGAAGCGGTTCTGGGAGTTTAAAAAATACCAAAGCCACTCACGATACGATAGGCTTGCTCCAAAAATATCTTGCGGCCGAAGTGGCGGGCAGGGATTTATATATCGAGCAGACAAAAACCCTTAAAGACCCCATTCTCGTCCAGGCGTTAAAATCTTTTGCCTCTACCGAAAGCGGGCATATTATAAACATCAGGGAAAAAATAACGGAACTTGGAGGAACGCCTAAGTCACTTAACGAAATAAGGGAAGCGCAGAAAGGGGTCAGCGAGGCTTCCCATCAGGTTTCCGCACCTCTCGATATGCTCAGAATCGATTTAAAAATAGAAGAAAACGCAATTAACGATTATACCGCCGGATTGGAGGTCATCGAAGACCCCGGCGTGAGAGCGCTTTTAGAAAATAATCTTGCCGAAGAAATACATCATTCTTTATATTTGTCGAAAAGGATAAACGAAATTTTAGAATCCACGAAAGCCCGTATCGGAGCAATTAGAGGCATAGAAAAACCGGGAGGCAAAGAGGCTTCCGAAATTTTTAAGGCTTCGGTCGAAGTCGGGCAGGCAAGGCTTCAGAGGAGCTGGCTCGAAATGTCTATGTCCGGGCTTATAGCCGGCATGAACGTTACTTTCGGCATAATAGCGTCTTCTTATGTCGCCGGAGCGACGGCTCCTTTCGTCGGGGCAAACGTTTCCAAAATATTAGGGGCGCTGTTTTTTCCTATAGGTTTTATGTTTTTAATGATAGGCAAAAGCGAACTTTTTACGGAAAATTTTTTGGTCCCGGTAACCGCCGTCATTGCTAAAAGAGGTAAAATCGCCGACCTTTTAAAATTATGGTCGCTTACGCTGATAGGAAATATGGCGGGAATTTTTATTTTTGCCCTCGTAATAGCCGGTTCGTTAAATCAGATTGTTCCCCAGTTCGTCGTCGGTCATATACACGGCATCGCCGACAATTATATGAGCAGAACGCCTTTCGTTATGGTTTTAAGCGCTATTTTCGCAGGCTGGCTGATAACGCTGATGACGTGGCTCTTGATAGCTTCGAGCGGCACTCTGGCAAGAATTTTTATTATATGGGTCGTCGGCTTTATGATATATCTAAATTCTTTCAGCCACATAGTCGTGGCGTCGTCCGAAATTTTAATAGCAATCAATACCGGTTCCCATATTTCATATCTTCCATGGCTTTACCGCTACGTTCCTTTGACTATCATAGGCAATATGATAGGCGGCTTATTTTTCGTTACTATTCTCCAGTATCTACAGATTTTACATGCGGCGTCCCCCGCTCCCGACGAACATTTTTCGTCTTCTTCATACGAACTCGATATGATGGGCGGAGGCGGCAGGACAAAAACCTCCGAAATGGAAAACGTCGAAAATATAGAAGATACTATTTAAAGAATAAAATTAAAAATATTTTATCCTCCGGTTGACTTATTAGTTTATTATGATAATCTTTATATTATATATTACATAAACGAAAACGGTAAAGCAGGAGAGCTTTATGGAATATGACGAAAATGGAGTAAGTATAGTTCCTTCCGAATTTAAAAAAGAAATCTTCGAAGAAGCCAGAAAAGATTTCAGATACGAAGAATATGTCAGAGGATGTTTAAACTGCGGCGTATGTACAGGCGGATGTCCGCCCCACAGATTTTTCGATTTTTCCCCGCGCATAGTCCTTCAAAATATGAAGTCTAAAGACCCCGAACTTATCTGGACGATGATGGACGAATATATATGGGCATGTTTTCAGTGTTTTACCTGCGCTATGATTTGTCCGTTTTTGAACAGTCCCGGAGGCATTATAGCTATATTAAGGGAGATTGCCGTCAGGAGAGGCTTCGAATCGGCTAGAAAAGTCCTTAAGCCTTACTCGAGGGTGCTTTTAAAACTTACCGCATACGGAAATCAGCTGTCGCCGGATATGATACAGCCGGATTTCTTTCCCGACTGGGGTCCTCATATAGGATATGCTTCTACCGACCTTGCCGCAAAAAGAAAAGCGATTCCTATGCCGACTCTGCAGGTGACGAATTTATCGTGGGACGTCGCCCCGGAAGCGATGAAAGAGCTGTACGACATATTCGACGAAGCCGGAGTTTTTAAAATAATAGAAGCCGTCGACCCTTCGCTTTACGAAATAATACAGGATATAGTGGACGACGTCAGGAGTTCTTGACGATAGGCGGTAATATGCCTTAATTTTTATAAGGAGACATAAATATGGCTATGGAAATCAGCAACAGGCTAGGTCTTGCAAACGTAAAATCCGATTATATACACGCCGCGGGTAGAAAACTCGAAGATATTCACGAACAGCTTCTCGAGCTTGAGGCAAAAGGCGAGGTCAAGGTCATACATATTAAAGACGAGAATAAGGCTATAGAGGCTGATACTTTATTCGGCTGGAAGAAAAAAATTCCTACAAATAAAATATGGCATCATAAATCCTGCGGGCAGTGCGGCAATATTCCGGGCTATCCCGTTTCGCTTCTGTGGTTTATGAATCAGTTAGGCTTGGAATACGTGGACGAGAGAAATCAGACCTCCTGCACCGCCTGGAATTATCACGGTTCCGCCACGTCTAATCCGGTAGGGCTTGCGGCGGTAGCCGTGAGAAACTGGCACAGGGCATACGAATTAGGCTTATTTCCGCTGTTTCACTGCGCCACTACGTTCGGCGATTATAAAGAAATGCGAAATATGCTCGTAGAATATAAAGAGCTTAGGGACGAGGTCAGAAGGATTATGCACAAGATAGGCAGGGAACTGGTCATCCCCGAATATATCGTACATTACAGCGAATGGGTCCACGTTATGCGTTTTGAAATAGCAAAGTTAAAAAAATACGACTTAAGCAATATTATAGCGACCGTTCATCCCGCCTGCCATACCTATAAAATGATTCCGGAAGACTGCATTTACGACAAAGATATATATGCGGGAAAAAGAACGGCGGTTTCTACGGGCGTCGCGCTTGCTCTCGGCGCGCAGGTGGCCGATTATTCGACTTGGTACGACTGCTGCGGTTTCGGTTTCAGGCATA
>JAJYJN010000097.1 GCA_021789455.1 bacterium | reverse complement strand
AATGAAAGAAAAACTATTATCGGCAAAAAAGAATTATAAACTTGCGAAATATTTTTTAAATATCGAAATAGGAATTCCGATTAATTCTAAATATGAATTGACAAGCAATTTAAAAAGCATTCCGTATAATAAATCCTTAAGCATCGATTCCCTGCAAAAAACCGCTTTCAGAAAAAGACCCGATTACAAAGCTCTTCTGTTAAATAAAAAAAATATGGGGCTCGGCATTAAAGAAGCCGAAGGCAAATTTTTGCCGAAATTGGTTGCCGGATACGATTATTTCAGCAACGGACCGGCTATTCATCCGGACGATTCCTACAGTTATGCTTTAACGGTAATGCTTCACTTCAATATTTTTTCGGGGTTATACGATTATAATAATCTGCAGAAATCTAAAAGCGGCTATAATACTATGCTCGAATATCAGGGACTTTTGAAAAATAAAATCGAAATGCAGGTAAGAAAGGCATATCTGCAGTATAAAACCGATTTAATGAATACCAAGGTTGCAAAACTTGCCGCATTAAACGCAAAGCAGACCTTAAAAATTACTACTAACAGATACAAAGCCGGAATGACTACTTTAATAAATCTCGACAGAACCCTCGACGAATATAAAGCGGCTAAAGTCGAATATTTAAATACGCTGTTCAGGCTTAATGTCGATAAATACTATATAAAATTAGTAACGGGGACGTTATAAGATTTTTTTTATGCTTTTTTATGATATAATATATAAAAAGACATACAAAAAAGGAAACGGAGGAAAATTATAAATATGCCGATTTACGAATACGAATGTAAAAAATGCGGAAAAATATTTGAAGTTTATCAAAGGCTCAGCGAAAAAGGCGAAGACATTAAATGTCCCGTCTGCGGAGCGGAAAAACCCGCAAAAAGAGTCAGTTCTTTCGCCAGCTGCGGAGGAGGGGGTTACGGGTCTTCAAGTTCCGGTTCATGCGGAGGCGGCGGCGGTTATAGCAGCGGATTCGGCTGAGCATAATTAACGGACGGTCGTCCGGCTTAAACTAAACAGCTAAAAATTTAATCCCTGCGTTTCTTCGACGCGGGGATTTTTTTTATCTTAACAACTCCCGCACTCTTTGATACAGGCTTTCCAAATCGCCGAAAGTTTCCGTTATGCCGCCTTTTTTTATATTAAGCTCGTATTTATTATCTTTTATTGTCCTATTGCCGACCACTATCTTGAAAGGTATCCCGATTAAATCTATATCTTTAAGTTTAATGCCTGCGGATAATTTCCTGTCGTCGTATATAACATCGATTCCCATAGCCGTCAAATCGGAGTAAATCTTTTCGGAAACCGACGTTATCTTTTCGTCGTTGACGTTAAGGCTGACGACGGCCGTGCTGAAAGGACTTACCGATACCGGAAGATTTATTCCGTTATCGTCCGAAAAGACTTCGATAAGCGTCTGGAGAGTTCTCCCGACCCCGATACCGTAACATCCCATTACAAAAAATTTTGCCTCTCCTTTTTCGTCCAAAAATTTTGCATTCAGAATGCTTGAATATTTTTCCCCGAGCTTAAAAATATGGCCGAGTTCTATTGCATTTTTAACGGTTAAAACGCCGGAACATCTTACGCACTTATCGCCGGCCTGCGCGCTTCTTATATTGGCGGTAATATCCGAAGCAAAATCGCGTCCCGGCTTTACGTTTGCCATATGGGCGTCTTTTTGGTTGGCTCCGGTAATCCAGTATTCCGAGTTGCTAATCTCTTCGTCTATAACAATCAGGTTTATGCCGTTTAATCCGAACGGACCGGCGAAACCGCACGGAGCTCCGGTTATTCTTTCAACGTCTCCCTCTTTTGCAAGGAATAAATTTTTGACTCCCGCCGCTTTTTTCAGCTTGCGTTCGTTTATTTCCCTGTCTCCCCTAACCATGGCGGCGATAAAACCCGATTCGGTTTCGTATATGAGCGTCTTTGCGAAACAGGTCTTATCCACTTTAAGGTATTCCCCGACTTCTTCTACGGATTTTTTATCCGGAGTAAAGAGTTTGGTCATCTTCGGCTGTCTGCACGATTCAAGCGGACCGTGATAATCCGAAGCGGAGTCGGCTTCATCTATTGAAGCGGCATATCCGCAATTTTCGCAAATAACTATCCTGTCTTCGCCGTATTCGGAAAAAACCATAAGTTCTTCGGAATAGTTTCCTCCTATTTCGCCCGCTTCGGCTTTAATAAATTTAAAATCGAATCCGAGTCTCTTAAATATATTTTCATATGCCCTTTTCATCTTTTTATAGCTTTCGTCGAGTCCTCCCTCGTCCGCGTCGAAACTGTAAGCGTCTTTCATAATAAACTCTTTGGCTCTCATCAGCCCGAATCTCGGACGCATCTCGTCCCTGAACTTGAGGTGTATCTGATACAGCGTCAGCGGCAGTTCTTTATAAGACTTTACGTTTTTCTTAACGAGGTCGGTTACAACCTCTTCATAAGTAGGCGCAAGGCAAAAATCCCTGTCCTGCCTGTCCTTAAAACGCAGAAGCTCCTTTCCGTAATCTTCATCCCTGCCGGATTCTTTCCATAAGTCTAAAGGCTGGACAAACGGCATCGAAAGTTCGACCGCGCCTGCCGAATTCATCTCCTGCCTTATTATTTCTTCAAGCTTACGCAGACTTTTTAAGCCGAGAGGGAGATAAGTATAGATGCCTCCCGAAAGCTGTCGGACGTAGCCTGCCCTTAAAAGCAGTTTATGGCTTTTAAGTACCGCCTCTTTAGGGTCTTCTTTCAGAGACGGAATAAAAAACGACGAATATCTCACGCTGACTCCTGATTTTTAATTGTTTTTATTATTAATTTTTTCACCTGTAATATTTTCTATTTCATCGATTAACGCCTTAAGTATCTCTCTATTGTCGTATTTTCCTATAGTCTTTCCTTTGGAAAATAAAACCGACTTTCCCCTGCCTCCGGCAATGCCGACGTCGGCATGCATGGACTCGCCGGGACCGTTTACTACGCATCCCATTATTGCAACCTTTATATCGGATTTTATTCCGGCGGAAACCCTTTCGAATTCCTTTGCTATATTTACGACGTCAATCTCGGCTCTGCCGCAGGTGGGACAAGAGATAAGCTGAACTCCGCCGCGCCTTAAACCTAAATCTCTCAGAATATTATAACCGGCGATAACTTCCGTAACGGGGTCGTCGCTCAAAGAAACCCTTAACGTATCTCCTATCCCCTCATATAGCAATATACCGAGTCCGACTCCGGACTTTATTGCCCCGGAAAATACCGTTCCGGCCTCGGTTATGCCGATATGAAAGGGATAATCTACTTTTTCGGCCAGAAGTTCGTACCCTCTTACCGTAGTCAAAACATCGGTGGACTTTAAAGATATTTTTATATCGTAAAACGATTCGTCTTCTAACAGCTTTATGTGCTTCAGTCCGCTTTCGACCATCGCCGCGGCAAAATCTCCGCCGTTTTTCGCTAAAATTCCTTTTTCTAAAGAACCTGAATTTACCCCTATCCTGATAGGCACTCCGCTGTCTTTGCAGGCATTTGCTACTTCTTTTACTTTTTTCTTATCGCCTATGTTGCCCGGATTAATCCTGAGTCCTTTAACGCCCGCTTCCAAAGATGCCAAAGCGAGCCTGTGGTCGAAATGGATATCGGCGATTATAGGAACGTTAACGCTCCTTACGATATCTTTCAAAGAGTTTGCGGCTTCGGGCGTATTCACCGCAACTCTGACTATTTCGCAGTTACAGCTTTCTAATTCTTTTATCTGCCTGACGGTAGAAACGGCATCTTCGGTAACGGTGTTTGTCATCGACTGGACGCTGACGGGAGCATCGGAGCCGATTAAAACACCGCCGATTTTGATTGTCCGTGTATGTCTTCTTTTTATCATTTTTAATTTTTAATATATATATTATAATATATTGGAATTAAAAATATAATAAAAAAACAAAACGGCATTTTTTCATTAACGGATTAATTATGTTTGAATTTTTAAGAGATAAAATTTATACGATAGACGGAAATAAAATAAGGCTGTTATCCATACTTACGTCCATCGCGATTATTATAGGCTCATATATTGTAGCATATATATTCTCTCATTTAATCAGAAGGGAATTCAGAAAAAATAAAACCGTAAACAAGTCATTTATAAAAACCGTAACGAGATTTATCAAATATATTATTTTAATAATAGGTTTTTTTATAGC
>JAJYJN010000096.1 GCA_021789455.1 bacterium | reverse complement strand
TTATCGTGTCCTATGCCCATAATGGAAGTCGCGGAAGAATTTAAAAAAATTCCCGACGGTGCGGTGTTAAAAGTAACGGCATCGGACGAGGGCATTATAGAAGATTTAAAAAGCTACTGTAAAAAAACCGGGCATGAATTTCTGTCTTATGAGATAAATCTGCCGGAATACATAGTTTTCGTGAAAAAATAGGGATAAATAATAATAAACTTATATAACTTATGAATCTGAATCGAAAGGGCGGATACGGAGGCAAAATTGAAAATAATTAATTTCGACCATTTTGCGGCGACAAAGATGAGGCAGGAAGTAAAAGACGCTATGGAGCCGTATTTTATAGGGGAATACGGCAATCCCCAAAGCATTCATACGCTCGGCGACGAACCGAGGGAAGCCGTGGATAAAGCCAGACTTAAGGCGGCGGAGCTTTTAAATGCGGCAAGCACGGAGGTTATATTTACCGGCAGCGGTTCGGAAGCTAACAATCTCGCCATAAAAGGAACGGCTTTTGCGAGAATGGAAAAAGGCAGACATATAATCGTTTCGAAAATAGAGCATTTCAGCGTTTTAAATTCCGTTAAATCTCTGGCTAAACTGGGTTTCGAATTCAGCGAAGTTCCCGTCGATAAATACGGTTCGGTTGACCCGCAGGACGTTAAAAACGCTTTAAGAAAAGATACCGTACTCGTCAGCATTACTCAGGCGTCTAACGAAATCGGCACTATTCAGGATATCAAAGAAATTTCAAAAATCGTCCATGAAAACTCCGCGGCGTATATGCATACGGATGCAAACACTTCCTGCGGCTTCATAGAAACGGACGTAAAAGAACTCGGCGTCGATATGCTCTCCGCGGCCCCCCACAGGTTTTACGGTCCGAAGGGCGTGGGGCTTTTTTACCTTAAAAAAGGGATACGCATAATGCCACTTATAGACGGCGGCATTCAGGAATTCGGGAGAAGGGCGGGTACAGAAAACGTACCTGCGATTTCCGGAGCCGGAGTTGCCTGCGAACTTGCCAAAAAAGAGTTGAAAGACAGGACATTGCATCTTCTGCCAATTCAAAAAACGATTACGGACGGCGTGCTCGGCGGTCTAGAAGAAGTTTATTTAAACGGACATCCGGAAAAAAGGCTTCCAAACAATCTTAATTTCGTCGTAAAATACATCGAGGGGGAATCTATGCTTATGTGGCTTAATAATATCGGCATTATGGTAGCGAGCGGCTCCGCCTGTACATCTAAAATATTAAAATCATCCCACGTATTAAACGCCATAGGGGTTGACCCAGCCCTTGCGCAGGGTTCGCTTCTCATATCGCTCGGAGAAGACAACACTCTTGAAGATGCTGAATATTTCGTCAAAGAACTTCCGGCGGTAGTCAAGAAACTAAGAGAGATGTCTCCCCTCTATGAAGAAGTCATGAAAAGGAATAAAAAATAGAAAAATAATATAAATAATTTAAAAAAGAGGATTAAAATGGCTGAAACCGTATCCGTAAAAGGAAACCCGGTATCGTTGACAGGTCCGGCGCTGAACATAGGGGATACCGCTCCCGAAGTTATAGTCGCAACTAAAGATTTAAAAGAAAAAAAAGTAGGCGGCAGGAAAGAAAAAATCCAGCTGATAATTACCCTTCCTTCGCTGGATACCTCGGTTTGCGAAATGGAAACCAAAAAATTTAACGAGATGCTCGCCAAATATACCGATATCGACGTAAACGTCATATCTATGGACCTGCCTTTCGCCCAGGACAGATTCTGCGAAAGCTACGGCATAAAAAATATTACCACGGCGTCCGATTTCAGGTATAGAGACATGGAAAAATACGGCGTTATCATAGGCGAAGGCGCATTAAAAGGGCTTGCCGCCAGAGCCGTTTTTATCGCGGACAAAGAAGGCAAAATCGTTTATAAACAGTTAGTTCCCGAAATAACCAACGAACCGGATTACGAAAGCGTTTTAAAAGCGCTCGACGCTTTAAAATAAATTTAAGTTTCCGGCGCCGATGAAGCGCGCCGATAATCCTTGAATTAACTAATATTAAATTATATAATAAATCAAAAGAGAAACAGGGCGCGTAACTCAGGGGTAGAGTGCCACCTTCACACGGTGGAAGCCGCAGGTTCGAGACCTGCCGCGCCCACCACGCAATACCGCAGTAAATAAGAGGCGAAACTTACCGGTGTAAATTCAGTATAGAATATTTCTGACTGCCTCAGCCGTTGCCTTTACCGAGCCTGTTTTTGGGCTATATATTAATATCTTGCCGGTTCACCGAAAGCATTATGTTTGTCGATATCGCTTTGCAGAAGTTTTTTACGTTGTTCCAATCCTGCCATTTTTTACCGAGTTCTTTATATTTAGTTAAATCGGTTTCTTTTAAGTCGTAAGGTAAAGGATTTGAGAGCTGAACCAGCAGCTGCCTTAATGCGGATGCGTTATTTTCCTGCGGATATATTTTATCGAAATCTTTTAAAGCCTCTTTGGTTTTTTCAAATCCTAAATGGTCAGACAAGGCAACGAAATCGATATAATCGCGCGTCGCATTTCTGCTTATAATTAAAAAAGCTTTAATTCTTAATATCTCCTGTTCCGTAGGAACTGTTAATTTTTGCCCCTTATACTCCATAGTTTTAGTTTCGAGCGGCGCAGTTCTTTTTAGCTGCCTTATACCGGTTTCTATGCCTTTGAAATTGCCGAGTATTAGTATCGGAGGCTTTATTCTGTTAGTCTTCCAGCCGGAAACCGATTCTAACGTCATTAATATTTCGTCGAATTTGTCTTTTAAATTATTAACTACGAAATCGGTATCGTTTGACGTTCTATGTTCGGCGTATATAGCCGAAGCAGTTCCGCCTACGAGGACCGCATCCGGTAAAATTTCATTAACTCTTGCTATATTGGAAATGATCTCTTCCCATTCGGCTTTATCGCTCGACATTCAGACTTCTTCCTTTTCTTTTAAAGCTAGCGCTAAATTATGCCATAAATGATATTTCTGTTCCGTCGGGTCGGAAATATAGCGTCCGGTTATTTTTAAAACGCCGTCCAAAATCTCGCTGTGATTCAAGCAGTAATCTCTGAATTTAAGCCACGAATCCATATCCCCTCTCGATATTATATCGTCTATAGCCTCAAGAGGAAGCCCTTTTTCTATATCTACGTTTATATGGCGGTGGCTCATTATATCGTATGTTTTTATGTTTTTCATATTTTTATATTATATCATACCTTACTTTTAAACTACTGAATAAAATCAAACTAAAAAGAAACCTATGAACAGATTAATCAATTGCAAGGAAAAAAAATAAATCTTGACGCTATCATTATTCATTGACAAAATATTTAAAATACATTTAAATATATTTATATTTAAATTTAAAATATTTAATCGTATATAAAAATGTTTAAGGACCTTTTTTACGGATTAATAATTGGATTTATAATAGGCACGCTCCTTGTTAATATAATAAAACTCGCATTCTTCCTGCTAGCTATAATTATAAAAATCATCATTAGGACAATAAAAAGCGTTAACAATATTTTTACCAAAAATAAAGTCAATAATGAAAATTTTATATGAAAACCAATATTATTTTAGGATGAATTATTAAATGTCAATAATATTCTTTGATGTAGAAACAAGCGGTTTGAGTCCCAAATTACATTCCGTCTTGAGTTTTGCTTGTATTATCAGAGATAATAACGAAAAAGAAACAATCGTTCAAAGATTTTATTATCCCGACCCAAATAAGGAAATATCTAATATTGCTATTGACGTCAATGGACTTACAGATGAAAAAATTTCAAGTTTGAGGAGCAACGATTCTTATCCCGAATATTTCAAAGATGACAGTTATATAGAAAAAATATTTAAAAACTATGCAGATTTATTAGTAGGCCATAATGTTAATTTTGATATATCGTTTATTGTATCAGCATTTCAAAATATTAATAAAAAAATTGAAAATACAGAAAGATTTTGCACTATGAAAAATAATAAAAGAAATGGCAAGACTTTAAAATTGGACAAGGTTTGCGAATTGTATAAAATTGAGATTGCCCCCGGTAACTTTCACGATGCTTTATGGGATACAAAAGCTGTTAAAGAAATATATGATAAGATGAAAAAATAAAAGATAGAATATAAGGAATCCGCCTAATGTTAACGGTGATTTTAAGGAATTTATTAAATTATAGAATATTTATACCTTTTAGAATAAA
>JAJYJN010000095.1 GCA_021789455.1 bacterium | reverse complement strand
AAGCCGGACTGGAATTATAACTGCTGTTGTTGTAAGTTATCCTGCGCTGTCCGCTTCCGTCCGAATTCATTATATAAATCTGCGGGCTTCCGCCGCGGCTGGATACGAACGCTATTCTGTTTCCGCCGGGAGAAAACGAAGCCGAAGTATTAATTCCGTCAGAAAAAGTCAACTGCTTTAGATTTCCGCCGTTTACGCCCACGGTGTAAAGTTCGGTGTTCAGATGGTCCGGCGTAAGCGCCACGGCTAACTTATCCCCCGTAGGCGACCATGCGACGAAATCCGCAGGACCGGGCAGGTTAAGCCTTTTCGTTCCGCCTGTTTTCAAGTTTTTTATAAAGACCGCCGGATTCCCGTCTTTAAAAGAAATATACGCGACTTTATTGCCGTGCGGAGAAGGGTAAGGAAAAATATTTATGGAGTCGTTGTTCGTAATTTTTTTAACCCTGTGCCCTCCGAAATCCATCACTAAAATATTTTTCGAACCGCCTTCTTCCCCGACGAAAAATACTCTCGTCGTAAACGGTCCTTTTATGCCGGTTAAAAATTTAAGTACGTCGTCGGCAAATTTGTTCGCGAGAAATCTGTACTGCCCGTCCATTCCTTCAAGTTTTTCCGAAAAAAGGAGATGTTTGGTATAAATGCTTATAAGATTCGCTTTCATTTTTATGATGCCGTTGGACGTTTTGTATTCGCCGGTTATGAGATACTGGGCATTCAAAACGCCCCAGTTCGAATAATCTATTTTTTCCGGACCTATCGGGGCATACTGCGGATTTTCAAGATACGAAAGGGGATTTACTATATGGAAATACCCTATGACCGAAAGGTCGTGCCTTATAACGCGCGCGGCATTTTTTCGATTTTTTTATGCTGTCCGTATGCCGAAATATTTTTGAAATCCGGAACGGCTACCCTGATTTTTTTTATCCTCGCGGCGTAAATATTTATATAGACTTTTGCATTGGAATTTACCGGAAAAAAGACTGAAATGCCCGTTAAAACTAATGCAAATAAAAGCAGGTTAATTAATGTTTTTTTCATAGCCGTTATAATTATAAATTAAATTAATAAGAAATATCAAGGTCTGCTTTTGATTATTTCTCTTGGATTAAAGTTCATCAGCACTCCTTCGCCGGCATTGTTGGAATTTACGAACCGCATAAAGCCGGACGGAGGCGGCGGCAAAGGACTGGACAGCTTGACCGCTTCTACCGACTGGGAATCGAAGTACCCGTTTCCGGAAGATTTAACCAACC
The DNA here is from genome assembly GCA_021789455.1 of bacterium. The sequence goes on along the minus strand of JAJYJN010000095.1, from coordinate 2,984 downwards.
TGACGGCGTAAATGCGCCCCGATTTAGATATCTGAAAAGCCACTACCGATTTGTAATTCAAATATTTATTGAGCGATATATTAAAATTGGAAGTTATGGCCGAAACTATTTTATTCACGTAGCCCTGAAATCTGTGGACGTTGCCTCTTATTAAAGACTCGTTCAGTTTGCTGTATGCGCTATTCAGGCTCACCATATTATGGAGATGAGCGTAAACATTCGAATTTAAAGCCGGAACATAGGGGTGCGGCGGCGCGTATCTCCTGACCGGAACCTGTTTCTGCGCGGTCTTTTTCGGATAAACCATAGAGGACGGCGACTTAGCAAGGGGTATAGACAGAGGCTTTACGGATTTAACCGGAACGGGTCTGACTGCCGGATGTTCCTCGGCTTTAGGCCTGGGCGGATACAGTATGGATTTGACCGAAGCAAGAGGCCCCGGAACCCTGCTTACTACGCTTACCACGACTTTTGAGCCTATCGACTGAATTTCCGGCCTGTATCTTATAGAAAGATATATTATTAATCCGATTAGCAATATATGGAAAATGGCGGAATATATTAAATATACTCCTATGCCTTTATCGTTTTCGCTGAACATAAAGGTTTTACCTGCCCTTCCTGCCCGCCAAAACGGGGTTTGCCGTTACCATTCCTATTTTCGTAATTCCGGCGTTTTTGATTGCGGCCATAACCTGTATTACGTATCCGTAAGACAGCGACGAACTTGCCTTGAGAAATATCTGTTTATCATTTCTATGCTTATATATTGCCTCAAGTTTTTGGGTAAGGACCGGCAGTCCGACCCTGAATTTATTTATATATACGCTCCTGTCCGACCTTACCGCGACTACTATCGTTTTTTCCGGCGCTTTTAAGGCATGCGCCGCCGCGGAAGGCAGATGAACCCTTATGCCGTGGACTAATATCGGAGCGGTTACCATAAAAATGACTAAAAGTACGAGCATAACATCGACGAAAGGGGTAATATTTATTTCGGACATAAGCCTGTAGCTCGAAACGCCGCTTCTTTTATCTTCTTTATCGTCAAAAGGAGTGAACATAAAAATCCCCTATAAAATCTGCCTTTCTATTATAGTCATAAACTCGTAAGCAAAATCGACCATTTCGTTAACTATGACTCTTACTTTATTGGAATAATAGTTATAAGCTATAACTGCAGGTATAGCCGCAAAAAGACCCGCCGCCGTAGCGATAAGCGAATCGGCTATGCCGGGAGCGACTACGGCCAGCCCCGCCGTTCCGGCTCTCTGGATGCTTTCGAAGGAAGTCATAATGCCCCATACGGTTCCGAAAAGGCCTATAAAAGGTGCGGTAGAACCTACCGTGGCGAGGAACGGGAGAGAAATTTCCAGTTTTGCGATAGAAGAAAGCTGGGATTTTTTCAACGCCCTCTCGACGTACGAGAGATTTTCTTCGTTGTTTTCTTTATCGGCATGCTGCGCCCCGTCGGCGGATTTCTTTTTAATGTTCAGAAGTTCCTTATAAGTAACGTTAAACATGAACGCTATGGGACTGTAATCAAGGCTTTTAGCGGCGGTATAAACATAATCGAGCCTTTTAGATTCCCAAAAAAGGTCGAGAAATTCCTTGTCCTCTTTTCTTGCCCTGCCCAGATAACGCAGTTTGTAAAATATAATTGCCCACGATATTAAGGAAAAAACGAATAACAGCAGTAAAACTAATTTAACTACGATATTTGTAGTAAGAATATGCGACAGGATATTCATGGTTCCCCCCGCCGCAATGCCGCCTATAGCGCCGCCGCCCAAATTATCCAGCATTATTTATACTTATTCCTCCCGATTTTTATATGTTTTTAATATGCATAAGATTATAAAACTTTTTTATAAAAAAATCTATTGACAAAAAATTAATTACAATATATTGTATAGAAATACAAAATGTCATCTATATATTGTATATTGAATATTGCATATAATTAAATTTAGCTTTAGGAGGAGCCATGAAAAAACAAAATAACGCGCCTGCAGACCCGCTTGCCGAAAAATTTTCCGAAAATGCGGTTACCGTTTTAAAGAAAAGATATTTGGCCAAAGACGAAAAAGGCGAAATTATCGAAACTATAACCGGGCTGTTTAAAAGAGTCGCAGAAAACATATCGTCTGCCGATTTAAATTACGGCAAATCAGAAAAAGACTCCGAAAAGACGGCCGGCAATTTTTTCGACGAGATGTCCTCCCTCCGCTTTCTTCCGAATTCCCCTACTTTAATGAACGCGGGCAGGCCGCTTCAGCAGCTTTCGGCATGTTTCGTCCTCCCGATAGAAGACTCTATGGAATCCATATTCGAAACTATAAAACATACCGCCCTCATACATCAGAGCGGCGGCGGAACGGGGTTTTCTTTTTCGTCCTTAAGGCCTAAGAACGACACCGTCCATTCGACGAAAGGCGTTTCAAGCGGACCTGTTTCCTTTATGCAGGTATTTAACAGCGCCACCGAAGCGATTAAGCAGGGCGGGACGAGAAGAGGCGCAAATATGGGCATTTTAAGAATAGACCATCCGGATATAATAGATTTTATTACCTCTAAGAAGGACACTTCAAAACTTAACAATTTTAATATCTCCGTCGCAATAACCGAAGATTTTATGGAACATGCTTTAAAAAACGAAGATTATCCTTTAATAAATCCGAGAAATAACGAAATAGTAAAATATCTGAACGCCAAAGAAGTTTTTGATTTAATAGTCGAAACCGCATGGTCTAGCGGCGAACCCGGAATTATCTTTATCGACAGAATCAACAAGCTCAATCCTATACCTGAAGCCGGAAAAATCGAAGCGACCAACCCTTGCGGAGAGCAGCCTTTGGTCGCATACGAATCATGCAACTTAGGCTCTATTAACATCGGAAAATTCATAAAAGAATATAAAATAGAAAAAGACAAGCTTAATCTCGGCGGCGCGCTGAAAAAATTCGGGAATAATCCCGGCGAAA
>JAJYJN010000094.1 GCA_021789455.1 bacterium | reverse complement strand
ATACAAAGAAATTAAAACTTACCCTAAACGAACTATACGGAATTTCTTCTAAAATAAATAACGGTCAGGGAACCATAGGCAGACTGGTAAATAGAAATTCGGTTTATGATAACCTGAACGGCTCACTCAAGGGCATTAATAACCTAGTAGGCGGATACAGCAAATTTCGGGTTAAGGTAAATATGAATTCACAATATATTGCGAGAAGTAAAGGTTCTATCTCTGAACTAAATGTTAAGCTTCAACCGTCTCCCGGTCATTATTACGAACTCGGTGTGGCATCTGTGCCTATGGGATATGGGAATACCTACGGAGAAACCCAGACGACCACTTATACTACTAATAATCCGCCATCGGGTCAGTTTTATCCTTCCAGCGTGACTACCAATACGACTCAATATAGCTATTCCAACAGCATTAAATTAAATGCTTTAATCGCCAAAAATTTCTATAACTTTACACTTCTTGCCGGATTGCTATATTCTACCGGCGCAGTAGGCGTCAATTATTATGTTCCAAATACTGGTAAAAATCTTAAGCTTTATGCAAGAGCGTATGGTTTTAATGCTGACAACAACGGCGTCAGCGAGGATATTAACGCCGGCATAGCATATACCTTTTACAAGCATATATTCTTAGACGCCGGGTACGATGATATATTCAATAACTCCAACAGATCGGTATATTTTGGGGGAGGAGTTAAGTTTACAGATAAAGACCTTAAGTATCTTATAGTCGGCGGAAAAATGCCAACTCCTTAAAAAATAAAAAAATGACTTCTAAGAAATACAAACTGACCAGTATGACAAGCGCTCACGGCTGAGGGTGCAAGATAGGTCCGGAGGACCTTTCCAAAATTCTCGAAAAATTACATGTTCCTCAAAATGACAATGTTCTAGTCGGGTTTGGATATAAAGACGATGCAGGTGTTTATAAAATCAACGACGATATCTGTCTTATCCAAACAGTGGATTTTTTTACTCCGGTTGTAGACGACCCCTATTCTTTCGGCCAGATTGCAGCAGCTAACGCTCTTTCCGATGTTTATGCAATGGGGGGGAAGCCTCTAACGGCACTGAATATTGCTTGTTTTCCTATAAACGATGTGGAAAAAGAGGTTTTTAACCTCATACTTGCGGGCGGATTAGATAAAATTACCGAGGCCGGCGCCTCACTTTTAGGCGGTCATTCAATAGACGACAAAGAGATAAAATATGGTTTAAGCGTTACAGGCATATGCGGCATAGATAAAATTTATTCTAATAACGGAGCTAAGCAAGGGGATATTTTATATTTAACTAAAAGTCTGGGCACAGGATTTGCTGTTAGCGCTATATGTACCGATTTTCTTAATGAAATTACTTTAGTCGAGGCAACGCAGTCAATGTCTAAGCTTAACAAATATGCTTCAGAATTGGCAGTTTCTTTGAAGGCGCCTAATGCCGTAACCGACGTTACAGGATTCGGCCTGATAGGACATTTAAGCGAAATGATGATCGCAAGCGGAACCCGCTGCGAGATTGATTTACTCTCTCTCCCCGTTATAAACGGCGTTACGGAGCTGATAAAAAAAGGCATTAATCCTGCCGGAACTAAGCGTAACAGAAAGTATTTTAACGAATATGTTTCTGTTAAGAACGGGCTTGATGAAAATTTTTTATGGGTTGCTTTCGGGGCTGAAACTTCGGGAGGCTTAATATTTTCCATTCCGGAAAGCAAAGTTTCCGAAACTGAAAATATATTTAAATTTAAAGACGAACCGCTTTATAAAATAGGCAGGGTTTTAGATAAAAATATAAAAGACGGCATTTACATAAATATTATATAATTATGAAATATTCGCTAGGGGTCGATCTCGGCACTACGACCGTTGCAGCAATTTTAGTCGGCGAAGATAAGAATGCTTTTCCTGCAAAAAGCGCTTTAAATTTTCAATATCCTGAATTTGGTCTTGATTCCGTAAAGAGAATACAGAACGGCTTAGATAAAAATTCAGTTGCAAAACTGCAAGAAAGAGCCATATCTACTATAAATTATTTAGTGGACTCATACAAAAAGGAATTAGGGTTTAGTTACGGCGATATAGAAGAAGTTGCTGTTGCCGGCAATACAGTTATGGAAATGGCATTTTGCGGATACCCTTTATTATCTCTTTCAAAACCTCCTTATAAACCGATGTCCGAGCTTTTTTTTCCTGTTAATACAATTTATTTGCCCGACTTTTATCCCAAAAATAAAGAATTATTTATTTTTCCGGTATTAGACGGATTTGTTGGCGGAGATACTATTGCATCAATTTATTATTTAGACATGGCAAAAAGAGACAAGCCTGTTTTTATAGCAGATTTTGGAACAAATGTCGAGATAGCCGTCGGTTTTAAGGATAAAATATTTACTACTTCGGCTCCTGCGGGACCAGCCTTTGAAGGCGGTAATATAAAATATGGAATGACGGCTTCTGACGGTGCTATATCTGAAGTACACCTTGAAGAGGGTATATTTAAAATTAACACGATATCCAATTCCACTCCATCGGGAATTTGCGGAAGCGGCATAATGAGTCTTATGTATGAACTTCTAAAAGAAGGCATAATAAATAAAAATGGCAGAATTTTACCGCCTGAAGAAGTAGAATCCGAAAATTTTACGGTTGTAATTAAAGGTGAAATTGCAGACGAAAATGATATCATGCTTTATTTTGACGGAAAAAATAATATTAAGTTTTTTCAGGAAGACGTCAGACAGTTTCAATTTGCAAAATCGGCAGTCAAATCGGCTTCCGAGATATTACTGGATAAATTTAAGATTTCTAATTATGCAGATTTCGACGTATTTATATCGGGAACTTTCGGGAGCAGTATAAAACCGGATATAATAGACTTAATCGATATTTTTCCTTTTAAGGGAAAAAATATAAACGTTATTAACGGGTCGGTTCTTTCAGGATGCCTAAAATACATATCGGCTGATTCATGTCAAAGAGAAAAAGATATAAAAAATATAATAAAAATATCTAAAAACTTTCCTCTTTCCGGCAGTGGAATTTTTCAAAAATATTTTATCAAGAATTTATCGTTTTTGCCTTAAGCTGTCCGCAACCGCCATTTATAGATATAGCTTTTGAAAACCTGATAGTAACCGTAAAACCAGCCTTAGCTAATTTTAATTTAAAACTGTTGACTGCAGTATCGCCGGGTCTTTCGAAGTTTTTAAGATATGTAGAATCTTGTTCCTTATTTAGAGGAATCAGGTTAAATTTAACATTAGCAGGTGAAAACATTTTAATTAATTTTTTGGCGTCTTCTATTCCGTCGTTTAGACCTTTAATAAGTACATATTCTAACGTAGTTTTATTATGTATTGACGGCTTTTTGCTATTTATCAAAGCGGCTAAATCTTCTATTGGAAATTTTTTATTTATAGGCATAAGCATACTTCTTGTTTTATTATCGGATGCGTTAAGAGATACCGCAATCTTATATCTGTATTCATCAAAATTTAACCCTTTTAAAATATTAAGCATTCCGCAAGTGGAAACGGTTATTTTCCTAGGAGCTACGCCAATAAATCTGTCGTTTGATATTATATTTAAAGATTTTTCAACTTCTTCGATATTATCTAAAGGCTCGCCCATACCCATAAAAACAATATTAGTAATCCTAAAGCTCGCATCTTTTTCTACGGTTAAAATCTGGGAAATTATTTCTCCAGACGTTAAGTTTCTGGTAAGGCCTAAGCTGGAAGTTTCACAGTATGCGCAACCCATTCTGCATCCTATTTGAGATGATAGGCATAATGTTTTTCTATTTTTATAGTTAATTAAAACGGACTCTATGGTTTCCCCATCTGAAAATTTTATAAGGTATTTTTTGGAACTGCCGTTTTCATCGGTTTCATATTTGGTATCAGCTATTTCTGGAAGAACGACGTTAAAATTTTCGTCAAGGTTTTTTCTGAGGGACTTAGAAATATCGCTCATTTTAGAAAAATCAAAGAGCCTGCAGGCATAAATCCACCTCATAACCTGTTCGGCATTATATTTTTTAAATCCGTTTTTGATGCAGTATTCTTCAAGCTCTTCCTGAGATTTATCGAGTATACTGGATTTAGCATTCATTTTGTTTTATAGCTTTCCGTGCTTGTTTTTAACAATAAAATATGTTAAATTTTATATTATATTTATTATTATAGCATTTATCAGATTAGATTCGTAAATTAATGAACGTAGCAGGGTCGTTTTATAGTATGAATAGCG
>JAJYJN010000017.1 GCA_021789455.1 bacterium | reverse complement strand
TAACAACCGCTATATATTTATTATTTACATACACGGTCGGACTGATATTTGTCATAGCTGTGGTTTTAAGAATATATCAATATGCTGTGACCCCGCAACCCATTAAAATTATGCTTACTCCCGCTCCATTAACCAAGAGCGGAGCATTTGCCAGAGTTTTGGGGGAAGTTTTTTTCTTCAAAAGCCTTTTTAAATCTAATAAGGCTACCTGGGTTTTCGGATACCTTTTCCACATTTCGTTTTTCCTGTTAATATTCATGCACTTTTTAAGGCATTTTATTTATGCCAATCCTTTGCCGTGGTGGTATAATATATTTGTCGGCATCGGAATAGTTTGCGGCATCGTTATGGTGCTGTCCCTTTTTCTTCTTTTAATGAGAAGAGTAGTCATAGAGAGAGTCAAATTCATATCGCTGTTTCAGGACTATTTAATACTTATTCTTTTAATGCTTATAGGCTTAGCGGGACTGTCATTGAATTATGTTTTGACGCCTGCCGCTTTAACCGTCGTCGATAATCAGCTCGACCCATATATGAACGGGCTTTTAACGTTTCAGTTTACCAATATTCCGTCAAACCCCGTTTTTTTAATACATTACACGCTGGTTATGCTGCTTATATTATATATTCCGTTCAGCAAGGTAATGCATTTCGTCGGCATATTCTTTTCGCCGACCAGAAATATGGCGGATAATCCAATTGAAGAAAGATACTACAGACCCAATGCCAAAGATTTATCCATTTAAAATATAAAAAATATAAAATATATATAACATAATATAAACCTGCAATTTTGATTCTATAAAGAATTAAACGGAGGTATAAACTGTATGGCTAAGCCAAAAAATAAATATAAAGTTCCGGTTCTGGACGGTAAAATTTCAATTCCAAAAATAGTTCCGGGCGCATCGGCGTATGAGCATATGATAGAAGCCCAGAAAGACGATATGGAGGCATTAGGATTTCCGTTCAAACTTCAGGACGGGTGGAAAGATAAAGCGCTTGGAGTTTTTAAAGAAATACTGGACCATAATAAAGCCGTCAGGGATTATATGGATATATGCGTTAGATGCGGAGCATGTACCGATAAATGCCAATTTTTCCTGGGAACGGCGGACCCTAACAATATGCCCGTTCAAAGACAGGAATTAATGAGGAAGGTTTACAGATATTATTTCACTCCGTCGGGGTTTTTTAAGAGCCTTTCAAACGCCCAGGAATTGACGGAAGAAGTTTTGAAAGAATGGTACACTTATTTCTGGCAGTGTTCCGAATGCAGAAGATGTTCCCTGTATTGCCCTTACGGCATCGATACCGCAGAAATTACTATGGCCGCGCGTCAGATTATGGATTCGATAGGTCTCGGACAAAAATATACGACTGAAGTTATCCATAAAGTTTTTAAGACTGGAAACAATATCGGGATACCGCCTGCCGCATTAAGAAACACTCTCGACGACTTAGAAGAGGAAATTGAGGAAGAAGGGGGGAAGGGCGTTAAAATACCTATGGACGTCGAGGGTGCCGAAGTTTTATTGGTGCCGCCGTCGGCCGATTTTTTTGCCATGCCCCATATGGAATCCTTGAAAGGTTATGCAAAAGTATTTCATAAGGCCGGTATTAGTTATACCGTTTCATCGTATGCTTCGGAAGCCGGCAATTTCGGAAAATTTATAGGAAGCTATCAAAATACTAAAGAAATAAATAAAAGAATATGGGACGAGGCAAGAAGGCTTAAAGTAAAAAGAGTTATCATAGGCGAATGCGGCCATGCCTGGAGAGCGGCTTATATGTATTCCAATACTATGAACGGTCCGTTCGATTTTCTCGACAGCAAATATAAACAGCCGACCCATATTTGCGACTTTACTTTAGGCTTGGTTAAGGACGGGGTAATCAAACTGGACCCTTCCGCGAACGACGACAAGGTAGTCACGTTTCACGACTCCTGCAATGTAGCAAGAGGTTCCAGAATAGGCGACGTCGTAGGCGGGCAGTTTACGATACCCAGAGAGCTGATTAAAGCCGCCGCAAACAAGTTTGTAGAGTTAAGAGAAGGTACTACTAAGGAAAGCACTTATTGCTGCGGAGCAGGCGGAGGTTTATTGACCGAAGAAGTTATGAACGTGAGGCTTGCGGGTTCTATGCCGAGAATGCAGACGGTAAAAGAAGCGGTTGACAATCACGGCGTTAATTTTTACGCCCTTATATGCGCAATCTGCAAAACCCAGTTTACAAAGGTATTTCCTCTTTACGGATTAGACGAAGAAATGGTCGGCGGAATCCATCAGCTTGTAAGCAATGCTATAATAATGTAAACAAAAAATAAGTAATAAAGGCGTTACAATAAAGGTGTCCGATTTTAAATCGGACACCTTTATTGTAAATACGGCACAATCTAAATCGGAAGCAATTAATAAATTAATTTTGGAGGAGCGAATTAATGAAACTTGGCGTTCTTATTAAAGAAGGGCCCTATATGCATCAGGCCATGGATACCGCTTATAATTTTATAGTTGCGGCGATGGAGTCAGGCCATGAGATAACGGGCATATTTTTCTATAACGACGGCGTCTATAACAGATGCTCAACTTTAGAGCCGCCGAGAGACGAAAGAAATATTATGAAACTTCTTTCGGAACTTGAGCTCAAAGGCGTAAGATTAATAGTATGCGTTGCGGCAGGAAAAAGAAGAGGCATAGTCAACCAGACTGTCTGCAAAGTGGAAGAAATATCCGGCTTGGGACAACTCTTAGAATTATGCATAACATCTGACAGAATGATAACGTTTTAATTAAATTTAATTAAAAAATATATTTATTACGGGAGTAAATAAAATGTCGGAACAGGAAAAAACTAAGGTAATGTTTGTTTGCAGAACCGCTCCTTACGGAACGGTTTATGAGCAGGAAGCGATAGAAGCGATGGTTATGTTCGGGGCATACGAACAGGATATAAGCGTAAGCTTTATAGGAGACGGCGTTTTTTCTCTTAAGAAAGGGCAGGATACTTCCTTGCTCGGAAAGAAAAATTTTTCCATGACGTATCCTATTTTAATAGACGATTTCGAGATTTCTCATATTTATGTCGAAAAAGAGTCTCTCGAAGAAAGAGGTATGGGAGTCGAAGATTTAATAACCGAAGTAGAGATTGTCGATAGAAATTCGTTAAAACAAAAAATGAACGAGATGAAAGCGTTACTGCCTTTTTAAATAAACCGATAAAGGAGGAGAATAAAATTGCTGCACATAATTAAAAAATCGCCGTACGAATCTTCCGCTCTTAAGGACGCCGTAAACTATATAGGGCAAAACGACGACGTAGTATTGCTGGTAGAAGACGGAGTATATGCCGTTAAAAAGGGCGGCAAATTTGAGGAATTATTAAAAAATCTGGCGCAAAAGAATAACGTTTATTGTCTTCTTGCGGATATAAAAGCAAGGGGAATACAAGAAAGCGAAATAGCGGAAAATATAAAAGTCATAGATTACAAAGGATTCGTAGAAAAAGTAGTCGAACATAATCCTATGACCTGGTCATAAAATAGTTGTTGACATTTTGAACAAATAATATTAAATATATAGAATTAAATTAAGAGCTAAAATCTTAAAATCCTAAAAATCGCAATAATAATTCATTCTGGAGGGACAATATGGCATTAGTAAATCCGCACGGTAAAGAAAAAAAATTAAAACCTCTGCTTTTGTCCGGCAATGAACTTAAAGAGGCAAAAGAAAAGGCAAAAAATCTTAAAAAATTGCCTATGACTTCAAGGGAAACATCGGATTTAATAATGCTAGGAATAGGCGCATTTACTCCGCTGGAAGGATTTATGGGGAAAAAAGACTGGCAGGGCGTCGTGGATAACTACACTATGGCAGACGGAACTTTCTGGCCTATACCCATTACTCTTTCCGCCACAAAAGAATTATCCGACGAAATTAAAATAGGCGAGGAAGTCGCGCTTGTCGATTTTGAGACCTCCGAAATTATAGGGATAATCGCCGTATCCGAAAAATATTCTATAGACAAGGCGTATGAGTGCCAAAAAATATTTAAAACGACCGATATGGAGCATCCCGGAGTTCAAAAGGTTATGGCTCAGGGAGACGTCAATATCGCGGGTAAAGTAAAAGTATTAAGCGAAAGCACTTATCCCGAAGAGTTCAAGGATATATATATGCGTCCGGCAGAAGTAAGAAAATTATTCGAAGAAAAAGGCTGGAACACGGTTGCGGCATTCCAAACAAGGAATCCTATGCACCGCTCGCATGAATATCTTGCCAAGGTTGCCGTGGAAACTACAGACGGCGTTCTCATACACCAGCTGGTCGGCAAATTGAAACCCGGCGATATCCCGGCCAATGTAAGGGCAGTTGCCATAGATACTTTGATAGATAAATATTTTGTCAAAAATACAGTCGTTCAAGCAGGTTACCCTATGGAAATGAGATATGCGGGACCGAGAGAAGCTCTTTTGCATGCCGTTTTCAGGCAGAATTACGGCTGTTCTCATCTTATCGTCGGAAGAGACCATGCGGGAGTAGGCGACTACTATGGACCTTTCGATGCCCACAAGATATTCGACGAAATCCCAAAAAATGCTCTTGAATTAAAGCCTTTAAAAATGGACTTGACGTTTTACTGCCATAAGTGCGACGGTATGGCATCTACAAGAACATGCCCCCACCCTAAAGAAAACAGGCTGACCTTAAGCGGTACGATGCTTAGAAAACTGTTATCCGAAGGACAGGAAGTCCCCGACCACTTTTCGAGGCCGGAGGTTTTATCTATATTAAAAGATTATTACGCTTCGCTCGCTAAAGAAGACAAAGTAGAAATTAAGCTCCACAAAGCGGCGAAAGGAGAAATTTAATTTCTGTTATAAACCGGATTAATTTTATATTATTCCGCTTACGATGCGGATAATATATCGTTTTATATATAAAAATAATATATTAATGAGGAGGTATGAAAATGCCAAGTTTTGTAATTACGGAAAAATGCGACGGTTGTAAGGGAAGGGATAAGACTGCATGCCAGTATATCTGTCCTAACGACCTCATGGTTCTTAACAAGGACATTATGAAGGCTTACAACCAGGAGCCGGACCAGTGCTGGGAGTGTTACAGCTGTGTTAAAATTTGTCCTCAGTCTGCTATAGAAGTGAGAGCATATCAGGATTTTGCGCCGTTGGGTTCTTCGGTTATTCCGATGCGCGGTTCGGATTCTATTATGTGGACGGTTAAATTCAGAAACGGTAAAATTAAAAGATTTAAATTCCCTATCAGGACTACTCCCGAAGGCGGTATCGACCCGTATCAGGGAATTGCCGAAGTTAATCAGGGGAATTTAAAAGACGAGCGTTTATGCGACGAACTCGGAATCGAACTTACCGTTCCGAAGAAATAAACGATAAAATGCTGGTAATGTTTATTTTTTAAATTAAAATAATTTATAAATTGCGAGGATAAATTGTTATGGCTGAAATGAAAGGTTCAATGACAAGCACCGATGTTTTAAACAACTATACCATAGAAGAAGTTAATACCGACGTCCTAATCGTCGGCGGCGGTATGGTAGGATGCGGAGCCGCATTCGAAATAAAAAAATGGGCGCCTAAAGATATGAAAATAACGATGGTCGAAAAAGCTTCAATCGAAAGAAGCGGCGCCGTTGCTATGGGATTATCCGCTATTAATACGTATCTTGGAGACAACACTCCTGAAGATTACGTTAAACACGTCGCCAACGACCTTATGGGTATAGTCAGGGAAGACCTTATCTATGATACCGGCAGGCACGTAGATTCTACCGTCCAGCTCTTCGAGAAATTCGGCCTTCCGATATTCAAAGAAGACGAAGAAGATACAAGGTCAATCGCCGAAGGCGCAAGACCGCTCAGAGCAGGCAGATGGCAGATAATGATTCACGGCGAATCTTATAAGGTATTGGTTGCGGAAGCCGCAAGAAAAGCTCTCGGCGAAGAAAACATCTTAGAAAGAGTATTTATAACAGAGCTCCTTATGGATGAAAAGCATGAAAACAGAGTTGCCGGAGCGATCGGATTCAGCTTAAGAGAGGCCAAGATTTACATATTTAAAGCTAAAGCGGTAATTATGGCTTGCGGAGGAACGGTCAACGTTTTCAGGCCGAGGTCTCAGGCTGAAGGTATGGGCAGAACATGGTATGCCATATGGAACGCCGGTTCTACATACGCTATGGGCTATCAAGCCGGGGCGGAAATGACCACCATGGAAAACAGGTTCGTGCCCAACAGATTTAAGGACGGCTACGGTCCGGTAGGAGCATGGTTCACGCTCTTTAAATCGAGAGTTTTAAATGCGCACGGTGAAGACTATATGCAGAAATGGGGACATATGCTTCAGGATTACGCACCTTACGGTTTGGCAAAAGTTCCCGCGACCTGCCTCTGGAACCATGTTATGCTTAAAGACTGGATGGAAGGAAACGGACCTTTCTATATGAATACGTCCGGAGCAATTAAAACGCTGTTTGAAACTCTTCCCGAGAAGAGAAAGAAATCTCTTGAAGCAGACGCATGGGAAGATTTCCTTGACATGACCGTTGCCCAGGCTGGATTATGGGCGGCAATGGATATAGATCCGGCAGAGACAAATTCCGAAGTTATGCCGACAGAGCCTTATTTCTTAGGTTCCCATTCGGGCGCCTGCGGAATGTGGGTCTCCGGGCCTGAAGATTTAGCTCCGAAAGAGTATCAGTGGGGTTACAACCGCATGACGACCGTAAACGGACTTTTCACAGGCGGAGACGGCGTCGGAGCATCGGGACATAAATTTTCTTCCGGTTCATACGTCGAAGGAAGAATTGCTGCAAAATCTGCTGTAAGGTTCGTATTGGACGACTCCGGCTATACGCCTACGGTTCATACCGACAATAAAGTCCTTGCCGAGAAAATATACGGCCCAATGATTACATTCGAAAAGTTTAAAGATTATTCGACCGAACCTAATGTAAATCCTAATTATATCAGGCCAAGACTTTACTTGTTCAGATTAAATAAACTTATGGATGAATACGTTGCCGGAACTTCTACATTCTACAGGACCAGCGAAGCCAATCTCTTAAGAGGTTTAGACCTTTTAAACAGATTAAAAGACGATGCTCCTAAACTTGCCGCGTCTAACCTGCACGAGCTTATGAGAGCATGGGAAAATTACCACAGGTCGATAGTCGGAGAACTTCATTTAAGGCACGTATTGTTCAGAGAAGAAACAAGATACCCGGGCTTCTATTACAGAACCGACCATCCGAAACTTGACGAACAGAATTGGAAGGTATTCGTTAATTCTAAAATAAATAAAACAACCGGACAGCCGGAATTGTTTAAAAAACCTTATATAGAATTAGTTCCGAAAAACTAGTTAGAATTTAAGGTTTATCTGTAACAATTAATATAATTACGTATCTTTCCCCTCCTCATTTTATTGAGGAGGGGTTTAATTATTTAATAATATTTAGTCGTAATATTCGTCTTTTTTTATATTTATATTAATTAAAAACTTAGCAATGGAGATTTAAAGTTGAGCGAGTTAAATAATGAAAATCCCGTACTTATAATAGGCGGCGGTCACAGCGGCGTTTCTGCCGCGTTAGAAATTACGGAAGCCGTCAACAAAAAAGTATATATAGTAGAAAAAAAATCGTATATAGGCGGCAGAGTTCTCCAGATGTATAAGTATTTTCCAAAGCTGTGTCCGCCGTTTTGCGGATTCGAAATAAATACAAAGAGGATAAAGTCTTCCGCCGACGACAATATAAATTTTTTAGTTTCGTCCGTCGTAGAAGAAATAAATAAGGAAAAGGACGGAACGGGATACATAGTTAAAATTCGCCAAAAACCTCAATATATAAACGATAATTGCACCGTTTGCGGCGAATGCGCCAAAGTCTGTCCGGAGGACAGGCCTAACGATTTCAACTACGGCATGGATACGACGAAAGCCATATATATGCCGGCTTTATCTACATTTCCTTTAAAATATTCTGTAGACGATAATTACTGCAAATTCTCGTCGTGCAAAAAGTGCGAAGAAGTTTGCAGCTATGACGCAATAAATCTTAATGCCAAAGAAAATATAATAGAGCTAAAAGTTTCGGATATTATTTTTGCGACGGGCTGGAAGCCGTATAACGTAGAAAAATTAGAAAACTTAGGATTCGGAAAATTTAGAAACGTTATTACCAACGTTATGATGGAAAGGCTAGCCGCAGATAACGGTCCTACCGGCGGCAAAATCGTGAGGCCGTCGGATAACAAGGAAGTAACGAACGTTGCGTTTATACAATGCGCGGGTTCGAGAAACGAAAATCATCTTCCGTACTGTTCGGCAATATGCTGTATGGCATCGTTAAAACAAGCCCTTTATTTAAGGGATAAAAATCCCGCCTCTTCCCCTACTATTTTTTATATAGATTTAAGAACCCCGGGAAGATACGAAAATTTCCTCAATAAAGCGCAAATCGATAAAAATATTAAATTTAACAAAGGTGTAGTCGGAAAAATATCCGAGGACCATGCGACAGGTGACCTGTTGTTAGACGTGGAAGATATGCTTTCCGGAAAAAAGAACAAATTCAGGGCTGAAATGGTAGTTCTTGCGGCAGGCATGTATCCGAATATCAAGGACGATTTAAAAGAAATTAAAATAGGCGGCGACATAAAAATAGATATAGACGAAAACGGATTTATATTTAACGAAAATTATGAGGGCGGCATTTTCTCCGCAGGGGTAGCAAAGTTTCCTTTGGACGTTTATATGTCCGGCCAATCGGCTACGTCCGCGGCGCTTTCGGTGATTCAGCATAACGCAAAATTATAAAAAAGTTCAACATACAGAAAAAAAGATATATTTGAAGAGGAGTTAAAATGGATAATAATTTAGGGATTTATATATGTTCCGGTTGCGATATAGGGAAAAGCCTGAATGTTGAAAGATTAGTCAATACGGCAAAAGATTCCAATAAACCCGTAGTATGCATAAGCCATGAATTTCTTTGCGGGCCGGAAGGAGTAAATCTCATAAAAAACGATATTGCCGAAAAAAAGATAAATAAATTAGTTATAGCCGCCTGTTCAATGCGCGCTAAACAGGACGTATTCAATTTCGACCCGCTTACTATTCACACGGAAAGAGTCAATCTCAGGGAGCATGTAATATGGATAAGCCCTCCTAACGACAACAATACTCAGCTTCTTGCGGAAGATTATATAAATATGGGCGCTTCTAAGGCTAAAAAAGCAGCGTTCCCCGAACCGCTTATTCAGGATTTAAACAAAACCGTTCTTGTCGTTGGAGGCGGAATAACCGGACTTAATGCCGCAATAAATTCGGCGAAAGCAGGTTACGAAGTCGTTCTGGTCGAAAAAAAATCTAATCTCGGCGGCTTCCCATATTCAAAATATAAAAAATGGGAAACCAAACCGCCTTTTGACAAAAATATCTGGATAAAAGAAGGATTAGACGAACTGATAAGCCGGGTAGAAAGTTCTAAAAGAATTAAAATTTATAAAAATTCAAAAATAAAGTCCGTATCGGGAGCTCCCGGAAAGTTTAACGTCGAGATAGAGCCTTCCGACAAAGATAATGCGGCTGAAGTTATAAATGAAACTGTCGGTTCTATCGTAGCGGCTACCGGATGGAAGCCTTACGAAGCAAAAAAGCTGGATTATTTAGGATACGGCTTGACCCCCGATATATTAACGAACGTCGAACTTGAAGAATTATATTCGGAACTTTCAGAGAACGGCAAATCCGAAAGTTTCACGGTAAAAAGAAAATCTAACGGTTCGGCGGTAAAATCTATAGCATTTATTCAGTGCGCGGGTTCGAGAGACGAAAATCATCTGCCGTACTGCTCGACGGTTTGCTGTATGTCTTCTCTTAAAGAAGCGGCATTGATAAGAAAAAACAATCCGGACGCAAATGTTTACATAATATATAAAGACATAAGGACGCCCGGCGAATATGAAAATTTTTACAGGAAAATGCAGGACGACGAAGGAATATATATGGTAAAAGGCGCAGTTTCCGATATTTCTTACGATAAAGGCAATAATGAAATAGGCGTAAAAGTAAAGGATACCCTTTTCGGCGGCGATATTGATTTAAACGTCGAAATGTTGGTGCTTGCTTCCGGAATGGTTCCAAATTCGGGAGAAATCGAATATGGCCAGGATGTAAATTTAACGGCCGGAAATCCAACGTCGGCAAGCGGAGCGTCCTGCCCCCCTTCGATACCGGTTTCCACAGCGCAGGTTGCTAAGAGCGGACTGTTAAATCTTGCATACAGGCAAGGAAAGGAGATGCCGGATCTTGCATACGGATTCCCCGATTCTAATTTTATATGTTTTCCATACGAATCGAGAAGAACGGGAATATATCCTGCGGGCTCCGTAAGAATGCCCATGGATACCGTTTTTTCGGTGGACGATGCAAAAGGAGCAGTTTTAAAAGCCATACAGTGCGTAGAGCAGACTTCCAAAGGTAAGGCCGTGCATCCGCGCTCAAACGATATGACGTATCCTTTTTTCGACCTTCCAAGGTGTACGCAGTGTAAAAGATGTACCGAGGAGTGTCCGTTCGGCGCCATAGACGAAGACGAAAAAGGTACGCCTAAGTATAATCCTGAAAGGTGCAGGAGATGCGGAGTCTGTATGGGCGCATGTCCTGTGAGAATTATATCTTTCAAAAACTATTCTCCCGATATCGTCGCTTCGATGATAAAAAGCCTTTATATTCCCGAAGACCCTACCGACGAGAATTACAGGATTCTGGTTTTTGCATGCGAAAATGACGCTTATCCCGCACTGGATATATTGGGACTGAATAAAATAAATTTATCTTCTAATATAAGGGTTATACCAGTAAGATGCTTAGGCTCTATCAATAATGTCTGGTACGCCGATGCTCTTTCCAAGGGGATAGACGGCATACTCCTTTTAGGATGTAAATTCGGCGACGATTATCAGTGCCATTTCGTGAAAGGTTCGGAACTTGCATCGTACAGAATGGGCAATCTTAAGGAAACATTGACGAGACTCGTACTTGAGGAAGAAAGAGTAAGGCAGATTCAGCTTGAATTTACCGATTATATGAAACTGCCGGAAATAGTAGAAGATTTCGTCAATAAAATTAAATCGCTTGGACCAAATCCATATAAAGGCTTTTAAGAAGGGGGTTATTTTGAAAAATACAGTGGTAAAGACCGACAACGAGTTGGTCAAATATATAAAAGAAGTAGGCGAAAGCAATTTTAAAAAATGTTTCCAGTGCGGGACATGTTCTGCGGTTTGTCCCTTATCAACCGAAGACAGGCCGTTTCCGAGAAAGGAAATGATAATGGCGGGATGGGGAATGAAAGAGCAGTTAGTAAGCGATTTAGACCCATGGTTATGCTATTATTGCGGGGAATGTTCCAAAAATTGCCCCAGAAAAGCGGAACCGGGAGAACTGATGATGTCCCTCCGCAGATTTTTAATAAGCGCATACGACTGGACGGGAATATCCAAACTTTTATATAAATCTAAATATGCGGAATATATCGCTATATTAATAGTCGCGCTCGGGGTTTTAATAGAATGGGCGGTTCTTTTCGGACTGCATCCTGCGGCAGGAGCCACTCTGGGACAAGCCGTATCTCCGGATAAAATAGATTATTATTTCGACTGGCCTATAACCGTATTTCTGGGGGTAATGCTGACATCTTTTATTTATAATATGTTCAGGAAGACCGTTTTAAGCGATGCCGGCGTTAAAATTCCGTTAAAACTTTATTTTACCGAAGCTTGGTCGCTGATGTTCAATTTTTTTACTCAATACAGATATGCGAAGTGCGATGATTCCGAAGGAACGTCCTCTAAAAAACTTACGGAAGGAAAATATAATTTCTGGCTCACGCATCTTTTTCTAATGATAAGTTACGTCATATTATTTGTGGGCATAGTTTTCTTTTTGGACTGGTTTCAGAATGAAAACAGCCTTCCGTACCTTCATATAATTTTATTCGATTATTTTGCCAGTATAGGGTTAATATTCGGTACGGTTTATTTTATTGTCAAGAGGCTTACCAAGAAAATAGAAAGGAGCAAATTCTCTCATCATACCGACTGGATGTTCGTAATATTGCTCTTTTTAACCGGCGTGACCGGAGTTTTACTGAGAGCTTCTATTGTTTATAATTACTCCGTATCCGCCATTTTCTATATATATCTTGTTCATTTAATGATTTTATTCCCAATGCTGGTAATAGAAGTTCCTTTTTCCAAATGGTCGCATCTGGCATACAGGCCGGTTGCTATTTATTTTGCAAATCTAAAAGAAAAAGCTAAAAGCCTTAATAACGAGAACGCTGAAATTAGTTGATATGTTTTAACATATTTGTTAAATTTAATTTCATTAAAATTTAATCAGGGGGTTTTTGGACATGAATGTCTTTGACGAAGCTATGATTTTTGGAATCATTGCCGGTCTCATTGCCGTTATATACAGTATAGCGGTAACGATATGGGCGCTGAAGCACGACGAAGGTTCCGAGAAAATGAAGCAGATTGCAAAAGCTATTCAGGAAGGCGCAACGGCTTTTCTAAACAGGCAGTACAGAACCGTCGCCATCGTGGGAATTATTATTTTTGCGTTAATACTTATCGGCGGTTACTGGATACCGCAGTTTGGAATTTTAACGGCTTCCGGTTTTTTGCTCGGAGCTATTTTATCGGCATTAGCCGGTTATCTCGGAATGTTTAACGCCGTAAGGGCAAATATCAGAACCGCGCAGATAGCTCATAAAGGAGTCAAACCCGCATTAAAGTTTGCGTTTAAAGGAGGTTCGGTTACCGGTTTAATGGTTCTCGGACTTGGCGTTTTAGGGATATCCGTTTTTATGCTTATAGGCCATTCGGTAAGCGGTCTTGACGGAGTAATAAATTCGTTAATAGGTTTTGCGTTCGGCTGCAGTCTTATATCGGTTTTTGCAAGGCTTGGCGGCGGTATTTATACTAAAGCCGCAGACGTTGGAGCAGATTTGGTAGGAAAAGTCGAAGCGGGCATACCCGAAGACGACCCGAGAAACCCGGCAGTTATAGCCGACCAGGTCGGCGACAACGTCGGCGACTGCGCAGGTATGGCGGCAGACGTATTCGAAACGTTTGCAGTAACTATCATAGCTTCTATATTATTGGCTTATTCAGCTTTCAGAGGGCACGGTTACGGCGAAACGGCATTAATGAAGGCTATACTTTATCCGCTTTTGCTTGGCGGTATAGCCGTATTTACTTCTATAGCAGGCGTTTTTTTCGTAAGCGCTCCCACGAAAGAAAAGATTATGCAGGGATTATATAAAGGATTATTTGCAACCGGAATTATTTCCGCAGTAGTATATTATTTTTTCACTATGCGTTTTATGAACGGAGTCGGCGATCATTCGGCAATGGATTATTATTATTCGGCACTGGTAGGCTTGGTATTAACCGGACTCATAATAGTCATTACCGATTATTTTACCTCGACGAGTTTCTCGCCGGTAAAATCCATAGCCAAGGCTTCTACGACAGGCCACGGAACAAATATTATAGCTGGACTTGCAGTAGGACAGATGTCAACTGCTCTTCCTGTTATCGCAATCGCTTTCGGCATTTTGCTTTCTTATCATTTTGCAGGTTTTTACGGCGTCGCGGTTGCCGCTTCCAGTATGCTCTCTATGGCGGGAATGGTAATAGCGGTCGATTCGTTCGGGCCTATTACCGATAATGCCGGCGGTATCGCCGAAATGAGTGAACTTCCTGAAGACGTCAGGGAAACTACCGATGCTCTTGATGCGGTAGGCAATACTACTAAAGCCGTAACGAAAGGATATGCTATCGGCTCGGCGGCTCTTGCCGCGATAGTTCTTTTCGGGGAATATTCCGATTTAATTAAAGTCGGCATTCCCGATATATCGTTTTCCATAGCTCAACCCAAAGTTTTAATAGGCCTTTTCTTAGGAGCAATGCTTCCGTATATTTTTGCTTCCCTTGCGATGAAATCCGTGGGTAAAGCCGCAGGCGACATAGTAGTCGAAGTCAGGAGGCAGTTTAAAGAGATTCCCGGCATTATGGAAGGCACGGGCAAGCCTGAATACGGCAAATGCGTCGATATAGTCACCAAGTCTTCGCTTAGGGAAATGATATTGCCGGCGTTTATTCCGATTGCAGGTCCGATAGTTTTCGGTCTTACGATGGGACCTCAGGTTCTCGGCGGTATTTTATTGGGAACTATCATATCCGGGCTTTTTGTCGCTATCTCTATGACAAGCGGCGGTGCGGCATGGGATAACGCAAAAAAATTAATAGAAAAAGGATTCGAGTATAACGGGCAGACTTACCGCAAAGGCAGTGAAGCCCATAAAGCCGCAGTTACCGGCGATACGGTCGGCGATCCTTATAAAGATACTGCAGGTCCGGCAATTAACCCGATGATTAAGGTCGTTAATATTTTTACGATTTTAATTATTCCGATAGTGTTATTGCTGTGGAGCTGATTAATTAAGATAAAAAAGAACAAGTAAGAAAATAGTAAAAAAGGGTGTCGGATTTCAAATCCGACACCCTTTTTTATGGCTCTCTTTTGTTAAAAAGGTGTCAGATTTATTTATTGTCTTACTGTTGCTAATCCGTCATATTTTTCCCGTATCTTATATTTCCTCTTTTAGATTTAAAAAACGATTTAAGCAGTATCGAGGATTCTTCTTCCATAATGCCATGAACGATTTCTATCTTGCCTTCGAGAATAGAACCGGATGACCCTCCTTTAGGGTCTATAGTTCCGTAAATTACCTTAGATATTCTCGACAGAAGGATTGCGCCGCAGCACATAATGCAGGGCTCCAAAGTAACATATAATGCGCATCCGTCAAGCCTCCAATTTTCCAGTTTTTTCTGAGCGGCTAAAATTGCCTTTATTTCCGCATGCATTATGCATGAGCCGTCTTTTTCGACGGTGTTGAAAGCCGTAGAGATTATTTCGCCTTCGCCGCTTGATATAACGGCTCCAACAGGCACCTCATCATTCTCCGCAGCTTTTTTAGCCTCTTCTAAGGCCAGTCCCATAAAATAATTATCGCCGTATCGCATCCGGTAATCCCGCCTTTTATATTTTGTAAAAAATATTATATTGTATTTTAAGCAATTATAAAATAAAATGAAATTAAAAAGCAAAAACGAATAAAGAATTTAAAATTTAATAGATGAACGAAAGGCTTCCGGGATATTTAAAAAACGAGATTTTAAAAATCAAGTCCAGAAAAGATATTTTTGAGACTTCCAAAATTATTAAAGAAAAAAAACTCAATACGGTTTGTTCGTCTTCGAGGTGTCCGAACCTCAACCTGTGCTTTTCCAACAAAACCGCGACATTTTTGCTCTTAGGCGATAAATGTACCAGAAAATGCCCTTTCTGCAATATCGATTATCTTAATTTCCGGCAGTACGCAGGTTCGGATACGCAGTCCGAAGCCTGCGGAAGCTCAAACTTAGATGCCGACGAGCCGAAAAAGGTGGCTTACGCCGTAAAATCCCTGGGACTAAAACATGCGGTAATTACCATGGTCACAAGGGACGACATCAAAGACGGCGGAGCGGATATTTTAGCCGAAACCGTCAAAGAGATTAGAAAAACTACCGATTGTCAAACCGTCGAAGTTCTAACCTCGGATTTTAACGGAAACGAAGAATCAGTTATGAAAGTAGCAGGGAGCGGAATAGATATTTTCGGACACAATATCGAAACCGTCGAAAGGCTGTATCCGGTAATAAGGCCATCAAGCTCATACGAAAGGTCTTTAAAATTATTAAAAAAGATAAAAGAAAAAAAACCGGATATTCTAACAAAGTCCGGCATTATGGTAGGGCTCGGCGAAGACGACGCCGAGGTTTTTAAAGCTATAGACGATTTGATAAATAACGGCGTAGAATTTATAACTATCGGGCAGTACTTAAGGCCGTCGCTCGAAAATATTCCGGTTCACAGATACGTTCCCCTCAAAAAATTCATAGAATATAAAGACTATGCAAATAAGAAAGGCGTAAAGCACGTTTTTTCCGCCCCGTTAGTAAGAAGCTCTTTCGGCGCCGAAAAATTTTTTAAACATTCGTCCTAAAATACACCTCATTTTATTATTTATTTTACCGCATTAAAATAATATAATATAATATAATTTTTTTTATCAGTTTGAGGAATTTTATAATGATAGAAGATTTTGAAACTATTAAAAGGCTTCCGCCGTATGTTTTTGCGGAAGTAAATAAAATAAAAATGGAAGCCAGAAAACGCGGCGACGATATTATCGACCTTGGAATGGGCAATCCGGATTCTCCGACCCCCGATTATATAATAGAAAAATTGGTCGAAGCGTCTAGAAATCCTAAAAACCACAGATATTCGGTATCCCGCGGAATATTTAAACTCAGGCTTGCCATAGTAAACATGTATAAGCGCAATTACGGAGTGGAACTTGACCCCGATTTGGAAGCGATAGTTACGATGGGCATAAAAGAAGGTTTGAGTCACCTTATGCTTGCAATTATAAATAAGGGCGACGTCGCTTTCGTGCCTAATCCTACATATCCCATACATGCTTACAGCGTTATTATAGCCGGCGGAGACGTTCGGAGCATACCTTTAATTCCAGGCGAAGATTTTTTCGAACATCTGATGACGGCGCTTAAACAGACATGGCCCAAGCCTAAGATTATCGTATTAAGTTTTCCGCATAACCCGACAACGGTTACGGTAGAACTTGATTTTTTCGAAAAATTAGTCGATTTTGCAAAAGAAAACGGCATATATATAATCCACGATAACGCATATGCCGATTTGACTTTCGACGGATATAAAGCTCCCAGTTTTTTGCAGGCTAAAGGCGCAAAGGATGTCGGAATCGAGTTTTTTTCTATGTCGAAAAGCTACAGCATGGCCGGATTCAGGGTCGGTTTTGCCCTCGGCAATCCGGTTCTTATCAATGCTCTTTCGAGGATAAAAAGCTATTTGGATTACGGAATGTTTCAGCCTATCCAGATAGCCTCCATTATAGCCTTAAACGAAGAAATTCAGCATAACGCGATAAACGATATGGTCATGCATTACAAAAAAAGAAGGGACGTACTCATAGAAAGTTTCAGATTTGCCGGCTGGAATATCGAAAAACCCAAAGCTACCATGTTTGTATGGGGGAAAATACCGCAACAATTTTTGGACGCCGGAATTAAATCGCTTGAATTTTCAAAATTATTATTGGATAAAGCGAAGGTCGCGGTTTCTCCCGGCATAGGGTTCGGCGAATACGGCGACGAGTACGTCCGTTTTGCGCTTGTAGAAAACGAAATGCGAATAAGACAGGCGTCAAAAGGAGTAAAACATTTTATTAACAACGAAGAGTTTTTTCATAAAGCGGTTTAGGGTCAACATTATATGAAAAAAGAGATTAATATAGGACTTTTAGGTTTTGGAACCGTCGCCTCAAGTTTTTACCGCATATTTTCGGAACAAAAAAGCGAACTGGATTCTATTTTTTCCGTTCCGGTAAATATCAGAAAGATATTTACCCGCGGAAATAGTCATCCGGTTACCGAAAACATAAAAAATATTTCGGTTAAAAATGTATCCGACATACTCGAAGACAAGAAAATCGACATCGTAATAGAGCTCATAGGAGGAATTCATCCGGCAAAGGATTTCATACTCAAGGCAATATCCGAAGGCAAAAGCATTATTACCGCAAATAAAGCCCTTCTTGCGGAACACGGCGAAGAGATATTTAAGGAATGCTTAGAAAAAAAATCCAATATAGGGTTCGAGGCCGCCGTCGGAGGCGGAATACCTATATTGAGGGCTATAAAAAATGGACTTGCCGGCGACAAAATCAAGTCGGTTTATTCGATAATTAACGGTACCTCTAATTTTATATTATCTAAGATGACCAGAGAAGGCGGAAAATTCGAGGACGTGCTTAAAAAGGCCCAGGAAAAAGGCTACGCCGAAGCAGACCCTTCGCTTGATATAAACGGGACCGACAGCGCCCACAAGCTTGCGGTTTTAGGAAGGCTTGCATTTTCCACCAGCCTGTCTATGAAAGATGCGATAATAGAAGGAATAGAAGATATAACGCAGTTGGATATCAGTTTCGCAAAAGAACTCGGATATACGGTAAAACTTCTCGGTATCCTTAAAAATGAAGATTCTAAAATAGAAATAAGAGTTCACCCTACTTTAATACCGTCTTCCAGTCTTTTATCAAAGATAGACGGAGTGTTTAACGCATTCTTAGTAAATACTAAATTTGCGGGACCGTTAAGCCTTACGGGTTACGGCGCGGGCGGAAACCCCACGGGAAGCGCGGTAATGGGCGATTTAATGGAAATGATATCCAGGCTGGTAAACGAAGACAGTCATCATGATTTTATTATTTCTAAAATAAAAAATAAACTTAATATCAAAAGCAAAAAAGATATTATTTCTAGATATTACCTTAGATTTTCCGCTATGGACAGACCGGGCGTTCTTTCAAAAATATCGGGAATTCTCGGCGAAAATTCTATAAGCATAAGTTCCATGCTCCAAAAAGGCAGGAAGGTGGAAGGTTCTGTTCCTATAGTAATTACTACGCATGAGGCCAACGAGGAGGAATTGTTCAAAAGCATTGCGTTATGCGATAAATTAGACGTTATTTCCGCAAAAACCATGGTTTTAAGAATAGAAGACAACATTAGTTAAAAGGGGGAGGACGGTTTGGTACTTAAAAGATATGAAGGCGTGATAAAAAGGTATCGCGATTTTTTGCCTGAAATCGACGACAGGCATATAATTACTATACTCGAAGGAAACACTCCTTTGATAAAGGCACGCAACTTAGGGAAAATTATAAATCCGGATATCGAAATATATTTCAAATACGAAGGTTTAAATCCGACCGGTTCTTTCAAGGATAGAGGCATGACTATGGCTGTATCTAAAGCCGTGTCCGACGGTTCAAAAGCCGTAATATGCGCTTCGACCGGAAACACTTCTGCATCGGCATCGGCTTATGCGGCAAGAGCGGGAATAAAATCTTTCGTTTTGATACCGGAAGGCAAAATAGCGTCCGGCAAACTTTCGCAGGCTTTAGTCCACGGCGCAGTCGTTATGCAGATTCAGGGAAATTTTGACGACGCTCTGGTAATTACCCGCGAAATCGCAAAGGATTACGACGTTACATTAGTTAATTCCGTAAATCCTTTCAGATTGGAAGGACAGAAGACGGCTAGCTTCGAAATAGCAGACGAGCTGGGCTCGGCGCCAGATTACCATATTCTTCCCGTGGGAAATGCAGGAAATATAACGGCTTACTGGAAAGGCTACAGAGAATATCATGCCGCAGGTAAAATCAAAAGCCTTCCAAAAATGCTCGGTTTTCAGGCGGAAGGGGCCGCTCCTATAGTTTTAAACCATATAGTCAAAGAACCGCACACGGTTGCGACGGCAATAAGAATAGGCAACCCCGCAAGCTGGCAGAAAGCCGTTGAGGCAAGAGACGAATCCGGAGGATTAATCGAATCCATAAGCGACGAAGATATATTAAAGGCATATGCGCTTCTTGCAGCAAATGAAGGCATATTCTGCGAACCTGCTTCCGCTATAAGTTTCGCCGGATTAATAAAATTGAACGGACGCGGATTTTTTGAAAAAGGCGCCGTTTGCGTCCTTACTCTCACCGGACACGGACTTAAAGACCCCGGTAACGCTATTAAAGTTTCGAAAGAGCCTATCGTAGTACCGTGCGATAAACATTCGGTAATCAAAGCAATGGGATTAAAGTAGTAAAAGATTGATGAGCTTCGCTGGACTCCGCCCGCTGACGCTCGCAATAACTTTATGCCGTCATTGCGAGGAGCTAATGCGACGAAGCAATCTTTTGTAATCTATGCGGTTGCTGCATATTAAAAGTTAAGTATTGTTTTATGAAACACATAATTTTGCAAAGAATATAATCGGGAGGATTTATTAATTAAATGGACAGACATAAATACGTTATTTTATGCCCTGACGGTATGGCGGATTTTCCTTTGCCGGAACTTGGCGGGAAGACTCCTTTAGAATATGCCAAAACGCCTAATATGGATTCCATAGCGGCAAAAGGGGTTACCGGTTTGATAAAGACTATTCCGGACGGATGCCTTCCCGGCAGCGATATAGGCTCTATGTCTATACTCGGCTACGACCCGTTAAATTATTACACAGGAAGGTCGCCGTTAGAGGCGGCTAGCATGGGCGTCGAACTCGGAAAAGACGACGTGGCGTTCAGGCTTAACCTCGTAAATATACTGGAAAAAGATGGAAAAAGATATATGCACGACTATTCCGGCGGACATATTACTACCGAAGAAGCAAAAAGCATAATAGAAACATTTCGGGAAGAACTTTCCAGCGATAAATTTCATTTTTATCCGGGGGTTAGCTACAGGCATCTTCTGGTTGCCGAAGGCATGGATATAACGGGACTTCAAACCGTTGCGCCGCACGATATACCGGATTTGCAAATAGACGAATATCTTCCTCACGGAGCGGCTTCGAGTCCGGAAATACTTGAAATAATACATAAGGCGGAAAAAATATTGGAGCATCACGAGGTTAATAAAAAAAGGGTTGCCGCAGGAAAACTTCCGGCAAATTCTATATGGCTTTGGGGGCAGGGATACAAGCCTTCGATGCCTACTATCAAAGAAGCCTACGGTTTGAGCGGTTCGGTTATTTCGGCCGTAGATTTGGTTAAAGGAATAGGAAAATATGCCGGACTAAAAGTCATAAACGTTCCGGGAGCCACGGGATATTTAGATACGAATTACAAGGGCAAAGTCGAATACGGATTAGAATCGTTAAACGGCGGCGATTTTGTTTACATCCACGTCGAGGCTACCGACGAGGCTTCTCATGAAGGAAGCATAGAAAAAAAACTCAAAGCTATAGAAGATTTCGATAATTTTATAGCCGGCGGGGTGCTTCAAGGGCTTAAGAAATTCGGAGGATATACCGTAATGGTTTTACCGGACCATTACAATCAGGTCAAACTGAAAAAACATACGCCGGAGCCCGTTCCTTTCTGCGGTTTTTCTACGCGGCACAAAAATGCGGACGGGAAATACAGCGCCGACCGTTATTCCGAAACATTAGCCCAAAACAGCGGTTTATTTTTCGTTTCAGGCTCGTCTTTATTTAAGGCTTTTTTAAATTCGTTTAAAGATTTTATCTAACGAAACTAATTTTTTGCTTGATTTTAAAAAAATGTTTTATTATAATCTATAGCAACTTAAATTTCGGCTTTATTCTAATTTAACTTAAATAGATTATAAGGAGGTAATCTATCTATGGCATCTTATCAAAAAC
>JAJYJN010000016.1 GCA_021789455.1 bacterium | reverse complement strand
TAAATTGCTCAAGGGCGGTATCAGGCCTATCAATAATATAGTGGATCTAACCAATATCGTTATGCTTGAAACGGCTCAACCCCTCCATGCATTCGATGCGGGAAAACTGGACGGCGGTAAGATTATCTCAAGGCATGCCAAAGAAGGCGAATCGGTTATTTCTATCGACGGCAAGGAAAGAAAATTATCCGGCTCGGATATCGTTATAGCCGATAAAAATAAGATTATTGCCATTGCCGGAGTTATGGGTTCATCGAACAGCGAAATCGACGAAAATACCGCCGATATTATAGTCGAAGCGGCAAATTTCAACATGTCGAGCGTAAGAAAAACATCAAGAACTCTATCCCTAAGAACGGATGCTTCGACGCGCTTTGAAAAAGGACTTCATCCGTCTTTAAGCGTATTCGGAATAAGGCGTTTTTTACATCTTCTCGATAAATACGCCGCAGGTTTTAACGTTTCCTGCCATGCCTACGATATAAATGAATTCGGCAGACCGAAAATTTATGAAATAAAATTAAATGATTTGTCCGATTTTCTTGGAGATTCTGCCGTAAAAAATAAAGCATCCCGTTTTTTATCGCGGCTTGGATATGAAATTATAGATAATAAATCTGAAAATGCAGGAGGCGGGGAAAGCATATCGGTTTTGCCGCCTTTTTTCAGAAGCGATATAACCGAAGACGTGAATATTTACGAGGACGTATTCAGAATTTACGGTTACGATAATATTAAATCTTCCGTTCCATCCGGCATTTTAAGGCCGCCTCAAAAGAATCCGAACTTCGAAACATCGATGTTTTTCAGAAATTTATTAAGGTGCAACGGATTTATCGAGATTATTTCTCCATCGCTTACCGGAGAAAAAGAGATAAATATTTCAATAGCGGGTGGCGATAAAACCGGAGTCCTGGAGCTTAAAAATCCCGTATCCAAGGATTATTCGTTTTTTAGAATCAGTATAATACCGGATTTATTAAAGGCGGTATCGCAAAATTCTAAAAAATATAAAAATATCAAAATATTTGAAATTGGAAAGATTTATTTAGGAGAGGGATCCGGCGGATATCCGGTTGCGGAAAAAAACATTTTATGCGGAATCGTTTGCACGGGAATCAAGCATTCGAGCCGCGAGACGGAATTTTATAACGGAAAAGGCGTAGCGGAACTTTTGCTTAAAGAATCGGGTATTAAAAAATTTGCGTTCAATAAAGCCGATGCGAATGCGTTTTATAATGAAAATACGGCCTTAGAGATTTTAATAGCTAAAAATATAGCAGGTATTTTTGGTGAAATAAAAAAAGAAATTCTTGACGAGTTCAAGATAGAGCATAAAATTTTTGCATTCGAGTTCTATATCGATTTTATAAAAGATTTTATTTCCGGTAAAAAGTCTTTTATCCAGCCTAATAAATATCCTGAAATAGAGCAGGATATTTCTATTATTGCCGACTCAGGCATCGAATATGCTACCGTTGAAAAATTCATCAGAGGTTTTTCTGCACTTATCAAAAACATAAGATTGGTCGAAGTTTATACCGGAAAGCAGATAGAAGAAGGTAAAACATCTTTTCTTATAAGATATGACGCAATAGCGGAAGACAGAACTCTTACCATGGAAGAAGTTAATTTATTAAGGGACGGCCTGCTGAAAGAGTTGAACGTCCGTTTCGGAATCACCCTGAGAAGTTAAAAAAAATTGCATTTTTAACAAAAAAAAAATATAATAAAATATATTAATATTGGAAAAAAATAAAAATTTTTAATAATAATAAATAAAAATAAATTATGATTAACGGAATTATTTACGACATCGCTGCTTTTCTCATTGTAATAAGCATAATCGTCCTTATCCACGAGTTCGGACATTTCATAGTCGCAAAAAAAATGGGCGTCAAAGTGGAAAAGTTCTCTTTAGGTTTCGGCCCTAAGGTTTTCGGAAGGCAAATCGGAGAAACGGAATATGTTATTTCCGCACTTCCCTTAGGGGGATACGTTAAACTCCTCGGCGAAGACCCTTCTGAGGATCTGCCTCCGGAAGATCAAAAACGCTCCTACAGCAATCTGCCGCCTTATAAAAAGTTTTTAATTATTTTTTTCGGACCATTTTTTAATTTCGTGTTAGCCGCCGTCATATTTACCGTTATTTTTATGGGAGGCAAACCGGTTTTAAAGCCGGTTATAGGCGGGGTCATGAAAGGTATGCCTGCTGTAAAAGCCGGCCTGAAAAAAGGCGATATCGTTACAAGCATTAACGGAATAAAGATTAATTCGTGGGCGGCTTTGTCGAAATATATAGAAAAATTCGGCAAGAATAAAATAACTTTAGTAATCAAAGAAAATAACCTGAATAAAAAAGTGGTTTTAAAACCGGAATTGACTTCTGGTTTAAACATTTACCAGCAGAAGATAAAAAGATATATTATAGGAATAACACCTTCCAGCAAAGCCGTTTTTTACAAACACACCGGTTTATTAAATTCTTTTTACTCCGCCGTAAAAGAAATCTGGTTTGTTATATACATCACGGTAGTAAGCCTTTTTTATCTAATAGCCGGAAAACTTCCGGCGAGCGATCTGGGCGGGCCTATAATGATAGCCCAGCTTTCCGGAAGAGCGGCAAGCCTCGGCGTTTCAGGTTTCTTTTATTTCATAGCG
The DNA here is from genome assembly GCA_021789455.1 of bacterium. The sequence goes on along the minus strand of JAJYJN010000016.1, from coordinate 18,822 downwards.
TTTATAAGCGTTAATATAGGGCTTGTAAATTTATTTCCCATACCAGCGTTGGACGGGGGACATTTATTATTCTCTTTTATAGAAATGGTAAAGAGGGGGCCTTTAAGCGTTAAATTTCAGGAAACTGCGGCAAAAGTCGGATTTGCGCTTTTAATTATGCTTCTGCTGTTCGTTTCTTATAACGACATAATAAGAGTTATAAAAACATAAGATGTTTTTATTGTCGATAGACAGTTCAAGCGGATATTCCAGCTTATTAATTACGGATGAAAATTTCGACAAGATTTCCGAATCCGTTTCGGACTTTCACGAGAAACATTCTATACTGATATTTAAACAATTAGACGAAATAATGCGGAAAGCCGGTATTAAATTAAGCGATTTAACCGGAATAGCAGTTATTTTAGGTCCGGGTTCTTATACCGGTATCAGAGTTTCTCTGACCATTGCAAAAACATTATCGTATGTTTTAGGAATAAATATTGCCGGCGTGGAAAGTTTATTAATCTGCGCATATTCGCTGGCCAAAAACAGAGCCGGCGCTAAGGATATCGTAGCCGTAAAAGACGCCGCTAAAGGCCGCTATTATGTATCCGAATATTTCGCCGAAAAAGAAAATTTTACGCAACGGCTTAAAATCAGCCTTTTAAATATGACTGAACTTAAGTCGTTTGTCGAAAATAGGGCAGATAAGCCGTACGTTGTTTACGGTTTCAATAAAGAAAACGACTATGAAAAATTTAAGGCGGAATTCGAAAGCATAAATTTACCCGTGCCTTTCGATTTAAAACAGAGCGCTTATTTTGCATCTATGTATGCTTTGGAAAATGGAAACCGGACGAATTTGAGTCCGTCGGCGCAAATAAAATATGCCGAAGAGTTATCGCCTTACTATGTTTATGGCAACGGACCTTTTTAAAAGTTATTAATTCTATAAATACAAAAAAGTTGCAACGCAACTTAATTATAATATATAAATATGAGATCGACGAATATTTAGTCACTAAAAGTTGCAACGCAACTTAATTATAATATATAAATATGAGGAGGCTGTTTATGCAGTTTTTAGATGAAGCCGAAAAAAAAATGGCGGAATCTCTTGCCGCCGGAGACGAAAATTTTAAAAAGATATACAATGAACATATGGAAATAGAAAAAATGTTAAATAAATACAGCACAAAGCCTTTTTTGACGCCGGACGAGCAGAAAGCCATAAAAGAGCTTAAATTAAAAAAGCTTAACGGAAACGATATAATGAAAAAAATTATTAAAGAAAAAATTTCCGGATAAATTAATTTTTCATATTGCAAACAATTAATATTTAAGGATAAATTTTATGAAAAGCAGTAATATCAAAGAAGGAATAGATAGAACTCCCCACAGGTCGCTCTTATATGCAACGGGGCTCGCTAAAAGCGAAATGAAGAAACCTTTTATAGGCATTGCTTCCAGTTTTACGGATTTAATACCGGGGCATGTCGGCATAAGAGACCTGGAAAGAGCCGCCGAAAACGGCGTTTATAGCAACGGAGGACATCCTTTCGTTTTCGGGATTCCGGGTATTTGCGACGGAGTGGCCATGGGGCACTTAGGCATGCACTATTCGCTGCCTTCCAGAGAACTTATCGCCGATATGATAGAGACCGTAGCGGAGGCACACTGTCTCGACGGCCTTATTCTTTTAACTAATTGCGATAAAATCACTCCGGGAATGCTTATGGCTTCACTGCGTCTTAATATACCGTCCGTGGTCGTTACCGCAGGACCTATGCTTTCGGGACACTATCACGGCAACAGGCTTTCTTTTGTAAGAGATACTTTTGAAGCGGTTGCAAAATTCAGAATAAAAGAGATAACCGAAAAAGAGCTTAACGACCTTGAAATGTGCGCATGTCCCGGGCAGGGGTCATGCCAGGGCCTTTATACGGCCAACACAATGGCATGCCTGACGGAAGTTTTAGGCATGTCTTTGCCAGGTGCGGGAACGGCTCTCGCCGGTTCTGCGATAAAGAAAAGAATGGCTTTTGAAAGCGGCGCCAGGGTCGTTGAACTTGTAAAGGACGGCATACGCCCCAGGGATATCGTAACGCTGGATTCTTTTAAAAATGCTATAGCCGTAGATATGGCTCTCGGAGGCTCTTCTAATTCCGTCCTGCACCTTCTTGCCATTGCGAATGAAGCCGGAATAAAATTAGATTTAAAACTATTCGATGAGATTTCTAAGAGTACTCCGCAACTAACCAGTTTAAGGCCTGCCGGAGAGTATTTTTTAGAAGACCTCGATTTTGCCGGCGGTATACCTTCACTGCTTTATGAGTTAAAAACTATTATAAATCTTAATTCTATTAACGTTTCCGGAAAATCCGTAAGCGAAATAATATCCGAAGTTAATTACGTCAATAACGAAGTTATAAGAAAAATAAGCAATCCTTACCGCAATGAAGGCGGGATAGCCGTTCTTTACGGTAATTTAGCCCCAAACGGCGCTATAATAAAATCCAGCGGGGTGAGCCCCTCTATGATGAAGTTCGTCGGAAATGCGGCGGTTTATGACAGCGAAGAAGCGGCAATGGAAAATATTTCTAAAGGCGCAGTTAAAGAAGGCGACGTCGTAGTCATAAGATATGAAGGGCCTAAGGGCGGACCGGGAATGAGGGAAATGCTTGCGCCTACTTCTCAGATAGTAGGAATGGGCCTGGGAGAAAAAGTCGCCCTTATCACGGACGGAAGATTTTCCGGAGGAACAAGAGGTCCTTGTATCGGGCATATATCGCCGGAAGCCCAGGAAGGAGGGCCTATCGCCCTTTTAAATAACGGCGATAAGATTGAAATAGACGTTGCCGCCAGGAAATTAAATATGCTTGTTTCGGATGAGGAGCTTAATAAAAGAAAACTGAAAATTTCTAAAAAACCCAAAAAAATCGATTACGGTTATTTATCGAGATACGCCGATATGGTTTCATCCGCCGATGAGGGCGCAATAGTCAATAGAAATATAAGGAAATGAAATATGGAGCATAATTCGAAAAAAAAATTAATGACCGGTTCAAAAATAATTTTAGAAAGCCTTATAAGAGAAGGCGTGGATACTATATTCGGATATCCGGGCGGCGCAGTTTTAAATATTTACGACGAGCTTTTAAATTATAAATCCCGGATAAAACATGTTTTAGTAAGGCACGAACAGGGGGCTGCGCACGCCGCCGACGGCTATGCGAGGGCATCAGGAAAGGTTGGGGTCGTACTCGTAACATCCGGTCCGGGGGCTACAAATACTATAACAGGGATTGCTACCGCCAATATGGATTCCGTGCCTATGGTTATTCTTACGGGACAGGTTCCTACTAATTTAATCGGAAACGATGCATTTCAGGAAGCCGATACGGTCGGCATAACAAGACCGTGTACAAAACATAATTATTTAGTAAAAGACATCAAGGACCTTGCAAAGACTATTAAAGAGGCATTTTATATTGCTTCGACGGGAAGGCCCGGCCCGGTATTAATCGATATTCCTAAAGATATTACCTCGAGCGTGTATGAGTTCGATTATCCCGAAACCGTCGAACTTAGGGGTTACAGTCCGACGTATTTCGGGCATCATGTCCAGATTTCTAAACTTGCGGCAGAAATTGTAAAGGCAAAAAGACCTTTGCTTTATATAGGCGGAGGAGTTATAAGTTCGAATGCGGCCAATGAACTGAAAGAATTGGCCGAGCTGTTGGATTTGCCGGTTACATCTACTCTTATGGGGCTCGGCGGTTTTCCTTCCGACCATCCGCTTTTTTTCGGCATGCTCGGCATGCACGGCACTTATGCGGCAAATATGGCGATATCCAATGCGGATTTTATCGTAGCTATAGGGGCGAGATTTGACGACAGGGTTACCGGAAAAGTAGAGGAATTCGGTAAAAATGCAAAATTTGCCCATATAGATATAGACCCTTCTTCCATAGGCAAGAACGTAAAGATAGAAATACCGGTGGTCGGCGACGTAAAGTCTGTTTTAAGCAGTCTTCTCGAAATTTTAAGCAATAAAACCGAAGAAATTTCATCTGCTAAATACGAGAGATTAGGCTGGCTTGAAGAAATAAACGCATGGAAATACGAACACCCTCTTTTATATCATATGAAAGATATAATAAAGCCTCAATACGTAATAGAAAAAATTTATGAGCTCACGGCCGGAGAAGCCGTCATAGCGACTGAAGTAGGTCAGAGCCAGATGTGGACGGCGCAGTTTTACAAATTTAAAAATCCCAGAACTTTGTTGACCTCCGGCGGACTCGGGACGATGGGTTTTGGATTTCCGGCGGCTATAGGCGCCCAGATAGCATGTCCCGATAAAACGGTTTTCGACATTGCCGGAGACGGAAGCATTCAAATGAATATACAGGAGCTTGCAACCGCCGTACAGTATAACCTGCCCGTTAAAATAGCTATAATTAATAATAATTTTCTTGGTATGATAAGGCAGTGGCAGGAGTTATTTTATCATAAAAGATATTCGTTTTCCGAAATGAACATTAATCCGGATTTCGTTAAACTTGCAGAAGCATACGGCGCGGTGGGATTAAGGGCAAAAAAACCCGACGAAGTCGTTCCCGTAATAGAAAAAGCGTTATCTATAAAAAAGCCGGTTATAATGGACTTTGTCGTAGATAGAGAAGAGAGCGTTTATCCTATGGTCGCTCCCGGTTCGCCGATTACCGGAATGTTATTAGTATGAATAATATAAATAAGCATTATTTATAATAAATTTATTATTATGGAAAAAACTCATATTCTTTCAATTCATGTCGAAAATGAATCCGGCGTACTTACAAGAGTCGCCGGGCTTTTTTCTGCAAGAGGATTTAATATAGACAGTATCTGCGTAGCAAAAATGCTCGAAAAGAACGAATCAAAGATGATAATCGCCACGTCGGGAGATACACAGATTTTAGAGCAGATTACAAAACAGTTAAACAGGCTTGTCAACGTGATAAAAGTGCAGGAATTAACCGACGAAGACTCGGTGGTCAGGCAGACGGTTTTAATTAAGGTAAATGCCGACGAAACTACAAAAAGCGATATATTCAGAATAAAAGATATATTCGGCGGCCGCGTAATAGACGTTTCGAGAAATTCATATACTTTAGAGGTAACCGGTTCCGAAAGGAAAATAGAATCGCTTATAGATATTTTAAGGCCTTTAGGAATAAAAGATATCGTAAAAACGGGGATAATAGCCTTACAGAGAACGAGAAAGCAAAGTTGATAAATATAAATAAGAAATAAAGGGGGTTTTTAATGAACATTTTTTACGAAAAAGATGCCGATTTAAGGTTGATTCAATCTAAAACCGTAGCAATCATTGGTTATGGGTCGCAGGGGCATGCCCATGCTTTAAATTTAAAAGATTCCGGCGTGAAAGTGATAATAGGCTTAAGACCGGACGGCAATTCTTTTGGAAAAGCAAAAAATGCCGGTTTTGAAGTCTATCCGGTCAAAGAAGCGACAGAAAAAGCCGACGTTATTATGGTTTTGCTTCCGGACGAAATTCATGGAGACGTTTATAAAAACGATATAGAACCCGGATTAAAAGCAGATAAATACTTAGTCTTTGCTCATGGTTTCAGTATACATTTCGGACAGATAATTCCTCCGAAAGAGGTAAACGTTTTTATGGTAGCGCCAAAAGGACCGGGTCATTTAGTAAGGCATGAATTCGAAAAAGGAGGGGGCGTACCTGATTTAATTGCGGTGCATAACGATTATACCGGGAATACAAAAAATATGGCTTTATCTTATGCCGCCGCTATAGGCGGAGGCAAAGCCGGAATCTTGGAGTCCACTTTCAGGGAAGAAACCGAAACCGATCTTTTCGGAGAGCAGGCAGTTCTGTGCGGAGGGCTTGCGGCTCTTATGACCGCCGGCTTTGAAACGCTTGTCGAAGCAGGATATCAAGAAGAGAGCGCATATTTCGAATGCATACATGAAATGAAACTTATAGTCGACCTTATATACGAGGGCGGAATTTCAAATATGAGATATTCTATAAGCAATACAGCTCAATACGGCGATCTGACAAGAGGACCGAGAGTTATCGACGAAAGGGTAAAATCAGAAATGAAAAAAGTTCTGGAAGAGATAAGGTCCGGAAAATTTGCAACGGAATGGATGCTCGAGAATAAAGCCAGCAAGCCTTCGTTTAACGCCCTTACCAGAAACGGGGAAGAGCATCAGCTTGAAAGGGTCGGGAATAGATTGCGGTCATTGATGCCTTGGATAACTAAAAATAAAATAGTCGATAAATCGAAAAATTAAAAATAATTGTCCCCGCCGGCCATATTTTTATGTACAAAACGATGTTTTTTAAACATAGAAAAATATATGGCCGAAGGCCGACCACATATTTTTCTAAGGAGTGGGTCAGATATTGACCGCATTACTATTAATAAGAAAGCAATGAAATATATAGCTAAAGATGGTATTCAATTTATAATCGGCGCATTAGTTTTTTCGCTGGTTTTTTTAGTTTTATATTTTTATGCAAAATACATAATATTAAAATATATATTTTTTTCGCTTTTTATACTTTCGATCCTTTTCTTTTTTTTCTGCATATATTTTTTTAGAGATCCGGAACGCAAGCCGGATTCAACACTAAAAGAGGGCGAAATAGTTTCTCCCGCAGACGGCAGGGTAATATTTTTGCAAAAAGTTTTCGACGGTAGATTTTTAAAAGAAGAAGCCGTAAAGGTAAGCATTTTTATGTCTCTGTTTAATGTCCATGTAAACAGAATTCCTGCAGGCGGCATTGTAGAAGAGATAATCTACAACAAAGGAAAGTTTTTTTCCGCTAATTTAGACAAGGCATCGCTCGAAAACGAGTATAACGGCATAGTACTAAGCATAGAAGACAATTCCGGTGGAAAAAACAAAAGAATAGCTTTTGTCCAGATAGCCGGGCTTATAGCGAGAAGAATAGTTTGCAGGATAAAAGAAGGAGACAAAGTGAAACCGGGTAGCAGGTTCGGTTTAATTAAATTCGGCTCCAGATTGGACATATATCTGCCCTTAAGTTTTCGGCAGAGTATTAAAGTCGGAGACAGGGTGTTTTCCGGAAAAACGATTATAGGTAAAATATCGTAAATTATTTTAAATGATAAAGTTAAATAAGAATAAAAAACTGCATCAGCCCTTAAAAGACGCCTTAGCCTCCAATAATATTTATAAAAACAGCATGACAAAAGGCGTATTTCTTTTGCCTAATTTAATAACCAGCCTTTCGCTTCTGTCTGGGTTTTATTCCATTATCAACTCTATAGAGGGAAAATACCAGGTTGCCGGCTGGCTTATAATAGCTTCGATTTTTTTTGACGGTATAGATGGAAAAGTTGCAAGACTTACAAATACCAGCTCTAAATTCGGCATCGAATACGATTCTCTTTCAGACCTTATAGCATTCGGAGCTGCTCCGTCAGTATTGGTATTTAAATGGTTTCTTATAGGTTACGGCAGACTGGGATGGGTGGCAGTTTTCGTATATCTCCTTGGAGCGGCGCTCAGGCTTGCCAGATTTAACGTTCAGCGAAATTCGGTAGAATATAATAAATTTATGGGGCTTCCTTCTCCTGCCGCCGCCGGAACCGTTGTTTCGTTCCTTTTCTTTATGACCGAATTTTCTTTAAAAACCGCGTTAATAAGCGAAATAATGCTTATTTTGATTGTTGTAGCGGGACTTTTAATGATAAGCAACATAGGCTATTTTGCGATGAAAGATTTCTCCGTTTTTAAGCGCAGGGCGTTCGAGTCGCTAGTTTTGCTTTTATTAATTCTGATTATAATTATAATTAAACCCGTTGAATCTCTTTTCGCGATTTTCCTCCTGTATTCTTTTATCTCGCCGCTATTGTATTTTTATCTTGTTAATGTTAAGATAAAAAAGAATAAAGAAATGAGATAGGCAGTGTTTTGGAGGGCTTGTGGGCGATAATCAATTAAAAAAAATTAAAATATTCGATACTACCCTGAGAGACGGCGAACAGTCTCCCGGGGCAAGTATGAACATAGAAGAAAAATTAAACCTTGCGCGTCAGCTTTCACGTCTTGGAGTCGATGTTATAGAAGCCGGTTTCCCTATTGCTTCCGAAGGCGACTTTGAAGCCGTAAAAGCGATAGCTATGGAGATAAAAGGGGCTGAGATAGCCGGACTTGCCAGGGCAAACGAAAAAGATATATACAGCGCGTATTCAGCCGTTAAATATGCTTCAAAACCCGTCATACATACCTTTATCGCTACATCCGACGTACATCTTAAGTATAAACTTAAAATGACCAGAGACGAATTATACGAAAAGGCGGTCAACATGGTAAAATATGCCAAATCGTTTACCGAAAATATCGAGTTTTCGGCCGAAGACGCCTCGCGGTCTGATTTAGACTTTTTATGCAAAGTAATAGGGGGGGTTATAGAGGCGGGAGCGACGACCGTAAATATTCCTGATACCGTCGGATATTCTACCCCGTTTGAGTTTTTTAATTTTATAAAGAGCATAAAAGAAAGAGTCGAAGGCATAAATAATATAATACTCAGCGTTCACTGCCATAACGATTTGGGCTTAGGTACCGCAAACTCTCTATCGGCGATTTTAGCGGGGGCGAATCAAGTCGAATGCACTATTAACGGCATAGGGGAGAGAGCAGGAAATGCGGCGTTAGAAGAAATAGTAATGGCTTTAGACGTCAGAAAAGATATATACAATGCGGTTACTGGAGTAAACACTACCGAAATATACAGGTCTTCACAGCTTTTAACCCATATAACGGGAATATCCGTTCAGCCTAATAAGGCGATAGTAGGCAAAAATGCTTTTGCTCACGAAGCGGGTATTCATCAGGACGGCGTATTAAAAGAAAAAACCACATATGAAATTATGACTCCGGAACGGGTAGGAAGACAGCCTAACGAATTAGTGCTCGGCAAACATTCCGGCAAGCATGCTTTTAAAGAAAAACTCTCGTCTTTAGGCTATTTATTAAAGGACGAAGAAATAGAAGCCGCGTTTGTCAAATTTAAAGCGTTAGCCGATAGAAAAAAAGATATTTACGACGAAGATATAGATTCTCTTGTCGCAAAATCGCATCCTCTCGAAAAATATGAGCTAAAATACGTAAATGTAGTTTGCGGCGATACCGTTTCGCCTCTTTCAATGGTCAAATTAATGGTTGACGGCGAATTAAAGCATGACTCTTCATGCGGAAACGGTCCGGTCGATGCGGCAATAAACGCCATAGAAAAAATTGTCAATTCCGGGGCAAAGGTCGTAGCTTACGAAGTTAAATCCATAAGAGGAACGACTGAGGCGCAGGGGGATGTTTCGGTTACTATAGAAGATGCCGATAAGAGAATGGGTATTACCGGAAGAAGCGCCCATACCGATATCGTGGTAGCAAGCGCGAAGGCTTATGTCAATGCTCTAAATAAACTATACGTACATAATAAAAATACCGCCGGTAAATCGGCCTGCGAAATGGAAATACGTGCATAATAAGTATAAACTTTAGATTATAAATGAAAGGGGATAAAAATGGGAAGACCTTTAACTATTACGGAAAAAATAATTCAGAATCATGCCGGTAACGAAACCATCGCTCCCGGAGATATCGTGAACGCCAGAGTCGATATCGCTCTCGGTAACGATATTACTGCCCCTATAGCTATAAAAGAGTTTGAAGCTATAGGAACAAGCCATGTTTTCGACAGAAAAAAAATCGCCTTAGTTCCTGACCACTTTGTTCCTAACAAAGACATTTTGAGCGCCAAACAGGCTAAGATGCTCAGGGAGTTTGCAAAGAAATTCGATATAGAGAATTATTTCGAATGTGGAGAAGCAGGGGTCGAGCATGCTCTTCTGCCCGAAAAGGGCATAGTACTTCCGGGCGATCTTGTAGTAGGCGCCGATTCCCATACCTGCACATACGGCGCTCTGGGGGCTTTTGCCACGGGGGTAGGCTCTACGGATCTCGCTTATGCCTTTGCCTTCGGCGAGTTATGGCTCAAAGTTCCCGAATCCATAAAAGTAATTTTTGAAGGCAAACCTAAAAAATGGGTATCCGGCAAAGACTTAGTTCTTTATCTTATCGGGCAGATAGGCGTAGAAGGGGCTAATTATATGGCATTGGAATTTGCCGGAAGCACTTTTAAGCATCTGGGAATGTCGGACAGATTTACCATATCCAATATGGCTATAGAAGCCGGAGCAAAAAGCGGAATATTTGAACCGGACGAAATTACCGAAGACTATGTTAAAAACAGAGCAAAAAGGGATTATACATTTTATAAAAGCGACGAAGGCGCCGAATATGCAAAAGTGTTAAAATTTGACGCAGAATCTATTAATCCTCAGGTTGCCTTTCCGCATCTTCCGGAAAACAGCATAGATATTAACGAGGCTTCGGCAAAAAACATCAAGATAGACCAGTCCGTTATAGGTTCATGCACAAACGGAAGGATAGAAGATTTAAGAATTGCCGCAGGGGTTTTAAGGGGGAAGAAAATAGCAAAATATTCAAGGCTTATCGTTATTCCTGCCACCCCCGATATATACAGGATGGCTGAAAAGGAAGGCTTGATAGATATTTTTATGGATGCCGGAGCGGTGGTCAGCACTCCAACATGCGGACCCTGTCTAGGCGGATATATGGGAATATTGGCCGACGGCGAAAGAGCCATATCTTCCACCAACAGGAATTTTAAAGGAAGAATGGGAGATGTTACCAGTGAAGTTTATCTTGCAAATCCCGCAGTCTGCGCGGCTTCCGCGATACTAGGCAAAATCGCAGGTCCGGATGAGGTATCTTAATTCCAAATAAAATAAGTAATTCTGGATTCCTGCCTTCGCAGGAATGACATATAGAGAAGTTTATCGTTTTATCTCAAAAGGGTGTCATTACTGCGAAGGCAGGAATCCAGAAAATATGGAGTAATTAAGTTAAAGCTTTTAATATTTATAAAGGAGCCATTATTTATGATATTCAGCGGAAAAGTTTTTAAATTTGGAGACAATATAGACACTGACGCTATTATACCCGCAAGATATTTAAACGATTCAAGCGACGAAAATTTAATAAAGCACTGTATGGAAGACGCCGACGAATCGTTTCCGTCAAAAGTTTCCAAAGGAGACTTTATTGCCGCGGGAAATAATTTCGGCTGCGGTTCTTCGAGAGAGCATGCTCCAAGAGCTATTAAAGTCAGCGGAGTGCCTGTCGTGATAGCCAAAAGTTTCGCAAGGATCTTTTATCGGAATGCCTTTAATATAGGATTATTTATACTTGAAGCCGATACCGACGGAATGGATAACGGCGATATGCTGGAAATAGATACCGATACCGGAGAAATTAAAAACAAAACAAAAAATACCTCAGTAAAGGCTAAGCCTATTCCAAAATTTATGTCGGAACTTGTTAACGCCGGCGGTTTAATCGCATATGCCAAAAAAAAGATTAAGGAGGGTAGGAAATAAATTATGATAAAATTAGCCCTTTTTGCAGGCGACGGGATAGGAACGGAAGTTGCAGGCGAGGCGGTAAACGTATTAAAATTTTTATTCGATTCTAATTCCGTAAGATACGAAATAGAAGAAGACCTTGTTGGCGGAGCTTCTTACGATGAATATAAGTTGCCTATTACAGAAAAGGCTCTCAAACTTGCCAAAGAAGCCGATGCGGTTATTTTTGGGGCAGTAGGCGGACCTAAATGGGAATCCCTGCCGATAGAGCTCAGGCCGGAAAAGGCGCTTCTTACATTAAGGTACGACCTCGATTTATACGCAAATTTAAGGCCCGCAAAGATTTACGATGAGCTGATCGATGCTTCGCCGTTAAAAAAAGACGTCGTTCAGGGAACAGATATGATGATAGTCAGGGAACTGACCGGCGGCATATACTTCGGTCAGCCGAGAGGAGTTTTCGATTTGGAAGACGGACAGAAAAAAGGCGTCAATACCTTAGTTTATACCACTAAAGAGATAGAAAGAATAGCCAAAATAGCCTTTGATATAGCAAGGAAAAGAAGAAAAAAAGTTTTATCCGTTGATAAAGCCAACGTTCTGGAATGCACCGAGCTATGGAGAAGCGTAGTTGCCGGAGTAGGCAAAGAATATCCCGATGTCGAATTAACCAATATGTATGTAGATAACTGTTCTATGCAGTTGATAAGACAGCCTAAATCTTTCGACGTTATCGTAACGACTAATATGTTCGGAGACATATTAAGCGATGAATCATCTATGGTCGCAGGTTCTATAGGGATGCTTCAGTCGGCGAGCCTCAACGGCAAAAAAGGAATGTACGAGCCTATACACGGAAGCGCGCCGGATATTGCGGGACAAGATAAGGCTAATCCCGTTGCGGCTATTTTATCGGTCGCGATGATGCTCAGATACAGTTTCGATATGGATGAGCTGGCGGAAAAAATAGAAAATGCCGTAGAGAAAGTAATTAAAAACGGATACAGGACCGCCGATATTTATTCAAACGCTCAGGGGACGAAACTCGTGGGCACCAAAGAAATGGGCAATGCCGTAATAGACGAATTAAAAAAATAAAAATTTAGTGCGGATAAAACATAAATAGTATGAAAAAAGAAAAATATAACATCGGCATTACCGGAGCCACCGGTCTTGTAGGCAGGGAATTTATAGAAATATTGGAGCATAGAAATTTTCCGGTCGGAGAACTCTATCTTTTTGCTTCCGAAAATTCTTTAGGCGAAACCGTAACATTTAAAGGCGAAGATTATATCGTTGATGCCTTGAAAGAAGATTCTTTTAAGAAAAAGAATATAGATATAATTTTATCGAGTCCGGGAGGTTCGGTAAGCGCAAAGTTTTCGCCCATTGCCGCAAAAGAAGGAGCGGTAGTTATAGATAATACCTCTTATTTCAGGATGGACGAAGACGTTCCTTTAGTAGTTCCCGAAGTTAATCCGGACGATATAAAATATTATTCGAAAAAAAATATAATAGCAAATCCGAATTGTTCTACTATTCAAATGGTCGTCCCGCTTAAACCTATCCATGACAGGTATAAAATAAAAAGAATAGTCGTATCTACATACCAGTCCACTTCAGGAGCCGGCAAAAAGGCTATGGACGAACTGTTTTATCAAACGGCTGGTATTATTAACGCAAAAGGAGACATTTATCCGGAAAAATTTCCTGTCCAGATAGCTTTCAACTGCATTCCTCAAATCGATGTTTTCGGCGAAGAAGGATACACGAAAGAAGAAATCAAGATGATGAAGGAAACACAGAAAATAATGCATTCTCAAAATATAGGCGTATCGGCTACCACGGTTCGCGTTCCGGTATTTTTCTCCCATGGGGAATCCGTTAATATAGAAACCGAAAAAAAATTCGATATTAAAGATATTAAGAAAATGCTGTCGGAAACGGCGGGAGTTAAGCTCATAGACGACATATTAAGCGGCAACCCCGATGAAAGGTATCCTTATCAGACTCAGGCTGCAGGCAAAGACGAGGTTTTTGTCGGCAGGATAAGAAAAGATTTTTCCGTGTCTAACGGGCTGAACTTATGGATTGTAGCGGATAACGTCCGCAAAGGAGCGGCGCTTAACGCCGTGCAGATAGCGGAAATTCTCATTCAAAAATATCTTTGAACGACAGACGGCAGATGCCTTCCCAACTGAAAAGCCATGAAATAGTCAGGAATTTATCCGTAGTTTCGTTTTTTACTTTGATAAGCAGGATTTTAGGCTTGTTAAGGGATGTCTGCATTGCATATTTTTTCGGCGCTGGAATGGCTACCGACGCGTTCTTCGTGGCTTTCAGGATACCAAATTTATTCAGAAGGTTATTCGGCGAGGGAGGAATATCCGCATCGTTTATTCCGGTTTACTCGGATAATTTGGCTAAAAAGAGCAATGCCGATTCTGAAGACCTGTTTAAAACCGTTTTTACCGCGTTATTTTTTATCCTTTTTTTTCTTTCCTTAGCAGGATTTTTATTTTCGTTTTTTTTCGTGGCGGTTACGGCGCCCGGTTTTTTAAACAAACCGCTCGAGTTGAGGCTTGCGGTCCTGTTAACTAAGATTATGTTTCCTTACATATTTATGATAGGGCTTGCGGCATTTTTATCGGGAGTCTTAAACGTCCACGGCTCTTATGCTCCAGGAGCGATATATCCTATAATATTAAATGTTTTATTTATAATTTCTGCCGTTTTTTTAAGACCTTTTTTTCATCCCGGTATTTTTGCTCTTGCGGTAGGCGTTATGCTCGGCGGAGGATTGCAGCTTTTATCGCAGATTTATTATATTAAAAAAAAGAAAATCAGCCTCGGTTTCAAATTTAATTTTAGAAACAGCGACGTAAAATCCGTTTTTAAACTGCTGACGCCGTCTCTTATAGGGATGGCTGTAATTCAGCTCAATCTGGTTTTTGATACTCTGCTTGCGTCCTTTCTGCCCGCAGGGAGCATTTCCTTTCTTTACTACGGCGACAGGCTTTATCAGTTCCCCCTCGGCGTTTTTGCGATAGCTATGCAGACGGCTATTTTCCCGACCCTTTCCGCTTCGTTTGCAAAAAACGACGTCAGGGAAGTTGACGGAGCTTTTAATTTTGCCTCGTCCCTGATGTTTTTTATAATAATTCCTTCAAGCGTAGGGTTAATCCTTTTAAAGGGCAGTCTCGTAAAATTGATATATATGCACGGAATATTTAATGCGGCCGATGCGCAGAAAACTGCCGGAGTTCTTCTGTTTTTTACTGCCGGTTTGTGGGCGTCGGCCTTATTAAAAACCGTAGTTCCGGTTTTTTATTCCATGAAAGATACCAAGACCCCCGTAAATGCGGCTATAATTTCGCTGATTATAAATATTATATTTGCCGTACTGCTTATGAGGTTTATGGGCGTTTACGGACTGGCTCTGGCTTCGAGCATATCCTTAATTTTTAATTACCTGTTTCTTTTAAGGAAGCTTCATCTAAAAAAGGGTATAGGTTTGGGCGCGGACTTCTTTAAGTCGTTTGCTAAAACCTTAACCGCAAGTTTCATTATGGGGTTAATAGTAGAATTTTTAATAGTTGCTTTCGGCAGGCTGAATTACGGTCCGTTAGCCGTCGTTTCGGCTTCCCTCGCAACAGGCGTAATTGCATATATTTTTGTCTCGTTTGCTTTAAAAAATGATTTCGCAAATATTTTAAAAAGCGTAATTATGAAAAAATTGTAAGGGAGCAAGGAAATATTAGGCGTTATTATTTTATTCGGTGCAGGATTTGCCTGTCGAGGCTGTTCCTTCGGCTTGTTTTTTTGTTCCGGCGTTTCCGGCAGAACCTATAACCGTAACTATAGTTCCGTAGCCTATATTTTTGTGCAAAAATCTGGCGTTTTGCTCCGGTATTTCAATGCAGCCGGCCGATTGCGGAAATCCGTAATGCGCGCGGGGAATATAATGCAGAGCTATTCCTTTGTTAAAATAATCCACGTATTTAATGCCTGAATCGTCGTAGGCAACCCATTTTATCGGGTGTCCATCCAAACAGCCGACCATTCCGGGGTGTTTTGTTTTTAAAGATTCGTAAATTTTCATGGAAATTCTTTTCGGCGAGAGCCCGCTCATCGTAGTATCGTGAAAACGAAGGAAAACATACCATGTTCCGTCGGGAGTGGTTGCAAATTCGCCCGTATTCGCAGGCGAAGAGAATATTTCCTTTCCGTTTTCATATAATTCAACCGTTTCGTTTTTCTCGGCCTGCCTGACAAGAACCCATTTCCACGGATTCGGGTCAAATTCTCCTTTTGCCGCGCTTTCTTTAAGTTCCGACAAAAGCGCGCCGCCTATTTGCGGTTTTGCGTATTCTCCGCCTCTAATTTTACCCGATTCTTTCAGATATTGCGCCGCCGCCCCTAAAATAAACGGATTTTGAGGATTCCATCCGTATGAATCTGCAACCCTATGCAAAATATCCGGAACGGGAAACGAAAATTTGTATTTATCCGGACCGTCGGATGAAACCGGAAGATAGCGCAGGTATTGCAGATATTTAACGGTGCAGTAAAATACGGTTTGCCCGCTTTGCTGCGCGTTAAACCGTTCGCCCTTGCATAAAGGAAGGCTTAAAGGCTTTGACAAATTATATTCCGATAATTCCGGCAATGCCGCCCCCGGTTTTTTCAATAAAGCGGATGTTTTGGCGGCAGAAGGCAGATATTTCATGAAGCCTGCGGCGGCTAAAATAAATATGGAAATAAATGCAATTATAATGTAAATATATCTTGTTTTTAGTCGCATAATTTTTAATATTATGACATTTTAGCCGGATATTTTCAATATATTATCCGCGTTATCCGCGTTAATTTTAAAGATAATTTTATTCCTTATTCGGGCAAAAAAGATTCTTTAATTTTAATATGGTATAATCAGAATAGGAGCCAAACATAAATATATTATATTAATAGGATTAAGGAGGTAAATGAAATGTTCGACGAGAAAAGATGGAATCCAGCGAATATAAAAAAACATTCGGCAAGCGACGAGTCCGATGCCTATAAAAACAGCCTGTCCTATAAAGATATGTCCGTATGCAAAAGCTGCCATAATATTTATCATAATAAAAGATGGGTAAAAGACGACGAACTTTATAAATCTATCTTAAAGAAGAAAGAAAATATAAATTATACTATTTGCCCGGCATGTTTAAAAATAAAAACAAAATTTTACAACGGCGTCGTCGAGTTGAGCGGCGGTTTTTTATTCGAACATAAAAGCGATATTTTAAATCTTATAAATAATACCGTAGAAAAAGCGGATTATATAGACCCTCTGGAAAAAATAGAAAATATTGAAGAAAACGAAAAAGAAAAAATTATTAAAATATATACTACAAGCGAAGACCTTGCCCAAAGAATCGGAAGAAACATAGAAAGAGCCTATAAAGGCGAAGTAGATTATTCATTTTCGGAAAGGGATTTATTATTGAGAGTTTACTGGAAAAGAGAGGCATAAAATAAAATCGGGCCGTTTTTTTGACTTTTTTATCAATAATGTTATAATCAAAAAATCGGCTAATAATAATATGTTCAATAAAGGAGTTATTAAAAACAAAATTTGGGAATAACTGATAAAACAAGGAAACCGGGATCTGCCGCGGCAGTCAAAATGCGGAACATTCCGGGCGCGCTTAAAACAAACGCGAAAGCGCCTAAATCCCGCTTAATATCCGGCGGCGCCGAAAAAGAAAGAATACTCATTGAAAAAGTAGAACTTGAAGATTTAGAACTTTTTAATAAATTTTCCAATCCGTCCGCAAATATAAAAGATATTATAGCAAACGAATTCGAAGTGGATATATCCGTTAGGGGCAATGTGCTGCTGGTTAAGGGCAATAGCGGCAATGTTGCAGTTTGCGTGGGATTCATACGCGACCTCATAAATCTCTATAAAAACGGAAAAGTTGTAACCGATAGCGATTTAATAAGATTGGCCAAGCTGAAAATTGAAAACCCGGGATCCGATATCGGTACGCAGATTTATCCTACCATACTGACGACCCCAAGAAAAAAGGTTATAACGCCGAGAACCGCAAATCAAAAAAAATATACCGACGCTATTTACAAAAACGATATAGTTATCGGCGTGGGACCGGCTGGAACCGGCAAAACATATCTTGCCATGGCATGCGCAATATCTTTATTTCAAAAAAAGCTGTTCGACAGAATAATATTAACCCGCCCGGCAGTCGAGGCCGGCGAGAAATTAGGTTTTCTTCCCGGAGACATTTCGCAGAAAATAAATCCTTATTTAAGGCCGCTTTATGATGCCCTTTACGAGATGTTAGAATTTGAAAAAGCCATAAAACTTATAGATTCGGATGTAATAGAAGTTGCTCCCATAGCATTTATGAGGGGAAGAACTTTGAATAATTCTTTTATAATACTTGACGAAGCGCAAAACGCCACAAACGAACAGATGAAAATGATGCTTACCAGGATAGGTTCGGGCTCCAAAATTGTCGTGAACGGCGACATAACCCAAACCGATCTGCCTTACGATAAAGAATCAGGACTTATAACCGCCAGTAAAATCCTCATGAATATAGCCGGAATAGAAGTAGTCAATTTTAACGGAACCGACGTATTAAGGCATAAACTTGTTCAAAATATAATTAAAGCATATGAAACGAACGAAATTTCTCGATTTTCTAAAAAATAATACTTTAGAAATTAAAAACCGTTATACCCCGCTGTTAGTCCTGCTTTTAATCTCCGCTATATTTTTAACTTTTTTGCTTTATAACGGAATGGAGTTTATAAAAAACAAATATAAAGCCGGAGAGATAGCAACAAAAACCATTATAGCCAAAAAAAGTTTCAGATACGTAAACGTAAAAGCGACTAATGCCATCCTGAAGAAAAAAATCGAAAACAGCCCCGATGTTTATTTATATTATCCTGAGATAAAAGCAACCCTTTCAAGAAAAATAAAGAGAGCTTTCGCTTTTGCAAGGTCATACAAAGAAAGCCACGCTCATAACAGGCAAAATATGGGTATATCCGAAAATATATTTGCCGCTAAATTAGGAATCAAATTGGACAAATCCGTTCTTAACGAGTTTTACTATTTGAATTATAATAAAAATATCGAGGCTTATATTTTAAAAATAGTTTCCAGCATCTATAAAAAAGGAGTGCTGTCTCGACTGCCCGCAAGCAACAAAAAGATAGAAATTAAAAATGTAATAACAAACAGGCTTAAAACCGTAAATTACCCTCAAATATTTTTTACTCTGAAAAAAGAGAAGGGCTTTACTTA
>JAJYJN010000015.1 GCA_021789455.1 bacterium | reverse complement strand
AACGCCTTTATGAATAACCGAAGGAACGGTATCGTCAAGCTTGCCTGCGCCGCCTATTACGTTTCCGGTCACGGCGGTTATATCGATAAGGTTATCTAATAGATTCAAGTTTAATCCCCGGTATATATTTCTTTCATAATCTGCTTCGGCAATTACGGCATCGTTACCGATAAAGGGTTCGCTTGCAGGTATACCCATAATGCCGTTAATTCCGCCCAGATAATAATCAAGAGCTTCGGGAACGTTTCCGTCGGCAAAAACGCCTATGCCTCTTACGGATATTATGTTATCCGCATTTATTTTAAAATTTCTTACATACTGCAGCATAAACTGACTAAAGGAAAAAGGCGAAAATATATTTGAATTGGCTATATTATAAGTAAAGTTAAACGATGAACCGTATTGAGGATTAATATTATAATCTACCGAATTATATCCATAGCCGACTGTAAATTCCGTCAGTCTTTTAGTATTTTGATAAATTATAGAATCGCCCGATGCAGAGGGGCTTATCTGCATAAAATTTACCGAACCGAAAATCGACTGCCTGTATGTCTGGGCGACAGGAAAAAAATTTCCAAGCTGATGAGACAAACCTATACTTATGCCTCTTCCATAATATGTTTTAAATATATTAAATAAAATGCCGTTTCTATAACCGTGTTTTTTCGTCAGGGTAAAATTTAGATAGCCTTCAGAACGTCCGCTATCAGGGCTTATATTACCGCCTGTACTGCTTAGGAAAAGTTTATAATAGTCGTTTTTCTTTTTACTTAAAATTTTTTTTTCAATCTTTTCTTTGTTTATAATATTTAAATCGTTATTGTAATAATATACTCCGTTTTTAAACCCGTGCGTGCGCGGAAAACCTGTAAAATATATATAATACAAAGGAAATATAGGATAATTTATAACCGTATTTACTCCCTGAATAAAATTAAATTTTTTAACGATATTTTTTATATTCGGATTGCTATTTATATATTTTTTCAAAAACGTTTTGAATTCTAAATCAGTATATTTTTTTAATTCTTGCGAATACAGGCAGTACTTGTAACTGCTCATACCAATGCTTATTTCGTTTATAAATTTTTTATAATTAACCGTGTTTAAATATATTAATCCTTTTATAATATTTAATTTTTGATATATATAAAAATTTGGAAAAATATTGCCGAATCTCGTGCTTATTAAAATAGTTTTTGAATATAAAGGCGGTTTTAGCCATAAACTCCGCCTCAAATGAACGTAAACTATATTTATTTTTTTTAATTTCAACATATTGTATTTATCCAATAATAACGCCGCCTTGTCTATTTTTTTATTTGACCGTCCAAAATTGTACGGGTAAGGCTGAAAAAAAATTATAGATAAACCTGTTTTTACGTTAGAAATTCTGCTTTTTATAAATTTTTTTGCGAATATTAAAGAAATAAAATTAGTTCTCTTCCCGATAAAAAAGTTTTTTTTATAAATTTTGCCGTTAAAAAACGCTTTATATCCGGCTTTTATTTTAAGATTAACTTTAAAATTAATATCGGTTTGGGGATTAAATTTTTTGCCTGAGGAAATATATGGATAAAACGGAGCGTTAATTACTGTTTCTTGTTTAAAATGCCCGAAGTTGCCGATTGCCTGAGGAATTTTCGTCTTAAAAACAATTTTAACTTTATAAGATTTGTATAATTTATGTATTGTCGAACTATAAGATAAACTCTTTATGCTTATATATCCCCTGTTAAAATCGTAAGGGTAAAGCTGATGAAAATCAAAATCTTTTATATTCTTAGGTTTTTTATAAAAGATGTTCGGATAAAACATAATATAAAAATTACGATAAATTTTTATATATATGCCTCTGAAATTTTTATATTTATCGCCGATTTTTTTTATTTTACGGTATTTTTCTTCATATTTTTTTTTAAAATTATACCGGATATAATTAATTATTTCACTGCCGGATATAGTTTCGGTTTTCGGATTAAAAACAGCATTTATTTTAACGGTCTGCATAGGAAATTTGTCGCCGTAAATATGAATTATTCCCGCATATGCGCCGTTAGTGACGCATAACAAACAAAAAACTGCTATCGCAAAACTTAACGTTAAAACTTTTACAAAGTTTTTCATTGATTTAAATAGCAAATTTATAATATAATCATAAAAAACATTAAAGCTATACTATTTTAATTTTACCTTAAATAGTTTAAAAATAAAGCGTTAAATATTATGGGCGTTACATTCAAACTCGCTGAAATTAACGGCGTAACACTTAAAAGAATCGAAAAATATATAGACGAACGGGGTTGGCTTGCGGAACTTTACAGGAGCGACGAATTAGACGAATCCGTTTTCCCTCAGATGTCTTATGTATCTTTAACAATGCCTAGAGTGCAAAGAGGACCTCACGAACACGTATATCAAACCGACTATTTTTGCTTTATAGGCCCTTCCGATTTTAAAATTATATTGTGGGACAACAGAAAAGATTCCCCTACATACATGAATAAAATGATACTGTTTCTCGGTGAAAATAAGCCTTCGGCACTGACGGTG
Source organism: bacterium (assembly GCA_021789455.1). The sequence continues at coordinate 19,051 of JAJYJN010000015.1, read as the reverse complement.
CCTCCTGGCGTAGTTCACGCATATAAAAACATAGGCGGAAAAAACGGTCTCGTTATTAATGCCGCCAATAAATTATTCGCCGGAAAAAATAAAAAAGAGCCGGTTGACGAAATCAGATATGAATCCGACCCCAAAACTATATTTATTTTCGATTAGATAAATATAATTTGGATAATCTTTACGCTTTTATAAGTTTTGTATTCCTGTAATTTAATGCTTCCAACACGGAATCTGCATCTACTTCTTCTTTCATGTCGAGGTCGGCTATAGTCCTTGAAACGCGCAATATTCTATAATAGCCCCTTGACGAAATATTTAATCTTTTTACGGCTTTTTGTGCAAGATTAAGGGCTTCATTCGTTATGTTAAAATATTTTTCTATATCTGCGCTTTTTGCCGACGAGTTAAACCTGATGCAGCTATCTTTATATCTGCTAATCTGAATATTTCTAGTTTTTTCGACTAATTTTTTAATATCGTCGGAATCTGGCAAATCGGCTTTAACGGTTAATTCGTCTAAATCCGCAGGATAAACCTCTATAAATATGTCGAATCTGTCGAGAATAGGTCCCGATATTTTAGTATAAAACTTATAAATGTCGGCGCTTGAACATTTACACTCATGTTTTGCGTCTCCGTAATAGCCGCAAGGACAAGGGTTCATTGCGGCGACAAGCATAAAATTGCTGGGCAGAATTATAGAAAAACGGCTTCTGGATAAATTAATATACTTATCTTCCATAGGCTGCCTTAATCCATCTATAGTTTTTCTGTTAAGTTCGGAAAATTCGTCTATAAAAAGAACGCCGTTATGCGCAAGGCTTATATCGCCGGGCAGAGGATTTGAACCGCCCCCTCCGCCTATTAATCCCGCAAGAGATACAGTATGATGCACGGCAATAAAAGGTCTTCTTAATATAAGTCCGTTTTCCTCGCCGCAATTTTTTTTATTTTTATTTGAAAAACTGTATATATTGGACGTCTCTAAAGATTCTTCAAGCGATAAGTCTGGTTGTATCCATGCTATACTATGCGCCAGCATAGTTTTTCCGCTTCCCGGAGGTCCGACCATTAATATGTTATGGTGACCTGCTATAGCGGTTAAAACGGCTCTTTTAGCAAACTCCTGCCCCTTTATTTCGGCAAAATCGACATACTGCCCCCGCTCTTTTTTTACGGCGTTTGCATTTTCGATAACATTTTTAAAGTAAAGATTTTCTTCATTCTCGTTAACGTCATATTTGCCGTTTTCTTTATTTTCGTAATTTATATTTATCTTATTATTAAAATAAACTTGGGATTCTTTTTCTTCTATTGAATAATAATCTTTTCCTCCCGAAATAAACATACATAATTCTTTTAAACTGCCGAATGCCGCAAAATCGACTCCAAGAAATTTTGCCGCATTTATGTTTTCATACGGAATAATTAACTTTTTATTTATTTTTTTAGCAAGTATTCCAAGCGCAATTATGCCGTTAATTTTTTTTATTTTTCCGTTTAAAGACAGCTCTCCGGCAATTATATAATCGTTAAGGTTTAAGGCGCATTTAAGGAGTCCTGCGGAAATTAAAATGCCTATTGCAAGCGGCAGGTCGAATATCGGACCTTCTTTCCTTATATCGGCAGGGGCTAGATTTATAGTTATTTTTTTAACCGGATATTCAAAACCGGAATTTTTTATCGCGGCTCTTACTCTGTCCTTGGCCTCTTTGGTGGAAACATCGGGTAACCCTACTATCATAATGCCCGGTATGCCGCCCGATATAAAAACTTCTACGTTTACCCGAACTGCATCTATTCCGATGAAAGTCGCACTGTTTAAAGCAGTTATCATAATACCTAAACCTCTTCTAATTTAATAAATAATTAAAATCCGTTATTATTTATTATAAAAAGAAATTGTTTCAGGATTATGACAAATATGTTACGATTGCGTTAAATTTTTGTTACGATTGCGTTACAATATCTTATAATCTCCAGCCTTTATCTATTGCAAGCCTGCTTATTTCTGATAACACGTCCGCAACGTTTTTTAAATCTTTTAAAATGGTCGAAGAAATAATATAATCAAAAACATCTTCGTAGAATTCTTTAAAATCCCCTATTATATTCATTGAACCTTCAAAATCGGTTCCGGGCAGAAAAAGATAAACAAAATCGTTTTTAACCGATACAACGTCGGAGTCTCTCAGCACGCCGCTTAATGTTTTTATAAAATCGCCATTGTATTTTTTTATATTTAAAATAACGATAGATACATAATCTATAGCCGTTAAATCTTCCGCAAGCCTGAGCTCTCTCCGTATCCTTTTCATATTGCAGACCGAATGATCGAAAACCGGTTCAAAATATTCAAACGGGAAAAATTTAGCCATGACAGCCTCCGATATTATTTTTATTTATTATACATATCGCCGGTAATAACAAATTATTATTGTATATATATAAATTACAAATATAAATTTAGAATATATGAGAATATGTAAATATTATATCAGAAAAAATAAGCTAAGAGTGTTTTTTCGGAAACGCCGCCGCCTTCTATTCTCCAGACCGGCTTTTCCACGACCAAAGCCGATAATGCTATTTTCTTTTTGTTTTCTTCTCCGAAACCGGCAAACCACTGGTATAAACCTGTTGGATGATTTCCCGATATAGTTCCTGTTTTTCCTCCTGTAACAACGCCTGGAAGCATATAACTGCCGTTATAGCTATAGAAATCAGAATGCGCTATACCGTTAGTTACCGTTGCTATCATCATCTGTTTTAAAACATAAGCGGTTTTTAAAGTAACTGGATAACCTATAACTTTGATACCCTTATGCTTATAAATAATTTTGCCCGTTGTCGACATAATTTCCTTTATTATATAAGGTTCGATTAATCTCCCGCCGTTTATCGCCGCACCCGCAATCATTGCCGCCTGGATAGGCGTTATCCTAACGTTTTCAAAACCGGCGCCGGTAAGCTCCAACTGGTAAAATTTTTTTGGTATATATGCTTTACTTTCCTGTAAATTTAATATAAAAGGTATTTTTTTGTTGAAATTAAATTTATCGAAATAACGGAACAGCAGTTTTCTTCCTACATAATATCCTGCAATTTTTCCGAAAGCTACGTCGCATGATTTAGCAAACGCCTCTTTAAAAGATATATCGTTAGAACCGGTTCCTATATTTTGCTCCCAGTTTGTTTTATCGGTTCCGTAAAGCGTGCCGTTAAAACAGATATTAAATCCCGGATAAAAACCTTTGGATTCGATAGCCGCAGTAGCCGTAATTATTTTAGCGATTGATCCGGGGGGGTATGCTATGAGCGGCGAAATCTCGGCAGATTTCTTTTTATTATGGGCATATGAAGCAAAGCCCAATACTGCGCCAGTTTCCGGATTCACTGCCGCAAGTACTCCGTAAGGCACTGCATATTCCTTAAATACTTTTTCGGCTTCTTCCTGAACGGATGGAACTACTGTATATACTACGGTATAATTGCCTATTTTTTGAATATATCGTCCGTTTTTAATCGTTTTAAAAACCGGATTATGATACTTAAAATACCTCTTAAGAGATTTGAGCGAATTTACTTCGTCCGAACTAAAACCGTTAAATCCTCGTTTTTTTAAAACGGCGGAAGCCTTAATAAATTTTATAGGTCTTATGCCGGTTCCAAGCACAGGTTTGTTCTTTGATAAGAAAAAATGCCTGCCGTAATAATAAAACTTAACGAAACCGTATAAAAAAACGCCTGCAAGAACTAACAATGATATATACTTGGCAAAATAAACAAACCTATTTTTCTTATTTTTTCTTTTATTAAGCGTCTTCTGATATGATTTCCAGTCTTTTATTCTTTCCATCCTTTATTGCTTTATTTATTTTGAATTTTTACCGCCGACTATAATGGACGGAATTCTTAACGTAGGTTGAGCATCTGCTACTGGAGCGCCCTGACCGTCTTTTCCGCATGTTCCTATGCCGAAACCCAAATCGTTTCCAACCATATCTATATTTTTAAGTATATCGGGGCCGTTGCCTATTAGTGTCGCGCCGCTGACGGCTTCCTGAACTATACCTTTTTTAATTATATATCCCTCCATAACGTCGAATACAAAATCTCCGGTAACTGTATTAACCTGTCCGCCTCCCATTTTTTTAACAAATAATCCGTCCTCTGCGCTCCTTATAATATCTTCAGGATTAGTTTCGCCGGGCGCAATCATCGTATTAGACATCCTGACTATCGGAATATGTTCGTAAGACTGCCTTCTTCCGTTGCCCGTTAATTCATAGCCGTATTTAACGTAAGATAATCTGTCGGACATATATTTTTTTAAAACTCCGTCTTGGACTAGAATATTCTTTCTTGAACAAGTCCCTTCGTCGTCAAATCTGTAAAAACCTCTTTTTCCGACCAACGAAGAGTCGTCTATTACGGTTATAAGATTTGACGCTACCTGTTCGCCTATCTTGTCGGAATATACGCTTAAACCGTTTCCCGCAATATCCGCTTCCAAACCGTGACCTATTGCTTCATGTATCATTGTTCCGCCTGCCTCGCTCGACAGTACTACCGTCATAGGTCCTGAAGGCGCAAAAGGAGCCGAAAGCTGCGACAAGGCTCTGTCTAAAGCTTTTTTTGCTATACTCTCAGGATCGTTTGCGTCAAAAAATTCAAAACCGGTAAATCCGCCAGCAGATTCATAACCGACCTCGGTTTTCTTACCGTCCGAAACTACTATATTGACTAAAAAAGCTAAATTTTCCCTGTAATCTTTAACTAAATCGCCTTCGGAATTAACTATTAATACGTCCTGCTTATAATCTGAATAAGTAACGTTGACTTGTACTACTTTTTTATCGTAATTCCAAGAGTAGTCCACGACAGGAGAAACTTTCATCAACTTTTCGTCTATAGAAACCCCGGTAACGTCTTTTATTATATTAAAATCTATTTTCGGCTTTTTTTCGTTAAAATTTAAAAATAAGTTGCTCGAATCTTCACTCCTTTCGTTTCCTTCATTATTTTTTATATCGCTTAAAGCCGCTTTTTTTAACTGAGAAGCGATATTTAATAAATTCGATTCTTCGATATTATTAGTATATGCGTAATAGGTTTTTTTATTTGATATTAACCTTATACCGGCACCCAGAATCAAACCTTTAATTGCTTTTTCAAGCCTTTTGCTTTCATTGGATAAAACCGTTGAAACTTTACTTTCTATAAAGATGTCTATAAAATCATCAGAGCCTATGCGCGCATTATCTATAACGGCTTTAAAATTAATATCTTCTATGTTCATTTTTATCCCCTGATAATATTATATTTTTATACTTATATAATAGCAGAAAATACCTTATTCGACAAGGAAAAACATAAAACATGCGTCATTTAAATAACGCAAATTTGCCGATAGAAATTTATTTTTCTGGATGAGCCGTCTAAATACCGACGGCTTTAAACCGCACCTGCTTACGCAGGAATGACTTTGTGGATATTTAACTTTGCACCCAACGGGTGTCATTCCCGCATATCTTTTGCCTGCGTTTATCAAAGCATGTCTTTGATGCAGGCAAAAGATGCGGGAATCCAGTGTTATTAAAACATTGCAATATTTTTAATAATTTCTATCGGCAATTTTGGGAATAACGTATAAATTGACTTTAGGCAAAATTTTACTTAAAATAAATCTATGGAAGATACCTATTTATATATAAATCTTAATAACCTCGTAAATAATCTTAACTTTATTAAAAACAGAACATCTTTAAAAGACAAAAAGATTATCGCCGTAATCAAATCTAATGCATACGGACACGGGCTTTTACCGATAGCCGAATCGCTTTTCAAAAACGGGATAGATTTTTTCGGAATTATAGAAATTGAAGAAGCCGAAAATATCTTAAAAAAAATACCGTCAGCAAAACTTCTTATGCTGAAAGGAATTAATTTGGAAAATTTAGAAGCGGCAAACGCTTTAAATTTAAGCATAGGAGTATATAGCTTGGATTATCTAAAAGAATTATTAGATAAAATGAAATCTTCCAAAATAAATAAAACTTTAAATTTGCATTTAAAATTCGATTCGGGAATGAGCAGGCTTGGACTTGTCGAAACGGAGACGGAAGAGGCTGCGCGCATTATTGGCGACAACAAGAAATATTTCAACCTCGAAGGCTTGTTCAGCCATTTATCTTATGGAAACAACTTAGAATACACTAATTATCAAATAAATAATTTTAAAAAAATAATTTCGGTTATGGCAAAATATAAAATAACCCCTCAATACATACACATAAGCGCCAGTTCGTCTATTTTAAACGGCAGTTTGTTAGACGACTGCTCAAATGCGGTCAGGCCGGGAATTTTACTTTACGGATTTAATCCGAATAAAGAAACTAAATATGGCATAAATAATAATAAAAACAGTATAAATAATCAGGAAACAGACTCTGAATTTAAACTTGAACAGTTAATGACTTTAAAATCTAAAATTTTACAAATTAAAAATATTAAAAAAGGCAGTTTCGTATCCTACAATAATACGTTCAGAGCTGACCGCGATATGACTATAGGAATAGTTTCCGCAGGTTACGACAACGGTATACCCAGACTGCTGTCTAACAAAGGAAGGTTTTTAATAAACGGCGGTTTTGCGCCTATAATAGGTATTGTTACGATGAATATGACGATAGTAGACGTTTCCGAGATAAAAAACATCAAAGCCGGCGATGAAGTTATAATCACGGGCAAAGATGGTTTAAACGAAATTAAAATAGAAGAAATAGCCTCTCTATCCGAAACTATTCCTTATGAGATATGCCTTAATTTTGGTAAATCCAACAAAAAAATTTACGTTTGAAATTGATAAAAAATAAAAAAGGCGTCAGATTTTATTTTACGCAACATATTTTATCGTTAATTGTTTTTTTCATATGCGTAAAATAAAATCTGACGCCTTTTTTCTATATTTAAACTGCATTAACTTCTTTAACTCCCGGAATGCGTTCCTTAAGAAGGCGTTCAATTCCACCTTTTAAGGTCATTATAGATCCCATGCAGTGAGCGCATGCTCCTTTAAGTCTTACATCGACGGTTCCGTCGTCATGTATATTAACCAACTCAACATCTCCTCCGTCATACTGCAGTGAAGGCCTTATTTCGTCTATTACCTTTGATACTTCAGCTTTATCTAATGCCATATATCCTCCCTTTTATTTATTTTTTTTCGCTTTAACCGGCATGCTTAAAATGCGGCGATATAAAGCTTATTCTATAAATATTATACATCTATATGTATTTAATGTCAATTATTTCAAACTCTTTAACGCCGTTTGGAACGTTAATTTTAGCTTCGTCGCCGATACATTTGCCTATTAAAGCCTTAGCTATAGGCGAGCTGATAGAAATCTTGCCTTCTTTAATATTGGACTCGGCATCCCCCACTATCTTATAAGATACCTCTTTGTCGGTATTTAGGTCAAGCAAGGTAACGGTAGCGCCGAACACTATCTTTTCTTCGCATATTTTAGATACGTCTATAATCTGCGCCCTTGCAATCTGGTCTTCAATCTCCATAATCTTGCCGTTTATAAAACCCTGTTTGTCCTTTGCATACTGGTATTCGGCATTTTCGGAAAGATCCCCGTGCGCCCTTGCCTCTTCTATAGCTTTTATATTTGCCGGTCTTTCTACGGATTTGAGTCTTTTCAGCTCTTTAACTAAATTTTCATGCCCCTCTTTAGTTATATAAAAAGCTTTTTCGTTGGTTGCCAAAATTATCACCTCCCGGATAAATTGTAATATTTATTTATATACCTTTATAATAATCCTGTAAAGCTTTAACGGAGATATTATTTTCCTTAAGAGCTTTAATAGCCATGCACGCAGCTTCCGCCCCGCGTATAGTCGTATAATACGGCAGGGAAAACTCTATTGCGCTTCTTCTTATAACATAAGAATCTTCCAAAGATTTTTGCCCCCGCGGCGTATTAATTATCATTGATATTTCCTTATTTTTAAGCGCGTCTATGATATGGGGGCGCCCTTCTTTCACTTTGTTTATTTTTACGTTTTTAATGCCTACTCCTTCTAAATATTCGGATGTTCCTTTCGTCGCAAGTATATTAAGTCCCGCTTCGGTTAAAGATATGCCCAGTTCTTTTAAATATTTTTTGTCTTCGTCTTTTACGCTTATAAGAACGTTTCCGGCAAGAGGCAGGTTCTGTCCGGCGGCTATCTGCGACTTTGCATAAGCCATTCCGAAACTTGAATCTATTCCCATAACTTCTCCCGTAGATCTCATTTCTGGGCCAAGCATAGGATCGACGTTGGAAAATTTAGAAAAAGGAAATACGGCTTCCTTTACGCAGTAATAATTAATATCGAAAGACCTGCCTAGATTAAAACTTTTAAGTTTTTCTCCGAGCATAATTCTTGTTGCTAATTTTGCTATCTGTACTCCGGTAGCCTTGCCTATAAACGGAACCGTTCTCGATGCCCTTGGATTTACTTCTATAATGTATATTTTTTCGTTTTTTACCGCAAATTGAATATTAATAAGCCCGTTCACGTAAAATTCCCTGCAAATAGTTTCGGTAATATCTTTAATTTTTTCGATAGATTTATTATCTAAAGAAAAAGATGGAAGCGAACATGCGCTGTCTCCCGAATGAACTCCCGCCTCTTCAATGTGTTCCATTATTCCCGCTATATAAACCGATTCTCCGTCGCTTAAAGCATCTACGTCTATTTCTATGGCATCTTCTAAAAATTTGTCTATAAGTATCGGAAAAGAAATATCCTGCTTAAATATCTTTTTTATATATTCCGAAAGCCCTTCCTCTCCGTAAATAACCTCCATCGCTCTTCCGCCAAGAACGTAAGAAGGCCTCAGGAGAACCGGAAAACCGATAGATATTGCTTTGTCGAATATTTCTTCGCCGCTGAATGCCATAGAACTTTCAGGCTGTAATAAATTTAATTTATTTATTATATTTTTAAATTTTTCCCTATCTTCCGCTATGTCTATATATTTATAAGGCGTCCCAAGAATTTTTATGCCTTGGGAATCAAATTTCTTTGCTAATTTAAGGGGCGTCTGTCCTCCGAATTGAAGTATAACAGGAGGATTGTTTTCGGCATCGCATACAGCTTCGGCATCTTCAAAAGTTAAAGGCTCGAAATATAGCCTCGAAGAAGTATCGTAATCGGTGGAAACAGTTTCCGGATTGCAGTTCAGCATTATAGAGGAAATTTTTTTCTCCTTTAGCGCGAGAGAGCAGTGAACGCAACAATAGTCGAATTCTATGCCCTGTCCTATTCTGTTAGGACCGCTTCCCAAGATAACGACCTTTTCGTTATCAATCGGCTCTACCTCATTAAACTTATCAAATGAAGAATACATATAAGGCGTAGCGGCTTCAAATTCAGCAGCGCATGTATCGACCTTTTTAAAGACTCTTTTTATGCCCGCATCTTTTAAAGCTCCATAAACCGCATTTTTGGTTTCTTCGATAATTGAAACAGCCTGGAGGTCTTTTTTTAAATATTCTTCCGGTAAAATATGTTTTCCGTCTTTTTTTCTTGCAATTAATTTAGCTATAATCCTGTTTGAAAAACCCATCTCTTTAGATTCTTTAATAAGGTCAATATTTTTTAAAGGCTCTTCGGCAAAAAACAGCTTTCTTTCATGTTCTATTATTGATTCAATCTGGGCAAGGAACCACATATCTATTTTAGAAAATTCATTAATTTCTTTAGCCGAAAATCCTGCCCTTAACGCGTCCGCTATCAAAAAAAGTCTTCGAAAATCGTTATTTTTTATTAACAATTTAATTTCTTCTTTAACGACTTCCATATCCTGTTTTTCGTTTATTAAATCGTAAGAAAGATCTAAGCCGTAAAGCGATTCTATGCCGTAATATCCGTTTTCTAAAGACCTTGCCGCTTTTTGCAGGGATTCGACAAATGTTCTTCCTATGGCCATTACTTCGCCTACGGATTTCATATGAGTCGTCAGCGTACTGTCGGTTTGAGGAAATTTTTCAAAAGTAAAACGAGGTATTTTAGTTACTACATAGTCTATAGAAGGTTCAAAACATGCAAGCGTTTTTTTAGTTATATCGTTGGTAATTTCGTCTAAAGTATATCCGACTGCAAGTTTTGCCGCAATTTTTGCAATCGCAAAACCTGTGGCTTTAGAGGCAAGACTTGAGCTTCTCGATACCCTTGGATTCATTTCTATGACGTAAACGTTTTCGGAATCTGGGTCTAAGGCAAACTGAATATTTGATCCGCCGGTTTCTACGCCTATTTCGCTCATTATCTTTATAGAATAATCCCTGATTTTCTGAAGATCTCCGTCGCTTAAAGTTTGAACCGGAGCGATAGTTATGGAATCGCCGGTATGAATTCCCATAGGGTCAAGATTTTCTATAGAGCATATTATAATGGTATTCTTATTTTTATCGGTCATCACTTCAAGCTCTACTTCCTTAAATCCTATTGCGGATTTTTCTATCAATATTTCGCTTATCGGACTTAAATTCAAACCGTTTGCGGCTATTTCCCCAAACTCATATATGTTATAAGCTATTCCGCCGCCGCTTCCGCCGAGAGTAAAAGAAGGCCTTATAATTACGGGAAACCCTATAGTTTTTTGAACTTCATACGCTTCGTCCATATTCCTGGCGAAACCGCCCTGTAAAACAGGCACCCCGATTTTTTCCATGCTTTTCTTAAAATATTCCCTGTCTTCCGCTTTTTTTATAGCATCTATGTTAGCGCCCAGGATATTTAACCCGTATTTTTGTACGACTCCCGCATCAAAAAGTTCCAGAGTTAAATTGAGCGCGGTCTGCCCTCCAAGCGTGGGCAATATACTGTCAGGTCTTTCTTTTTCGATAATTTTTTCGACAAAATCCTTAGTTAGCGGCTCTATATAAGTTTTATATGCGTTGTCGGGATCGGTCATTATGGTTGCAGGATTTGAATTTACCAATATTACTTCGTATCCCTCCTCGGTAAGAGCTTTAGCTCCCTGCGTACCGGAATAGTCAAACTCGGCGGCCTGTCCTATTACAATGGGTCCCGAACCTATTATTAGAATTCTTTTAATATCCGTTCTTTTAGGCATGTGATTATTTTTTTAAGTTTTATTATATAGTTAATATTTATATATTTTTATATTTAATCTATTATTTATTGATCGAATGGCCGCTTACTTTTAATGCGAGATTATTGAACTTTATTAAACTCCGTACGCTATCGCTCGCAATGACTTAAGTCGGCTAAATCTTCGTCGAAAAATTTATCGTTTTGAAAAAAGCCCGTTAAATTATTGCCGATTAACGATTCGACCGCAGCCGAATATTCCTCGCTAGTAATCGGCATCGATATAGTATCGTCGTACTTGGCTTTATAAGCCGGAAAATACTGGCTCATAATACTTACGGGAACATCTATACCAAGCTTTTCGGCTATAAATTTAAAAGAATCCTCGTAACCGCTTATCCCATTCGGCAAAACAAGATGCCTTACGAGAAGTCCCGACGTCGCAATACCGTTTTTTTTATTTATTCTTAGCTCTTTAACCTGTTCATACATTATTTTTAAAGCCCTTCTGTTTACTTCTACGTAATTAGATATGCCTGAGTATTTTAAAGCATATCTGTCATCGGAATACTTAATGTCCGGAAGATATATATCTATTAAATTATCCAGCAAATCTAACAATCTTTCGTCTTCATAACCCGAACTATTATAAACTATCGGTATCTTAAGCCCGATTTTTCTGGCCAAAAAAATAGATTCGGCGACAAAAGGCATATAATGGGCAGACGTTACGAGATTAATATTGCTAGCCCCTTTTTCCTGCAGCTTAACCATTTTTTCCGCAAATTCAGCCGTATCGCAATATGCTCCTACGCCGTATCTGCTTATAGGATAATTCTGGCAAAATTTGCATTTTAACGGACAACCGCTAAAAAACACCGTACCGGAACCGGTTTTTCCGGATATAGGCGGTTCTTCTCCAAAATGAAGATTTATGCTTGCTATTTTAAGTTTATCTTCCCCGCCGCACAAACCTTTTTCGCCTTTTAATCTTTTTGCCCCGCATCGTCTCGGACATAATCGGCAATTTTCGGCTAAATCGTAAAGCGCATCGATTTTTGCTACAAAATCTGCGTTAGAAATATTAAAAAACGAAGGCTTAAACGAATTAAAATTATCTTTTATTTTAAACATATCGCTTTAAATTCGGAAAACAGATACCGCGAATCTCTCGGTCCGGGAGAACTTTCCGGATGATATTGAACGGAAAACGCCTTTAATTTTTCGTTCTTAATGCCTTCGACGGTATTGTCGTTCAAATTTATATGCGTCAAAACGGTATTCTTATCGGCTGATTTACCTTGAAAATCTACGCAAAAACCGTGATTCTGGGAAGTAATTTCTACCTTGCCGTTTTTTAAATTTTTAACGGGCTGATTTATTCCGTGATGTCCAAATTTTAATTTATAAGTTTTAAAACCTAAAGACCTAGATAAAAGCTGATGTCCGAGGCATATTCCAAAAATAGGCTTTTCGCCCAGCAAACCCTTAATAGTTTCAGCTTCTTCAGACATAGTCTGCGGATCGCCGGGACCGTTCGACAGAAGAATTCCGTCAGGCTCGGTATTTAATATTTCTTTTTTAGAAAAATTGTGGGGTACGACGGTAACGTCAGCCTTTATATTGTTTAAACATCTAATAGTATTAAGTTTAACTCCGTAATCGATAACCGTGACCCTGAATTCAGGGAAGTCCGTTTTATTTTCGTAAGCTTTTTTGCATGAAACCCTTGAGACTAAATTTAAACCCTCCATTTTAGGTAAAGAACTTAATTTCTTTTTAATATAATCGATACCTGCTTCTTTTGGAGCTATATATAAGTTCGACTGCCCTCCGTCTCTTATAGAAATAGTCAAATGCCTCGTATCTATTCCCGATATAACCGGATAACCGTACGAATTTATAAATTCGGATAAACTTTTAACCGCGCCGTAATGCGAATAGTTATTAACGTAATTTTTTGTTACCAAGCCGGAAATCCACACCTTGTCGGACTCAAAATCAAACTCGTTTATTCCGTAATTGCCTATCATAGGATAAGTCATAACTACTACCTGTCCGTTATAAGACGGGTCCGTAACCAATTCCTGGTAACCGTTCATAGCTGTATTAAAAACGGCTTCGCCGCCGGATTCCAGAGGTTTTCCCTCAAAGAATCCTTCGTAAAAATCTCCGTTTTCAAACATCAATACGGCTTTTTCTTTTTTAAAACTATTATCCATATTTATTAATATTTTTATTTAATTTTATTTTAAAACTTTACCGCCTGCTATAACAAAAGAAGATTTGCCTTTAAACTTTTCTCCTATAAAAGGCGAATTTTTACTTAAAGATTTAATTTCTCTTTCGGTAAACTGCCACTTTTTATTTAAATCGACTACTGTAATATCTCCTATATAACCGTTAGAAATTGAACCCCTTCCCGTTAAATTTAAAATTTTAGCAGGATTTAAAGACATAAGCTCCGCAATTCTTATTAAAGAAATTTTGTTATCGTGAAAAAGCCTTAAGGTTAACGGCAATGAAGTTTCTAAACCTATAATTCCAAAAGGAGCGGCATCCAAAGTGTCGTCCTTTTCGTCTTTACTGTGAGGAGCATGATCCGTAGCTATAACGTCTATAGTTCCGTCCTGTATAGCTTCTGTTACGGCTCTTTTATCCATTTCAGTCCTTAAAGGAGGATTCATTTTTGCGTTAGTATTATAATCGAGCAAAGATTCTTCGGTAAGAGAAAAATAATGGGGACAGGTTTCGCAAGTAACTTTTGCCCCTGTTTTTTTTGCCTGTCTTATAATGTTTACGGAACCCGCCGTAGAAACATGCGCAACGTGAAGTTTTACGCCGTAATATCCGGCAAGAATAACGTCTCTTGCGGTGCCTATATCTTCGGCGATACTAGGCATGCCGATAACGCCGAGCCGCTCCGACATAACCCCTTCGTTTATTACGCCTTTGCCGCGCAATTTTATATCTTCGCTGTGCGATATAACGGGTAAATTAAAAGTATCGGCATATAATAACGCCCTGCTCATAAGTGCCGAATCCTCTACCGGATTGCCGTCGTCGCTAAGCGCTATCGCCCCGGCATCTTTAAGTTTTCCTATATCGGCGAGCGAAGCGCCTTTAAGCCCTTTAGAAATAGCGCCTATAGGAAATAAATTTATTAAATCTAAATTTTTTGCCTTGCCTATTAAAAAACTTGTTACCTCTTCCGAATCGTTTGCCGGATTTGTGTTCGGCATACAGCATATAGAGGTAAATCCTCCGGATATTGCCGCCTCCATTCCCGATTTTATCGTTTCTTTATATTCGTAGCCGGGTTCCCTTAAATGAACGTGCATATCTATTAAACCGGGAAAAACTATTAAACCGTCGGCGGATATGGTTTTAACTCCGCCCTTAGCGCCTGTCGGCTTTTTAACCGGCAAATCTTTTATTATTCCGTTTTCTATATAGATATCTCTTTTGACTTCAGTTTTAGTCAAAGGGTCGATAACTATGCCGTTTTTTATTAAAAGTTTATCCATTAAGTTTCTGATATCCTATTAAAATATAAAGACATGCCATTCTTACGGCGACTCCGTTTTCAACTTGTTTAAATATATGGGTTTTATTTTCGTTTATTATACTGCCGGAAATTTCCACGTCTCTGTTTACAGGTCCGGGGTGAAGCACCATAACTTTTTTATCGGCCTTCGACAAAAGCTCAGGCGTCAACCTGAAAAAATTTCTGTATTCTTCTATTGACGGTATAAAATAATAACCTGCTCTTTCTTTCTGTATTCTCAGCATTATTATTACGTCGGCATTTTTAACCGCTTCTTCCATACTTTTCGAAATAAATACTTTGCCGCCGCCGTATTCCGCCATCCTCGGCAAAAGAGAATGCGGAGCATAAAGATAAATTTCGGCGCCTAACTTTGAAAATCCGTAAATATCCGACCGTGCGACTCTTGAGTGATAAATATCTCCGATTATAGCCACTTTAAGAGACTTAAAATCTTTTTTTGCTTCCGCAACCGTCATAATATCCAAAAGACACTGCGTGGGATGCTCGTTTATGCCGTCTCCGGCATTTACGACGGAAGCTTTTGTAATCTTAGATATAAAATGCGCCGCTCCGGATTCTGAATGCCTGATAACAAAAGCATCCGGCTTCATGGCCTCAAGATTAAGCAGAGTATCTTTAAGACTTTCTCCTTTCACGACGGAACTCTGCGAAACTGCAATGCTTAAAGAATCCGCGCTTAGTCTTTTTTGCGCTATCTCAAAAGACGACCTTGTTCTGGTGGACGGTTCGTAAAAAATATTTACTACGGTTTTTCCCCTTAACGTAGGAACTTTTTTTATGTCTTTTAGAGAAATTTTTTTAAATTCTTTTGCGGTTTCGACAAAATAATTAATATCGGATGCCGATAGGTCTTTGATAGTAATGAGGTCTTTTTTTTGAAAGCTCATATTTTTTCGACAAATTTTTTATCGCTTATACTTGTAATATTTACATTAATTATTTCATTTTTTTCCGCTTTTATTTTCCTGCCTATAAAATCTGGACAAATAGGCAATTCTCTTCCTTCTTTATCGATAAAAGCCGCAAGTTTAATCTTGGCCGGTCTTCCGAAATCGAATATTTCGTCTATAGAAGCCCTGACGGTTCTTCCGCTGCTTATAACGTCGTCGACGAGTAAAATTTCCCTGCCGTTGATATCGAAAGGAAGATCCGTGGAATCGCCGGATTTTTTAACGGCAAACGGGTCGTCCCGATAAAGCGTCATATCTATATAACCGATTTTACAGTCTATGCCGAACCTGCCTAAGACTGCTTTTTTTATCAAATCGGCCAAAACGATTCCGCCGTTTTTTATGCCGATTATTCCGGTATTGCTAAAGTCCAAACCCGAACTTATTATTTTATTTATAAAATCATTAAGAATTAAGTCTGTTTCTTTATCGTCAAAGACTATAACTCCGTTTTTAGACATTAAACTCACTCCAAATTTTTAATAGGACATTCCTTAACAGTTTTAAAAAAACGATGCCAGTATATTTCGAAATGATTTTTAGGATTCCACGAAAAATATATAATAAAAGCCTGACCTATTACGTCTTTAAATGGAACAAAACCCCAGTATCTCGAATCAAAACTGTTATCCCTGTTATCGCCCATAACAAAAAGTTCATTCTTTGGAACCGTAATAGGGCCATAATTATCCCTTGGCGAATCGTAAGCCGGTAAAATCTTATCGGATGTCCATTTAGCATACTTGCAATTATAAATACGATTATTAATGTACACTTTATTGTTTATTATTTGAATCTTATCGCCGGGCGTACCTACTACTCTTTTAATAAAATCTATGCCTGCATGAAGATTATATTTTCTTGCATAAGGAAATTTAAATACTATTACCTGACCGGTTTTAGGATGCGAAACGGGAATTATATCGCCGGTAAAAGGAATATGGATTCCGTATATAAACTTATTGACCAAAATATGGTCCCCCGGTATAAGGGTGGGTTCCATAGAACCCGAAGGTATTTTAAAAGCCTGAACGACGAAAGTTCTAAATAGTAAAGCTATAATTATCGCTATTATTATAGCTTTAAAGTAATCCCATAATGTATGTTTTTTATCGCTCATATAAAATATTTTAATTTTATAAATTATAGCAGTTTTTTTTAATAATGTCTAATACTGCAACATTGTCATCAGACTTTCAATATCGATAGGAACGCCTCCTGAGGAATTTCGACCGAACCTATATTTTTCATTTTTTTCTTGCCTTCTTTCTGTTTCTCTAAAAGTTTTCTCTTTCTTGTAATATCGCCGCCGTAACATTTAGCAAGAACGTTCTTGCGTAAAGCCTTTATCTCTTCCCTGGCTATAATTTTAGAACCTATTTGCGCCTGAAGAACCACTTCGAACATCTGCCTCGGTATTAAAGTCCTCAGTTTTTCTACTATATTTCTGCCCCTTGCATAGGCTTTGTCCCTGTGCACTATAACCGATAAGGCATCTATCGGGTCTTTATTTACCAATATCTCAAGTTTTATCATATCTGCCGGCCTGTATCCGCTGAATTCGTAATCGAAAGAAGCATACCCTTTAGAAAGAGATTTTAGCTGGTCGTAAAAATCGAGAACTATCTCCGACAGAGGCAATTCATAAACTAACTGGACTCTGGTTTTCGTAATATATTTTAATTCTACCTGTCTTCCTCTTTTTTCTACGCAAAGGTTTATTATTTTCCCGAGATATTCGGAAGGAACATAAATATTTGCCTTAATAAAAGGTTCCTCTATATGTTCGACCTCCTGCATTGAAATATCTTCGGAAGGCGGAAATTTCATTGGGTTAAGCGCCGTTTTAACTTCTCCTTTCATCGTTATTATATTATAAAGAACGGTCGGCGACGTAGATATAAGACTTAAACCGTATTCGCGTTCAAGTCTTTCTACTATAATTTCCATATGTAAAAGCCCAAGAAATCCGCATCTAAAACCGAAGCCTAACGCAAGCGAATTTTCCGGCTCGAATGAAAAAGAAGGATCGTTTAATTTCAATTTTTCTATAGAATCTTTAAGCTCGGGATAATCGTCGGAATCTATAGGATATATACCTGCAAAGACCATAGGTTTCGGTTCTTTAAAATCAGGCAGAGGTTCTTTGGTAGGATTATTTTTAAGGGTTATAGTATCGCCTATTTTGAACCTTCCCGAATCTTTTATATTTGCGATTATAAATCCTACTTCTCCGGCGCTTAAAGCATTAAGCTCTTTCATAAAAGGGCTGTAAACGCCTACTTTTTGGACTTCATATGAAATTCCGGAGTGCATAAGCAGTATGGTATCGCCGGGAACGACGGTTCCGTCGAATATCCTTATTAGTGCGATAACGCCCTGATATGAATCAAACCATGAATCGAAAATGAGCGCCTTTAAAGGTGCGTGTTGGTCTCCTCTAGGATAGGGTATTTTATCTATAACCGATTCTAATATCTCTTTAATTCCTATGCCTTCCTTGGCGCTTGCCAAAATTGCGTCTCCGGCTTCCAATCCGACCACTTCTTCAATTTCTTTCTTGGTTTTTTCAGGATCGGCGCTGGGCAGGTCTATTTTATTTATTACCGGAACAACGGTTAAGTTCATATCCGAAGCAATATAAACGTTTGCTAAAGTCTGGGCTTCTACGCCCTGCGTAGCATCGACTACTAAAAGAGCCCCTTCGCAAGCGGCTAAAGACTTCGACACTTCATACGAAAAATCTACGTGCCCCGGAGTGTCAATCAGATTAAGCGTATAATCGACCCCGCCGTAATTATATGTAAGCCTCACGGTCTGAGCTTTTATAGTAATGCCTCTTTCCCGCTCAAGTTCCATGTTATCTAAAAACTGCGAAACTTTTTCCCTTTCGGTAATTGCTCCGGTAAAATCTAAAAACCTGTCCGCAAGCGTGGACTTTCCATGGTCGATATGGGCTATTATTGAAAAATTTCTTATTTTTTTTATGTCCATTCGATTTTATAAATTTTATAATATTACGGCCGTAAGCAAAATCGTAAGCCGGGTTCTGTATATGCCGGTCATTTCTCTATGCGAACAACCCGAAGACCGTATAAGACGAGCAGCCTTGGTCTTCCTATTTGTTCTTGCTCCTAACGGGGCTTGCCATAGACATTATTTGCATAATGTCCAAGTGAGCTCTTACCTCGCTATTTCACCCTTACCTCTTTACCGTTACGGTAATTAAGAGGCGGTATATTTTCTGTTGCGCTTTCCTTAAAGTTGCCTTCACCGGTTTAAAACGGCGTTATGCTCTTTGGAGCCCGGACTTTCCTCAAAAAACAAAAAGTTTTTTGCGACCGACCGCTTTTGCTTACGACCGACAAATCATTTTAACAGCTTGATGTTTGTTCGTCAATATCTAACTTTTCTA
>JAJYJN010000093.1 GCA_021789455.1 bacterium | reverse complement strand
CTTTAACATAAACGTAATCGCGGGTTTGATTTCCGTCTCCGTTAATGACCGGCTGTCCGCCGTTAAGCATCTTATTTAAAAAAATCGCTACGACTCCGGCTTCTCCGTGAGGATTCTGCCTCGGTCCGTAAACGTTTCCGTAACGGAGGGATACATATTTAAGGCCGAATACTTCGCCGTAATAATTTAAGAATTTATCCGTTGCAAGTTTTGCTATTCCGTAAGGAGACAGCGGCCATTCCGGGTGGTTTTCGGGGGTAGGCCTGACGTCGGTATCGCCGTATATAGCGCCGCCCGTAGAAGAAAAAATAAATTTTTTTACCTTGATATCGTTGGAAATTTTAATCAGATTTAACGTCCCCATAATATTGGTCCGGGCATCGAACAGAGGGTCCGAAACGGATTTTCTGACGTCTATCTGAGCCGCAAAATGATACACTATTTCCGGCAATTCTTCCGCAAATATTTCTTCAATTTTTTTAAAATCGGTAATATCCGCTTTTATGAATTTTGATTCGGGATTAATATTATATTCAAAACCTGTCGAAAGATTGTCGATTATAACGACGCGGTTTCCCTTCGCTATAAGTTCGTCAGCAACGTGGCTTCCGATAAATCCAGCCCCGCCGGTTAAAAGTATTTTCAATTATTACCCTCTATTTTTTAGCGAACGTACGTAAGCCATTTTTCGTACTTTTTATTTCCGCCTTTCACTATGTTAAAAAAGGTTTTCTGAAGTTCAAGGGCAATCTTGCCGGCTTTTCCCATGCCGATTTTTCTGTCGTCTATTTCTCTCACCGGAGTGACTTCGGCGGCGGTTCCCGTTAAAAAAACCTCGTCGGCGATATAAAGTTCGTCTCTCGTTACTCTTTCTTCTTTAATCTTTAAACCCATTTCTTTTTCCATAACTTCAATAACGCTGTTCCTTGTAATGCCGGGCAAAACGGACGACAGCGGCGGAGTTTTGATATAGCCCCCGGAATAAACAAAGATATTTTCGCCGCTCGCCTCGCAGACAAAACCTGAAGTATCTAACATTATAGCCTCGTCGTAACCGGCGTTAACGGCCTCTTTTTTGGCAAGAATTGAATTTATATATTGTCCGGTAGATTTAGACATGCCCATAAATGTATTTACGTGAAATCTCGCATACGACGAAACTTTGGCTCTTATACCGTTTTTGAGGGCTTCTTCGCCGAGATATGCTCCCCAGTACCATGCCGAAATCGACACCTTGGTATCGTAATTTTTTATGAATATGCCGAGTCCGCCTCCGTCTCCTATAAAGATAAGAGGCCTTATGTAGCATTCTTTAAATTTATTTATTTTAACGGTTTCTATAATTGCTTTTTTAATTTCTTTCTTATCGTAAGAAACGGGTATCTGGAGAATATGGCAGGAGTTATAAAGCCTGTCGATATGTTCGTCTAACCGGAAAACGGCCGAACCTCCCTTTTTAATTTCATAGCATCTTATCCCTTCGAATGCGCCCAGGCCGTAATGCAGGGAATGGCTGTTTACGGAAACCTTTGCGTCTTTATAATCGACGAATTTACCGTCGAGCCATACTTTTGAGCCTTCAAAGGGACTGCCGCTTTTCTTGCCGGCTGTTTTTTTGCCTTTCATAATTTTTCTCTCTTTTAAAATTTAATTTTAGACTTATATACTTAACAATATTATCATTTGCCGAAAGCGTCCGCAATAGATTTTTTATAATCGGGATAAAGAATTCCTTTTTCTGTTATTATGGCAGATACCAATCTGTTTGGAGTTACGTCGAAAGCATAATTTAAAGCCTTTGCGTTTTCCGGCGCGATCCTTTTGCCGAATACCGTGAGAACCTCGTTTATATCCCGTTCTTCAATGGGAATCCCATCGCCGGATTTAAGATTTATATCTATCGTGGAAAGGGGGGCGGCTACATAAAAAGGAATATTGTTTTCCTTAGCCAGGACCGCTACCTGATAAGTGCCTATTTTATTTGCAACGTCTCCGTTAGAAGCTATCCTGTCGGCGCCTACTATTACTGCGTCGATCTTGCCTTTTCTCATTAAAAGCCCCGCGGAATTGTCGGCAATAAGAGTTACGGGTATCCCGTCTTCCATCAATTCCCATGTCGTAAGCCTCGCTCCCTGAAGAAACGGCCTTGTTTCGTCTGAAATTACGGATATTTTTTTATTTTGCGAAACCGCCGCCCTTATGACTCCCAGCGCGGTGCCGTAACCCGCGGTGGCAAGCGCGCCGGCGTTGCAGTGGGTTAGAACGTTGAAACCGTCTTTCAAAAGCGCGGCTCCGTAACGTCCCATATTTTTGTTGATTTCTATGTCTTCGTCGTAAATCTTGAGGGCTTCGACTCTTATGCGGCCTACTATTTCTTTTAAATCGGTTCCGGTTTCTACAAGCCCCTTAATCCTGTCAACCGCCCAGCCGAGATTGACGGCGGTCGGCCTTGCCGAGAACATAAAACCGGCTATATCTAAAAATTTCTTTTTAAACATTTCGTAAGTGTTTACTTCCGGTAAATCAAGGAGGGATTTTGCGCCTAAATACAAACCGAAAGCCGCGGAAACGCCTATTGCGGGAGCGCCCCTTACGATCATATCCTTTATTGCGTCGTAAACCTCTTTATAAGTTTTTAATTCGACGTAAATTATTTCGAGCGGAAGTTTTCTCTGGTCGAGCATTTCTACGACGTCGTCGTCTCTTAATCTTAAAGTATAAAAAGCCATTTTTAAAAACCTCCGCAGTGTTCGTTTTTTTTAATGAATATAGTTGCTTTGTACGTCATAAATCAGCTCCTCCCGCTTTTATAATTCTCGATATTTTTTTGCAATATCTCGTTCACTTTTTTAGGATTCGCTTTGCCCTTCGTTTTTTTCATCGCTTCCCCGACGAAAAAACCGAATAATTTGTCTTTTCCGCCGATAAGGTCGGCAAATTCTTTCCGATTTTCGTCAATCGCCTGTTTTACTATTTCTTCGATGCCCTTGTCGTCCGAAACCTGGGCGAGATTCTTTTCTTTTATAACTTCTCCGGCTTTTTTTCCCGATGAAAGCATTTCCGCCAACACGATTTTACCTGTGTTCCTGTTAATGCTGCCGGATTCTACCGCAGTTATCAGCTCAAGAAAATCACCGGCTTTAATAAGGCTTCTTCCTTCCCCTTCCCTTGCTTTCAATTCCGAAAGCAGTTCGTTTATAATCCAGTTCGCCAATTTTTTTATCTCGACCCTGCCGCCGTTTTCCTTTATTAGAACTTCGAAATAATGGGCTATGTCTTTATCCTGCGTAAGCACTTCCGCATCGTATTCCGTCAGCTTGTATTCCGAAACGTATCTGCCTCTTTTTACTCCCGGAAGCTCCGTCAGCGAATTTTTAACTTCGGATATAAACTCTTCCGATAATATCAGCGGCGGCAGATCCGGCTCCTCAAAATACCTGTAGTCGTGGGCCTCTTCTTTTCCCCTCATAGACCTCGTGATATTTTCTTTAGAATCGTAAAGCCTTGTTTCCTGAATAACTTTCCCGCCGCTTAAAACGACGTCTATCTGTCTTTCTATTTCATATTCTATGGCTTTTTCGACGAATTTAAAGGAATTTACGTTTTTAACTTCGGCTCTCGTTCCGAGTTGAGGGTCTCCTTTACGCCTGACGGAAACGTTAGCGTCGCACCTGAAACTGCCTTCCTCCATATTTCCGTCGGAAACACCGAGATACACGAGTATTTCCCTAAGCGCTTTCAGATAAGCGGCGGCTTCCGATGCAGTGTTTATATCCGGTTCCGAAACTATTTCCACAAGGGGGGTGCCGGCCCTGTTTAAATCCACATAAGACTGATTTCCTATATGAATTAATTTTCCGGCGTCTTCTTCTATATGAAGCCTATTTATTCTTATTTTCTTTTCTCCGCGGTCTGTTTCGATATTCAAATAGCCGTTTGAAGAAACGGGGTCTAAATACTGCGATATTTGATAGCCTTTAGGCAAATCGGGATAGAAATAGTTCTTTCTTGCAAAAAGGCTTTTTCTGTTTACACCGATGTTTAAA
Organism: bacterium; assembly: GCA_021789455.1. The sequence goes on along the minus strand of JAJYJN010000093.1, from coordinate 363 downwards.
GCGAGCGCCGCCTTTACCGCAAGTTTTACCCCTTCAAAATTTATTACCGGAAGCGCTCCCGGAAGCGCAAGACAGACCGGACATACCGCCGTATTAGGCTCCATGCCGAAAATATTGGGGCATGAGCAGAACATTTTAGTCTTAGTCAAAAGCTGCGAATGGACTTCAAGGCCTATGACCGCCTCGAATGAATCGTTATTGTTCATATTATTATTTCCTCATTTAAAAAATAAATACGACATCTTTTTATAAACCGCCCCGTCAGGCTAACGCCTGACGCCCCTCCTTTTTAAGGAGGTGGGCTTTTTGTTAATGCTTATATATAATCCTTACGCGTCTGCGCTTTTAATATATGCCCAGCTT
>JAJYJN010000092.1 GCA_021789455.1 bacterium | reverse complement strand
TCAGCCGGCGACGCAGGTATAGTTATTCTTAATACATGCAGCGTCCGCGACCTTGCCGACCAAAAGATATTATCGGAGTTAGGCAGATTAAAAAAAAACGGTCCCGATAAAAAAATAGTTCTTGCGGGATGTTTTGCGAAACAGGTTAAGTTAAAAAAAGAAGCTGGAACGGATAAAACCGATGCGGGGTTGTTTTTCGATTACTGCGTAGGTCCGGACGAAATCCTTTCCATACCGGATATCCTTAAATACGAAAACGGCTCCGCAAAAGAAAGCCGTAACGGCGGCGATTATAAAGATTTCGGATTATTAGAAGAATTTTTTTACGATAAAAAACCGGAAAACGGCGCGGCGGCGGTCAAAATTATCGAAGGCTGCGATAATTTCTGTTCTTACTGCATAGTGCCGTACGTCAGAGGAAGAGAAAGGTCGGTACCGTTTGAAATTATATATAATACCGCTAACGAACAGGTTTTAAAAGGAGCCGAAGAAATACTTCTATTAGGGCAGAACGTAAATTCTTATTTATCGCCGGAAGACGGCAAAAAAGATTTCGGTTTTCTTTTAAACTCGCTTTCGGATATCCCGGGGATAAAAAAAATTAAATTCTTAACGTCCCATCCTAAAGATTTTAACGACGGCTTGATAGAAACTGTTTGCGGAAACGCCAAAATTTCCAAGGAAATCCATCTGCCGGTTCAATCCGGTTCCGATAAGATGCTTTCCGCTATGAACAGAGGTTATACGAGGAAAGATTATTTAAAACTCGTCCAAAAACTAAGAAACGGATGTTCGGATATTTCCGTTTCCACGGATATAATAGTAGGCTTTCCGGGGGAAACCGGCGAAGATTTTGAAATGACCCTTTCTTTAATGGAAGAAGTTAAGTTCGATTTTATTTTCGGGTTTAAATATTCTCCCAGACCGTTTACTAAAGCTTTTAAACTTAAAGACGATGTTTTATTAGAAATAAAAAAAGAAAGGCTTGAAAGGATATTTCAAAAACAAAAAGAAATAAAGATTGCTTCGCATCTTTGACCGCATAAAAGCCTTTGGCTTTTATAAACGCAGTCAAAGATATGCTCGCAATGACAAACCGGTGCACGCAATTAAACTGCGTCGTCATTGCGAGAAGTCGAAGACGACGAAGCAATCTCTAGACAAGGAGGCTGTCGAAAAATACTATGCTCATAGATTTTCATATGCACACCGTCTTTTCGGACGGGGAACTTGTTCCCGCAGAACTAATAAGGCGGTCTATATATGCCGGACTCGACGGCATAGCCATAACCGACCATGCCGATTTTTCCAACATAGAACATAATTTATCCGGCATTAAAAAAATATGCGAAAAAATAAACAAACTTTACGGCAAAAACGGCAAAAATAAATTCAAAGCCCTTCCCGGCGTCGAACTCACCCATGTTCCTCCGGCGCTCATAAAAGACGCGGTCGGCCTTGCGAGAAAATCCGGGGCTAAAATAGTCGTAGTCCACGGCGAAACCCTGAGCGAGCCGGTAGAGGGCGGAACAAATTCAGCCGCTTTAAAAGAAGATATAGACATATTGTCGCATCCCGGTTTGATTACGGAGGAAGAAGCCCTGTCGGCAAAGAAAAAAGGAATATATTTAGAACTTTCATACAGGAAAGGACACTGCCTCGCAAACGGCCACATAGCGGGAATTTCCCGAAAAACCGGAGCAGGGCTTATCATTTCCAGCGATGCGCATTCTCCTTCGGATATTATGGGCGAAAAAGAATACGACGGAGTTGGATTGGGAGCAGGACTTTCTATAAAAGAGCTGAAAAAAATTAAAGAAAACGCTGCCTGCTTATTCAAAAAACGTTAGAAAAAATATGCTTGATTTTAATTTTATTATCTTATAATATTAGTGAACATTAATAAGTAAATAAGGGAAATAACAATGGATAAAATAGATTTAGAAGGATTTTTGATTAAAAACAAACTTATTTTAATCGGCTCGTTAATATTTATTATTTTAATAATCGGCGCCGTTTTCGGCATCGGATTTTATCGTTACAAATTAAACCAAAACGCCGGCAGAGCGCTATGGAAGGGCGTGAGGCTGTATATGTCGTACAACGGTAAAAATCCGGAAGCCCTTTCGGAGTCCGTTTCGTATCTTAAGAAACTTCAAAGCAAATACGGCGGAACGGATTCATCTAAAATTTCAAATTTTTATCTCGGGCTGGATTATATGAGAATGGGCAGATTTAAAAAAGCTTCTGCTTATCTTGCCGATTATACGAAAGCTTATCCCAAACCCGGCGCAGATAACTTAACGTATCTTGCCTACAGCAATCTCGCTACCGTTTCCATGCTCCAGAAAAACTATGAAAACGCAATCGCCGATTTTGCCGCAATGTCTAAAATAGACGACGTTAAATTACAGGAATATGCCATGCTTGAAGAAGCGGCGGTTTATACGCAAATCAAAAAACCGCAAAAGGCCGTTGCTATTTATAAAACTATGCTAACCAACGACGCGATGACTAAAGACAGGGGATACATAGAAAACTTAATTCAACTGAATTCATAATATATAAAACATTAAAAATAAAATAATAAGGGAAATTTATGGGATTATTTAATAATCTGAATAACAAAAGTTGTTATACGGTTATGAACTCTGCCTTAACCGACAACGACGACGAATTAGAGAAAGTCCAGAAGCACGACTTAAGCCTGTTTAATGCTTCTTTTCCCGTTCTGACGTTAGTAAACGAATGGAGAAACAGGATATTATCCCTTGCTTCCGACCAGGTAGATATTATGGAAATCACCATAGATACCAAAAAGACGGCGGGAGTTTTCAGGGGCGAGATAGAAACGGCCGTTCAAAGAATTACCAGCGTGGCTACCGCAACGGAAGAAATGTCTTCCACTGCAAAGGAAATAGCCAAAAACGCGCAGGCGGCGGCAGGCGAAGCCGGGGATACCGTTAAAAAAACCAAAGAAGGTTCGGCGGCTTTAGAAGAACTTGTTTCAAGAATGGAGCAGGTCGAACAGGCCGTTAAAACTATGGGGGAATCCATAAACCAGTTTGTAACGAGAACGCAGAAAATAGTCGAACTTACCGATAAGGTAAAAGAAATAGCGGCGCAAACCAATCTTCTTTCTTTGAACGCCGCGATAGAAGCAGCAAGAGCCGGAGAACACGGCAGGGGATTTGCCGTGGTAGCCGACGAAGTAAGGACGCTGGCGGAAAAATCCGCTCAGGCGGCAAAAGAGATAGAACAGGTAACGCAGGACATAGGCGGACAGTCTAAAGAAGTAGAAATTAAAGTCAATGAAGGGCTTTCTCATCTTAAGAACTCGCAGGAATCTTTGGACGTCGTAACGAACGTTATGTCGATAGCCGATAAAGCCGCTACCCAGACGAGCGAACAGGTAACGTATATCGCTACGGCGGCGGAAGAACAGTCTCAGGTCGCCGCGGAAATGGCCAATAATCTTTCATCTCTGTCCTCGGGCATGGAAGAAATACAAATTACTTTCGATACCATCGGTTCCTCTTTCGATAAGATAATTAAAGAACAATCTAATTCTTTAAAAACCTTTTCGGATTGGAAATTCGACTGCATGCTTTTAAACATAGTAAAGGCAGACCATTTATTATGGGTTACGAAAGTGCTTGACGCTTTTGCGAATAAACAGATATCACTGAACAGCTCCGAATTAACCGACCATCATCAATGTAGGCTCGGCAAATGGTATGACGGCGTGGGCAGGCAGAAATACGGCGAATATAAAGAATTTATAGAATTAGGGCAGATTCATCCGAAAGTCCACGAAACCGGAAAAGCCCTAATCGACGCTTTAAACTCAAAAGACACGGCTCGGGCGAATAACTTAGCCGACAAGTTGATAGCCTACAAAAACCAGGTAATAAAAACTCTTGACGACTTAAACGATAAAGTCAAAGCAAACAATATTTACAACAGGCATAAAAAATAGTGGATTCCGTAAATCCTATAAACTTAATATTTTTGTGGCATTTTCACCAGCCTTATTATAAAGATAATTTTACCGGCGAAATGCTGATGCCGTGGACGAGGCTCCATGCAACCAAAGATTATTACTTCATGGGGGCGCTTTTAAAGAATTATCCTAAAATACACGCGACATTTAATTACTCGCCGTCTTTGCTCCGCCAGTTGGAAGATTATACCGTTAATTATAAAGTTCTGCTTAAAAGCGAAGAATTTTTGAGCAGAACCGCTCAAAAAATATCCGAACTTTCTCCCGAAGATAAACTGTTTATTATAGAAAAATTTTTTCCAGCCTGCTCTTCAAGCAACAATTTTATCGAAAAAAGCGGCAGGTTCAAACAGCTTTATTACAGGTTAAAAACGGCCGATGCGGAAGGGCTTGAAGAAAAATTAATTTTATTCGA
>JAJYJN010000091.1 GCA_021789455.1 bacterium | reverse complement strand
GTCCGTGGCCCGGGAAATATTTCAACAGTTCCTCGTTCGCAAGGAAATACCAGTCTGCTTCCGGAGCAAAGTTAAGCGCGAGAGGCCTGTACATAGGGCCTATTTCAGCTCCGTAAACTACCGCAAGAAGATATACTACGGCAAATACGGCTAAAGCGACTATCATATCTTTATAAAATTGGTCCGGGAAAAACGGGATGGTTGCATCGGGATGTTTCCATTTATTTATGTCGTCGTCGGACAGTTTGCTGTTTTTATATTCCAAAGCCATACCCTGATGTCCTGTTTTTCTTATGAAGAGTAAGTGTATCGGTATAAACATAATTGCTACTATCGGCAAGAGCCAAACGTGAACGGCAAAAATATGCTGCATCGTTATAACGGACGTTTCGGTTCCGCCCCTGACGATAATCCTTAAAAACCCGCCGATAACAGGCGTATGAGCCGCAACATTCGTAAGAACGTTAATCGTCCACCAAGAATTTTCGTTGCCGATAAGCATATATCCGGTCAATCCGAGCACGACCACGACGGAAAATAAAACCATACCCGCAATCCATTGAAGCTCTCTCGGTTTTTTATACGCCCCGGAAAAATACACCCTCGACATATGGACGAGAAGAAAAAATATCATGGTAAAAGCGCCCCACAGATGTATGCCTAGAAGAATATTACCGAGAAGAACGTGGTGCTTTATATAATACGTCGCATTTCTCGCCATAGGAAAATAAGGGACGTAATAGAATAATAAAAATATCCCCGTAGTAACCTGAACCGTAAAAAGAAACGCGAGCAGGCTCCCGAAAGTATATGCCCATCCGCCCCTTCTCGGAATTCTTTCGCCGTTAAACTCGTTTATTAATTCGGTGAGTTCTATTCTTTCGTCAAACCAGTTTTGAATTTTTTTAAACATCAGACCCCCCTTTCTTTTGGATTATCTAAGAACTTATTTTGGATTAAAACGGTACCGTTTTCTATTTTGTGAACCCAAACGAATAAAGGTCTGGGCGGGGGTCCTCCTACGACCTTGCCGAGGACGTTAAACATGCCGCCGTGACAGGGGCACATAAATTTTTGCCTTGCGGGCATCCAGTGCAGGGGACAACCTAAGTGAGTACACTGATTTGAAAAGAAATAAAGCTTGCCGGTTATATCCTTGACGACTATAACCTGCCTTGGAAGTGTATTTACCGTCCAGCCTTCTTTAACCCTGAAATAAACGGGAACAAACTTAGGAACTAGCGGCTCTATATTCTCTAAGTCGCTTACTTTTCCGAGTTCGGACCATACGATATCCCTTTTTTTAAACAACGGGCTTAATACTTCTCCAAGAATCGGAATCGCAAGCGCGACGCCTATTACGGCGGAGATTAAACCGATAACAACCATCATAAAAGTTCGCCTTGACGGCGACTCTTCTGAACTTTTAGTCATTTTACCCCCCTTTAGTTTAAACTTGTGGCTTTTTTGTATTAATTATTATTTGACGTTATTAATTTTCGGTAAAATTTTAAAGTATTAAATATAAATTTTTATCACTATGGAATTAAAAAGTCAATATATTTTTTAACTTCTAATTATAATTTGATTTTTAACTTAAAATGATGTATAAAAAATAAAAAAGCGTTTTATATTATTTGCCTTAATTAATAATTTTAACCTGCATCGAAAATGAATTTACAGAATGAATTAATCGAACGTTACGCAGAGCAATTTCCCGATTCAAGGATTGGGAAATGCATAAAGATAATAGAAAGGGCGGCAAAGATGAAAACGAATCTTCTTATTCAGGGGGAAACAGGCACAGGAAAAACGACCCTGATTAATTTTGTCGGAAAAAAAATTTTCCCGGTAAAGCCTCTCGTAACCGTTTCCTGCTTTAATTTATCCGGAGAACTTTTTCAATCAGTGCTTTGCGGACATCTTAAAGGCGCATTTACAGGCGCCGTAGAAACTACGGAAGGGAAAGCCCAAACCGCCAATAACGGAGTATTGTTTTTCGACGATGTGGACACATTAACTATGGATAACCAGTCCAAACTTTTATATTTTCTGGATTATCACGTGTGTGAAAAAGTCGGCAGTACAATGCCGGAATTATTAAACTTATGGACGGCATTCTCTACAAATTCAAATATCGAAGAAAAAATAATGACCGGATTTATGAGGGAAGATTTCTATTACAGGATTTCGACTATTAAGGTTAACATACCTCCTTTGAGGGAAAGACCTAATTTTATAAGATATTTTATCGAAAATTATTTAGACGGCTTAAAGATTTCGTACTGTAAAAAATTTATGGAAGAATGCCTCGGATACGAGTGGCCCGGTAATATCAGGGAAATGACTTCAGCGCTCGATAGAATTCAGATTTTAAATTACGATGGCTGCAAAAAGGTTCAATCGCTTAAAGAATGCGGCATCGATACGCACGGGCATAAACGTAAAGCCGAAAGCCGGTCGCAAAAAGGTTTGGAAAGCTATCAGTCGGGAATAAAACAAAACGGCGGCAGAGAAGATATTTTCGACATAGCTTCCGAGAAAAGCAGAATTATGTCGGCATTAAAAAAAGCAAAATACAAAAGAAACAAGACATGCAAAATATTGGATATTTCATACTCTACGCTGTGGAGGAAATTAAAACGATACGAAATTTACGAAAGCCTCAGATAAATAAAAACCCCATCCGCCGTTCATAAAAGCGCGGATGGGGTAAGTTTTAGGCAATATTACGGCCTGACATTGTATTTCCTGAAAATCCATACTTTTATTATATCCACTAAGAACAGATAAACCGCTCCGAATACATAAAGCCGGATTATCTCGACAAGCGGGATCCGCGCTATGAGGGGATGGTTTTCAAAGCTGATGCCGAACCACGCAAGCAAAGAAACGACTATTAAATCCGCTGCAGTCGCAATGAGCATATATTTAGACGGCGCGCTCTTATAAAAATAGTCTGCTGTTCTGACTAAATAAAGAACTCCCTGTCCGGTAAACACCATTATTAAAAAAACTATGGTCGCAATCTGGTTCATATCGTAATGACCCTGCATTTTATAATAAACAAGGGCTCCGAAAGAAAAAATCAGCTGAAATACACCCATAGCCACCGAACCAATTACCATATTTTTAATTTTCCATTCATTCGGCTTTAGCGAATGCTTAACGTTATCTGTTGAAATCGACATAGTAACGAAATCGTTGGTGAAAAGCAGTAAAATAACAAGCACGGGCGTAATTATAAAAGAATTTTTTGCCGGCGTATTATAATAATAGTTCATAAGAATAATGCCAAATATAGTAAAAAAAGAAATCTCTATGGTTTTGGCTATCTTATTTAGAACCCAGGTCGCCATTCTCTGGAATATTTCCCTGCTGGTTTTTATGGCAGAAACGATATCGGACAAACCTGGATCGGTGAGGACGATGCTGGCGGCGGCTTTCGCGACGTCGGTAGAACCGGAAACGGCAATGCCGACCTCCGCCTGTTTTAGTGCCGGAGAATCATTGACCCCGTCACCCGTCATGCCGACTATATAGTTGTTGTCCTGCAAGGCTTTAACTATATTATACTTGTCTTCGGGGTAAATTCCTCCGAACACGTCGTAATCCGCAAGACCTTTTTCCTTTTCTTTATCCTTGCTCATTTCTATTAGTTCTTTTCTCTCGCATACCCTTTCACCGATATCCAGCCTTTTGGCAATGGTTTTAGCGGTGATAGCGGTATCGCCCGTAAGCATTATTACTCTTACGCCGAGATTGCGGAGCTCGTGGACAAGGGGTTTGGAATCTACTCTTTCAGGATCCATAAACCCTAAAAATCCTAAGAATTCGTATTTTCCGCCTTTCTCGTAAGCCGCCGCAAGAACTCTTTCGCCTTTCTGGGCAAGCTCTCTTTCGATGTTTTCATATTTATATGCCGCTTCAGAGCCTTGCTGTGTAAGATTCCATATAGTTCCCGGCTGTCCTTTGAATATTTTAACTTCCTCTCCGTTAACTTTATATAAGCCTTCGGTTCTTTTAGTGGCAGGGTCGAACGGGGTAAAAGAAACTTTATCCCCTTCCGGTTTCAAGTTCATAGGGTTAGTAACCTTAAATATCGCATCGTCTAAGGCGTCCTGACTTTTCTCGTCGCTTGCCATAATGGAGTATGTGAGCAGTTCTTCTTTTGTATGTTCTCCGACGGGAGTTATATCTTCCAGTATAACCTTGTTCTCGGTCAGCGTTCCGGTCTTATCGGAACACAGAACGGTCATTGCCGCAGACTCTTCGATAGCCGATAATTTAGTGGTAAGAACCCCTTTTTTTGAGAGTTCAAGAGCTCCCAACGCCGTGGAAAGTGTGTAAGTCGCCGGAAGCGCTATAGGAATGGCGGCTATTAGAATAACAAGTATAAATACTATCGTGTCCGCCGGACTGAAACCGTGCGAAAGCGCATAAACCAGAAAAAATGCCAAAAGAATAAAATCCATATACATCATATATTTTACGATTTTAAAAATAAGCTTCGACAGGTTGCTCT
>JAJYJN010000090.1 GCA_021789455.1 bacterium | reverse complement strand
TTTTCTTAAAATATTTATTTTATAATTTAACAAGTCTAATTTTCTTTTATGGTGGAGATTGATGAAACCGGTTAAAACTCGAGTAATTTTAATAGCCGTATTTATTTTTATATCTTTTTTTTCGATAATCCCTTCCATATACCCGAATACGCCGGGATGGTGGAAAGCCGTAATCGGAAATGCGGAAATGCATCTGGGGCTAGACCTTCAGGGCGGAGTGTATCTCGTAGAAAAAGTCGAGGTAGATAAAGCCGTAAAAGAAAAATTATACAAAGACTACTCCGATATAAGAACCTTCATAGAAAGTAAGAATATCGGAAGCGGCAAAGATTTGTCGTTCGAAAACGACCGTATAGTTTTGAGCGGAAATCTCCTTAAAAACAAACAGGCGGTTTCCGGCATCAAAAATTACCTGAAAAACCATCACGTTTCTTTGCAGTTATCGGACGGAATAATAAATTTTAAACCGTCCGACCTTGCGGAATATAAAAAAGAATCGGTCAGCGGCGCAATAGAGGTCATGAGAAACAGGATAGACCAGTTTGGACTTGTTTCTCCGAAAATAGCCCGTCAGGGAAAAGACTTAATAGTCGTCGAAATGCCCGGGGTAAAGAACGTAAAGCAGGCCGTTAAACTAATAGGAAAAACAGCAAGGCTTACTTTTAAGCTGGTGGACGATAAACACGGCATAACAGAGGCATTAAACGGCAAAATCCCTAAAGGCGACGAAATTCTTTTCCATACCGCGTTTAATAAATTTACCCATAAAACTACAAAAAGACCTTACCTCATAAAAAAAGCGGTATTAATGAGCGGCGCGGATATCTCAAGCGCAAACGTTCAAATGAACCGCTATAACCAGCCTGTTGTCGGGGTTTCTTTAAATTCGCGCGGGGCAAAACAATTCGGAAATATCACTACTAAATATACCGGAAAAAGATTAGCCATCATATTGGATAACAACGTTATTTCCGCACCGGTTATAGAAGAACCGATACTCGGAGGAAACGCTTCTATCTCGGGGCGGTTTACGATGGCCCAGGCAAACAATCTTGCAATAGCTCTGCGCTCCGGAGCATTGCCCGCTCCCGTAAAAATAATACAGAATAATACGGTAGGGCCGACGCTTGGAGCCGACTCTATCCACGACGGAATCCTTGCCGCCGTCGTCGGAACTATACTCGTTATAGGGTTTATGATATTTTATTATAAACTTTCGGGTTTAATAGCCGATTTTGCCCTGATAGAAAACGTCCTGTTTCTTATGGCGGCGCTTTCGCTGTTCGGAGCAACGCTAACCCTGCCGGGTATCGCGGGAATTATTTTAACTATAGGTATGTCCGTGGACTCCAACGTTCTTATCTTCGAAAGAATCAGGGAAGAGCTAAGGGACGGCAAACCGGTAGTAATAGCCATAGAAAACGGATACAATAAAGCCTTTTTTACTATTCTGGATTCTCACGTTACGGCGCTTATAACCGCCGCCGTACTTTTTTATTTCGGTTCCGGTCCGGTAAAAGGTTTTGCGGTCACTCTGTCTCTCGGCATAATGATAAACCTGTTCACTTCTCTGGTAGGCACGAAGGTTATATTCGATATGATATCCAATAAAAAAGAGCTTAATAAACTAAGTATTTAATACAAATATTATAAAAATCATAAATACGGGGTCTAAAATTGGAATTTATTAAAAACACTCATTATAATTTTATAGCAAAAAGAAAATATTCGTTCGTTTTATCGTCTATCCTGGTAATATTCGGCTTAGTCGAAATTATAGCTATGATAGCCGGAACGGCTAAAATAGGAATAGATTTCACCGGCGGACTTTCTATGGAAATGGCTTTTAAACACAAAGTTTCGATTGCTTCGGTGAGGAAAGCCCTCATACCGGCAGGATTCAAAGACGTAAAGTTAGTGAAAATTAAAGGCAAAAACGATATTATAATCCAGACTAAAGCCGTGGCAAAAGATTTGAACGCATATACGGCTAAAATTAAACAAACCGTTAAGAACGCCTTTAAGGAAAATCCGCCTAAAGTTATAAGCAGCGAAATGATAGGGCCTTCGGTAGGAAAAAGGCTTTCGAGAGATGCCGTTATCGCCGTTATCATATCTATTATCGCGATAATACTTTATATAACATGGCGGTTTGAATTCAGATTCGGACTGGCGGCGGCGATAGGCCTCGCCCACGACGTGCTTGCCCTTCTCGGGGTAATTTTTATATTTCAAAAGGAAATTACGCTTTTAGTCATAACCGCCGTTTTAACCGTAGCGGGATATTCGCTTACCGATAAAGTCGTAGTTTTCGACAGAATAAGGGAAAATTTGAAAACCGAAACGGAGAAGGCTAAGCATATCGATTTAAAAAACCTCGTTAATATAAGTATCAACGAAGTTTTAACGAGAACGGTCGTTACGTCGCTGACGGTCATACTCGTCGTATTATCGCTATTTTTCCTCGGAGGCATAGTTCTGCACGACTTTGCTTTTGCTTTATTGCTCGGAGTATTAATAGGAACCTATTCCTCGATATTTATCGCAAGCCCTATTATGGTTATTTTAAACGAGAATCATTATAAATAAATTTAGTATTAGAAAAGTGCATATAAATTTAAAATTAAAATATGGAAAAAGAATATGTTCACCGATATTTAAAAGAACGTCTTCCGGTATATTTCAATAATACCGCTTCATCCCTTATTTTAAAAAGAATACTTTCCCAGTTAAATTTCGACCCTTTTTACTCCGATATATTTACCGGCGGCGATAAAACGCCTCTGGATTTTTTTATAGACAACTATCTTAATCCTTCCCTTAAATATTTGAACGACCCTTTTCTCATATCGGATATGGAAAAAGCCGTAACCCGAATATCTAATGCCCTATTAAGCGGCGAATCGGTCTGCATATACGGGGACTACGACGTGGACGGAATTACGGCGACGTCTTTCCTTGTTTCCTTTTTAAGGGAATTAAAAAAAATCATAAAGCCGGAGCAGAATGGCGGCGGTGAAGGCGGCTCGTCTATTTTCTATAAATTGCCCGACAGGATAAAAGACGGTTACGGTCTGGGAATAGAGCCTATTAATGAAATTTACGATTTTATAGGAGAAAGCGGCGCAAAACCGCTCTCGCTGATGATAACCGTTGATTTAGGAATTACGGGAACAAAGGAAGTTTTACATGCAAACTCCAAAAATATAGACGTAATAATATGCGACCACCACGAAGTTCCTTTAAACGGGGAAACGGAGATTTTACCCGACGCTTTTGCAATACTGAATCCTAAACGCAAAGGCGATAAATTTCCGTTTAAATTTTTACCGGGGGTAGGCATTGCGTTTAATCTCGGCATCGCCCTTAGAAAACATTTAGTAAAAGAAGGCCTGCTGGCTGAATATCCCAATCTTAAAGATTACCTGGATATTGTATGCCTGGGCATCGTAGCCGATATAGTTCCGATGTACGGAGACAATAGAACCCTCACGCGTTACGGCCTTCAAATACTTAACGCGGGACAAAGACCCGGTATAAAAGAACTCAGGCGCATCTGCGGACTGCATTTCGATAACGTCAACGAATCCGATATAGCATGGAAAATAGCTCCGAAAATAAACGCCGCCGGCAGGGTCGGCAATCCAGCCGTTGCAGTGGAACTTTTAACTCAAAACGACCCTAAAACCGCTTTCGGTCTTGCTCAAGAACTGGAATCGTTCAACAGAAAAAGACAAATGCTTGAAGACGCCTGCTTTAACGATGCGATAAACCTCATTAAAGAAAAAGACGGCAAAGAAGAAACGCTCCCCGTTGTTATATTAAAAGGAGAATCCTGGCATCCCGGCGTAATAGGCATAGTATCCTCGAAGCTGTCGGACTATTTGCAAAAACCCGTCCTGCTTCTTACCGGATTCAAAGAGAACGTTTATATCGGTTCGGCAAGGTCATGCGGCAATATAGACATATACGCTTTCTTAAAAAATTACGAGCCTTTTTTTTCCAAGTTCGGCGGACATAAAATGGCTTGCGGATTAACCGTGCGGAAGAACGGAGAGATAGACGATTTTATCTCCGCGGTTTTAAAAGACAGCAAAAAAAATATTCCCGAAGAAACAGGACAAAACGGCGCAAAGCCTGATACGGCGGCCGAAGAACCGCAGGATTCCGGAAAACCTGCCGTAAAAGGCGGAATGCCGGAAACGGAATACGACGAAGAAATTAATTTGGATTCCATATCCGATAAAGAACTTTCCGAGGTTATAAAATTAATGTCCCCCTGCGGACCGCTTAACGAAAAGCCCAAATTTTTAATTAGAAATATTACGCTTTTAGATATTAACAGGCGCGAGTTTAAAAATAAAACCCCGAAAAAAAATAATGCGGCTAATTGTTATTTTACTTTAAATATAGCCGGTTCATGCCCGTCGGGAGATAACGGCAAAACGAAACATAAAGCGATGATGTTCAACAGGCACGGAACCGCAGAAAATATTTTAGGATTGGACGGCTTGGATAAAAATAAAATTGCCGAGAATAAAATTACC
>JAJYJN010000089.1 GCA_021789455.1 bacterium | reverse complement strand
CAGGACCGAATACGGCGGGCAGTATCTCGATGTTTTTCCTATACACGAAAGATTAAGGTATAAGATACCTTTTGCCGAACCGGACGAATCTTTGAACGAAATATTATATTTAAACGGCAGATGCTCCAAACTTTCCGTTATGTTCGACGACGGCGAGAAAATGGGGGGGTGGCCGGATACTTACGAATGGGTTTACGGCAAAGACGGAAATAAGGGATGGTTGGATAATTTCGTTAATGAAGCAAATTCAAATAATAATTATTCGGAGATAAAATTCGAACTTCCTTCCGATATTTTAAAAGAGGGCTCCGGCGGGGGCGGACGGCAGTCCAGGGTTCCCGTATATCTTCCCGTGTCGAGCTACAGGGAGATGGGCGAGTGGACGCTTTCGATTCCCCAACGGAACGCATACGAAGAGATAAGGGCACGATATCCGTCCGCTCCTTTAAGCGGAGGTATCTGGCATAATTTTTTGACGAGATATCCCGAAGCAAACCTGCATCACAAAAGAATGATGCATTTAAGCTATAAAATAAACTATCCCGCCGAAAACTGCCGCAAACACCTTGGCGACGCTTTAAACGAACTTATGAAATCGCAGGCTAACGATGCTTACTGGCACGGCGTGTTCGGCGGAATTTATCTTCCGCACCTGAGAAGGGGGATACATACCGCCCTTTTATCGTCGTACCGGATGTATAAAGAAGCCGTTAAGGAACGCATAGAAAAAGAATATTACGACTTCGACTCGGACGGAGAAAACGAAATATTCTTTTCAAACGATTTCTGGTGCATAATATATAAGCCCTCCGCGGGTTCTTTTATCGCGCTGGATTATATAGAAAAAGGTTTAATACATTCGCTTGGAGACGTATTTTGCCTCCATGACGAATACGATATTCTAAAACTGAAGGAAAACGGCAATAAAAAAACGAAGGACGGAGAAATATACGGCGGTTCCGAAAACGGCGGAAACGGAGGCGGCAATCCTCCCGAAACGATACACAAAGAGGCAAAATATCCTTCTGATTTATGCGATGAGGACTTAATAACGCGTAAAGGCATCCTTCCGGCTTTCGAAATTTTATTTAACGGCGAAAATATTTATTTCGAAGACGAATCTATAGAGGAATATATAGATAAAGGAAGTATCGAACTTAAAGCGGGAGGCTTCTTAAAAGAAAACTCCGAAGGCGGCCTTAAATGCGCCGGAAAAACCGGCGGCGGCGGTGAAATCATGGTAAATTTAAATATAACCGCAGGCAGGTCGCTGGAATTTTTTATAGATTCCAAGGCGGAAACGGCCGGAAGGTTAGACGTTATTTATAGGTTTGCGTTTCCCGGCGGGGGCGGCCCCGCGGTAAATATCGATATCGGCGGGGACATAAAAGGGGTAAACAGCCGTATAGAAAAAAAAATAGAAACGGGAGCGGACGACCATGTATATTTAAGCGATTCTTTCTGGGGCGCCAAAATAATTATAAAAGAACGGACAGAAACTAAATTTCTTGAAAAATACGATTTGTTTTTTAAACCGCTTACCACCGTTTCTCTTTCCGAAAACGGATACGAGAGGATTTTTCAGGGGGCGGAACTTAAATATAGTTTTAATTTAACGCCGGGGGAAGATTTTAGTAGTATAATAATTATAGATATAGAAAATATATAGAAAAGTGATTTGTTTCATAAAGCGCGGTTAGTTAGATTTGCTGGGTTTCGTCCGCTTTATCCGCAATGACTATGAGATTGCTTCGTCGCTAACGCTTCTCGCAATGACGCAACGGAAGTCATTGCGAGCATATCTTTGACTGCGTTTATAAAAGCCAACGGCTTTTATGCAGGCAAAGATGCAAAGCAATCCCGCAGTCATTTTATGCAGATTATGCAAATATAAATTCAGGTAAAACCGGGTCGGGAAAAATGAGCGAGTTTAATAACGAAATATGGTTTGTGGGGGCGGAAATGGCGCCGTTAGTCAAAGCGGGAGGCTTGGGCGACGTTATGGGAAGCCTCCCTAAAGTGCTGTTGAAAACCGGCATGAACGTCAGGGTCGTTATTCCTTACTACAAAAATATAATTCCAAAAAATTTAATAGATATCAGGGAAGTTTATCCGCCCGGCAAGGTAAATTTCGGCGAGATTCCTTTCGATTTCGGAATTAAAACCGGATTTGCAATGGGCGATATCCCCGTCGTCCTTGTAGAGCAGAATCATTTTTTTAACAGGGAGGATGTTTACGGTTCCCACGGAGGGGTTTGCGCCTATAAGGACAATCTGTGGAGGTATGCCATGCTTGCACACGGGGCGGTATATGCTATGAGGATTCTCGGCATTCCGCTGGTCGTCCATACGCACGACTGGTCGGGGGGGCTGGTTCCTGCCGTCGTAAGGCAGACTTTCGGGGACGAAAAAGTAAGGCTGCAGGGCGGGACGGAAGGCATATTGAACGCTAAGCTAGGCAGGCATGTAAATGCGAAAGGATTAAGGCCTGCCATAGTTTTTACTATCCATAACCTCGGATATCAGGGCGTTTACGGCATAGACGATTTTTACGATATCGGCCTCGACTTCAAATATAATTCTTCTTCGGCTTACGAACATTTCGGAACTTTTAACAGTTTAAAAGGCGGAATGAAGCTGTCCGACGTCGTTACGACGGTAAGTCCGACGTATGCCGGCGAAATTACCTCTCCGGGATTCGGATTCGGGCTCGACGGCGAATTGAAGAGCCTTAAAAACGAAGGCAGGCTGAAGGGAATACTTAACGGAATCGATTTAGATTACTGGAATCCTAAAACAGACCGGCTCATAAGCAGCAACTTGAATTTAAATGAAGATACATATAAACTGAAAGATTACGGCGAATGGAAAGATTTTAAGCTTAAAAATAAAAAAGCTCTTTTCTCCGATATTTCCATGCCTATGAAGACCGGCGATAACGGAGAGGTTCTTCCTCTTATAGGCATAGTAAGCAGATTAACGGAAGAAAAAGGCATAAACGAATTTTTAGACGCGCTTTTTAACTGGAGCGATTTTCCGTTCCAGGCCGTTATTCTCGGAAGCGGCAAAGATTATATAGAAGGAAAAGCTAATTATCTGTCTAAAATTCACGGCGACAAGGTTTATGCCATGACGGGCAGTTACGACGAAGCGCTGTCCCATAAAATATATGCGGCGGCGGATATTTTCGTAATGCCTTCAAAATTCGAACCGTGCGGCCTGTCGCAGATGATAGCTATGAGATACGGCTGCGTCATCGCGGCCGGAGATACCGGAGGCCTTCACGATACCGTTTCCGATATTATGGACGCCGGCGTAAAAAACCCGTCCGGGATTCTTATCAAACATACAAGCCCCGACGGTATCGCATGGGCGCTGAACGAATTATATAACCGCTATATTGGAGACGGCGCCGAATGGGGCAGTCTCGTCGTTAATTCCGCAAATAAACACTTCGGATGGGAAGATTCCGCGAAGGTTTATGAAAGCCTGTATTACGGCATTATTAAATAGAATGGTAAATTATATTGAATCTTACGATTTTAATTAAAATTATAGCCATAGTATTGTCCGCCGCCTTTTTAATCGCGCTTGCCGTCAGGAAACCGGGGCTAAGCGGTGTTTTTGAAAAAGCCGGCCTTTTCGGAATATTTTTATTTGCGCTTTTTATACCGCTTAAAGACGGTTTTGCCGTTTTCGGAATGGTGGCCGCAATTATATTTTTTATTGCGTATAAAATTGCCGAACGCGATATTTCCGTCCCTAAAACAGCCTTTAATGCTCCCCTTTTGATATATGCCGCGATAGTCCTGTCTTCGTTTATCTGGACGTACAGCCTGAAGGACAGTTTAAACGAAGGCGGCGAGATATTTTATTTCATTTTATTCTTTTTTGCTGCCGCGGGTTTATTAACCACCGTAAAAAGAATAAAATTTATGGTTTATACTTTTACCCTTTCTATATGCGCCGCGATAATTTACGGATTTTTTCAGGGAATTTTTATAAACGCCCTTCACTCCCAAAACAGGCTTACCGGACCTATCGGCAACTGGGTCGGTTTTCCGGTGCAGGTTTCTTACGGTTTAATCGTAATTACGGCTTATTATCTGCTGGATTTTAAAAAACGGGACGAAAAAGGCGGGATATCTTTTGTCGGGATAATACCTAAAGCCGCATCCGGCATTTTTTTCGGGTTTATCCTGCTTTTGGGATTTTTCGATATAGCGTTTGCAAAGGCAAGGTCGGCGTGGCTCGGTATTATACCGGCAATTTTTGTTTTAATGTACTTGAAATCGAAGAAGCTTTTTTTTGCGGCCGTTATTCTGCTTTTAGTATTGAATATCGGAATTTTTTCGGTGTCCAAAACATTCAAAAGCAGGATTTTTTCTATGTTTAATCCAAAAATATACAGGCTTGAACTGAAAAATCACGGAGATATAGAAAGCCATATCGCTTTAATAGAATCGGCATGGGCGGTTTTTAAAAGATTTCCGTTTACCGGCGTGGGAGTAGGTGCGTTTTCAAAGTATTTCGACGCGCATAAAGGGGTCAGGTTTCCCTGGTACTACAATCCTAAA
>JAJYJN010000014.1 GCA_021789455.1 bacterium | reverse complement strand
ATATGTCGGGGTTCAGCCTTTCTTTTTCCGTCATAGAATTAATAATAGCCTTAATTTTAACTATCTCTTTTTCAGCCGCTTCAGAATTAAATTTATCTTTTATTTTTGAAAAGCCGGGTATCATGCCTGCAATCTGAGTAATCCCGCCTATTTTTGACATCATTTTAAGCTGTTCGGCAAAATCTTTAACCGTAAAATCTTTTTTGTTAAGAGATTCTTCTATAGATTTAGCAGATTTTTCGTCAATAGACTCCTGGGCTTTTTCTATAAGGCTTAATATGTCGCCCATGCCGAGTATCCTGTCGGCTATCCTGTCGCCGTAAAAGACTTCGAAATCGCTGAGTTTTTCACCGATGCCTATGAATTTAATCGGTTTGGCGACGGTTTTTTTAATAGAAAGAGCCGCTCCGCCTCTTGCGTCGCCGTCAACTTTCGTTAGGACGACCCCTGATATATCAAGAGCTTCGTTGAAGGTTTTTGCTACCGTAACCGCGCTCTGCCCCAGCATGGAGTCTGCTACGAATAATATTTCGTTTGGATTAAATTTATTTTTAAGAAGTTTAAGCTCGTCCATTAACGGTTCGTCTATTTCGAGTCGTCCGGCAGTATCGACGATTATGGTATCGTATGCATGTTTTTCGGCTATTTCTATAGCGCTTTTAACTATTTCGTCGGGCTTTTGCAGGATTTTCCCATTTTCTTCCGGCGTTTCGTAAACCGGAATATTTATGCTTGCGCCGATTTTCTTAAGCTGAAGTATAGCCGCCGGTCTGTAAACGTCCGCGGGAACTAGATATACGCTGCGTTTCATTCTGTGAAGATAAAGCGCGAGTTTTCCCGCAGTAGTCGTTTTACCCGAACCCTGAAGACCTATTAGCATTATGATGACGGGAGGCTTTGTCTTAATATTTAAAGGCTCGTTGTTTCCCAGCAGTTCAACTAATTCGTCCCTTATTATTTTAATAATCTGTTGGGCAGGGGTCAGGCTGTCGGCTACTTTTTCGCCTACGGCTTTATTTTTTACGGATTCTATAAACTCTTTTACTATAAGGTAGTTTACGTCGGCTTCAAGCAAAGAAAGCCTGACTTCCTTAAGACTGTCTTCTATATTTTTTTCAGACAGCTTTCCGTAACCTTTAAGGTTTTTAAAAACTTTTTCGAGTTTTGAACTAAGTCCGTCAAACATTGCGCTAATTTATAATTTAAATAATTTTTTAAAAATACCGAACAGGCTTTTAGCTTATTCAATATCTTAATTAATAATTAAGAAAGATTTTATAATTGAAAACTATTATTTTATTAGTTTTTTTAAAATATGTCAATGCGAAAAAAGGTGTCGAAAAATTGTAAATACGGCGACCGGAATTCAATTCTGTCACCGTCACAAATTTAATCAGAAATATCCAAGCTGACGCAGTTTGTCCATGGCGGCTTCTTTATCCTGTGAGCGCCCGGAGCGTTCGGCGGCATCTTGTTCCGAGGTTTTATGAGTGCAGGGCGCGCAGTCTATAGATCTGTAACCCTGTTCGTAGAGATTGCAGTACGGAAGATTATTAAACTTGATATAATCCCATATATCTTTTTCCGTAAAATGAAGCAAAGGATGAATTCTGAAATGGTGGGGGTCTTTTCTTTTAGAAAAATAGGATTCGTTTGCCCTGGCTTCGTTTTCATCCCTTCTTATTCCGGTAAACATAGCTTTAAGATGAAGATCTTTAATAGACTCCTTAAGAGGAATAGTTTTAAGGGTGTTGCAGCAGTCGGTTTTATCTTTAGCTATAGGATATTTTTGCCGAAGTGCTTCATTGTTTGAGTATTTTACAATTTCAAAGTTCCATGCGGATTTTAATTTTTCCATAAATTCTTTAATTTCGGGGAATTCTGCCGACGTATCTATGGTAATAACCTTAAAAGGTATTTTCCCATTTTTCGAGCGTCTTATCAAGTCTAATAAAACGGTTGAATCTTTACCGCCCGTGAATGCTATGCCGATTTTATCTCCATATCTGTCTTCCGCTTCTTTAATAATTTCTATACCGAGCGAAATTTTTTGTTCAAGAAGCGCAAGAGATTCAGCCGCTATGTTTTTATCGGATTCCGGCTGGTTAAATATAATGCGTGCGCCGTTTTTGCCGGTTGCGCTTTTATCGTCGAATAAGTTTTCGCTTATAAATGAATGGCTTTCTATTTCGTTTAATATTTCGATATATTTTATGGAATCAGATAGAGAAGTATTTAATGCATTGAAATTTTCTTCAAGCGGGTCGTTTATAAGGTCGAAATAATAATTTTTAGGCCTGTTATAAATTTCCGAAGTTATCATGCTTTGATAAATGTTTTGTCTGGTAGTCTGTTTCGATTTAAGCGAATTGAGGAGAAACAGGTATTCTGGTTTGCCGACCCTTTTTCTCATAACTGAGTTAAACATTTCTATTATAAAGTCTTCATCGGAAAGATTAATGTTTTCTAAGATTTTTTTTGCTTCCGACTGCAAAATATTATCCGGAATGAATAAATATTTACGGTCTTTAGTCCTTATCGAGCGTTGAGACAGGAAATACTTGTCTTTAAAAGAGGCGCCGTTTTTGCTTCTGTCATAAACGCCGGCGGAAAATTGCATTATTTCGTTGTACATATTTTGCGTGCAAAATTCCGAATAGCAGTATTCTCTTTCTTTTTCTCCAAGTAAAGATAATCCGTCCGTTTCGATTAAATTTGAACCTGATGGGGCGCTTTTATCGTCGGGAATGACCTTTAAACCGGATAAAGAGATCAAGGTCGGAAATAAATCTACTATAGAAGCTAATTTATTATTTACTCCTTTTTCTAATTGCGGCGCATGCAGTATCAGCGGTATTTTTATGACTTCGTCGAAAAGTTCGCCCATATGGCCGAAAACCGGCATATCGTAGAAAACTATTCTGCCTTCTCCGTGGTCGGCAAAAATAGAATATATATTTTCATCGTTAAAATATCCGGCATTTTTTAAAAAACCGTATATAAGCCTGAAGCGCCCTTTGTCGAATTTATTGACCCCGTAAATGTATGGGGGAAGCATAATTTGCACCCCGTAATTTACTTTTCCGGAAAAATTATTCCAGAGAGTGAAAGGATTATTATTCTGAACGGGTATTTTGTATAAAGAGGACATTTTATTTATGAATGCAAAATAGTCGTCGTTATAATGATTTTCGTTATAATTTTGCGAAAAAATATAAGGTTCGTGAATGTCGAAAAGATGTATGAAACAGAATACCTTTTCGTTTTCTAAAGCCGAAATTTGTTTAAAAAGCAGATTAATATCGTTTGCATATATAAAATCGAATCCCTTGGTAAGCCCCAAAGGCTGAAAAAGTTCTATAACGTCTGAATAAAATATGGTTTTATAGCCGCTATTTTTGTAAATTTCCGCTAGAGTCGCGCAGTCTGTCCTCATTTTTTTATAAAAAAAAGGCCTTAAACCGTGCTTGGGCTGTAACAATCCGGTAAATAAAGAGGCATGCGCCGCAGTCGTATAGCTCGAGGTGGAAAAACAATCGGTAAAAACCGTGGAGTTTTCGGCGATTTCGTCTAACGTGGGCGTATCTACTAAATTTTCGACGTAAAATTGTTTCAGATGAGGTCTGTTTTTAATATAGCTAACGCAGTCGTATCTGAGGTTGTCAACCGATATAAGTAAAACCTTATTGTTCATCTTAATCGAATTTTTTTCTGTAATTAAGAGCTTCCGACAGCGTGTCTTTATCTACGTATTCCAAATCGGAGCCTATCGGTATTCCTCTTGCCAAAGCGGAAATGCGGACGTTATAAGGCGATAAAATTTTATGAATATAAATAGAGGTAGCTTCTCCGTTGGAATTTGGATTAAGCGCAAGAATAATTTCTTCAAAACCGCCGTTTTCTACCCTGCTTGCAAGCTCTTTTAGCTTTAAATCCGACGGCGTTATACCTTCAAGAGGATTTATTAAACCGTGCAGGACATGATAATAACCGTTATAATTTCCGCTTTTTTCAAATACGTATATTATTTCCGGATTTTCTACTATGCACAGCTGTTTTCCGTTTCTGGACGGGTTGCCGCATATATGGCAGATATCGTCGGAGCTTAAATTAAAACATTTTTGGCATAATTTTATGTTTTGTTTGGCATTTTTTATTGCATCCGCAAGACCGTAGGCTACGGATTCGTTCTGTGACAATAAGTAGAATGCAAGTCTTCTTGCAGATCTTTCTCCTATGCCGGGGAGTTTTTTAAATGCGAATACTATATCTTTGACGTAATCCGAATGGTTTAAAGACATTAAACGGCCTGTTAAAAAAGACCGGGCATATTAAGCCCGCCCGTTAATTTGGACATTTCTCCGGTTACCATATCTTTAGACTTGTTAAGAGCTTCGTTTATAGAAGCTACTATAAGGTCCTGAAGCATTTCGACGTCATCGGGATTTACGACTGTTTTATCTATATTTATTTCAAGCAGTTCCTGTTTTCCGTTTACCTTTGCGGTAACCATTCCTCCGCCTGCGCTTGCTTCTACTATTTTAGAGCCCAATTCTTCCTGCATTTTAAGCATATCGGATTGAAGTTTCTGCGCCTGCTTTAACATTCCGGCGATATTTTTCGACATTTTATTAGCCTCCATTATATTGATTTTTTAAATATATCTTTATATTTTATTTAATTTTTTATTTTTTTGCAAACGTTTAACTTTTTAATAGGCGTTAATATGCGTTATATTTTATCTATTCTTTTAATACTATCGCCGAATACTTCTTTTATGCTTTCGATTATTTTATCGTCCGTTATTGTTTTTTCGGCGAAGTCTTTTTGAAAATCTTTTTGAAGACGTTCTTCCGTTATCGGCGAAGCCGTTTGAAAATTTTTTGGTTTTGTTGTTTTTTCTTTTTCATTCAACTTTTCATCCATTTTTGAAAAATGTTCGAATAGTTTTTCATGTTCCAAAAGCTGTCCCGAATCTTTTTTCAGCTCGTTCCGTTCAAAAGTTTCGGCATGTTCAACAGGTTTCGCATATTCAACCTGTTCATTGTAAGTTGTGCGTTCAACCGGTTTCGCCTTGACGTATTTTCCTTCGTTCAACCGGTTATTTATAATTATATTTTGTTTTTCGGCAGGCTTTATTTCTATAGATGTATGAGGTTTTATCGATTCTGCCGTTCCGTAATTATGTTTAGTTTTATTTTTTAATTCGTCGATTTTTAAAATAAGTTCGGTCACGTTTTTTTTATCGGGAACGTTAAACAGCCTGAAAATCGTCAATTCCATCATTAATAAAGGCGAAGAAATCCTTTGAAATTTAACGTCGGCGTTTATCATTACGTCGAGCATATCTAAAAGCTCTTCAAGGGATTTTTGCTCCGCAAGCGGCTCTATCGTTTTAATTTCTTCGTCGGTTAAGTCGTATATAAGGTCTTTATATCGTAATTTTACGATTATTATGTTTCTTATATAATGCGCCGCTTGTTTCATGAACTGCCTTAAGTCTGATCCCGATTCGTAAATTTCCTTTACCGCTTTCAGCGCGCCTTCATAATCTTTATTGAATATAGAAGATATAAGTTGTGAAGTTATAGATTTAGACGTAAGTCCAAGCACGCCTGAAATATCTTCTTCAATATTGTTTCCAAAATAAGATATAACGGTATCGAAAATTGAAAGAGAATCTCTCAGAGAACCGTCGGCAAGAGATGCTATAATCATAAAATTTTCATCTGTTGCGTTGATATTTTCTGCTTTAGCTATTTCTTTCAATTTTTCGAATATTATTTTCGTCGGTATCCGTTTAAAGTTAAATCTCTGGCACCGCGATAAAATAGTTTCCGGAACTTTATGGATTTCGGTAGTGGCGAAGATAAATTTTGCGTGAGCGGGAGGTTCTTCCAGAGTTTTTAACAGAGCGTTAAACGCGCTGTTGGATAACATATGGACTTCGTCTATTATATAGATTTTAAATCTTAAACTTTGCGGCGAATATATTATGTTTTCTTTTAACTCTCTTACCGAATCGACTCCGGTATTCGATGCACCGTCTATTTCTATAACGTCCACAGAACTTCCGTTCTGAATTTGGACGCAGGCCGAACATACGCCGCAAGGATTTACAGTCGGACCGTTTTCGCAGTTAATGGATTTTGCGAGTATTCTTGCAATGGATGTTTTGCCTACGCCCCTGGTTCCCGTAAATATATATGCGTGGGAAAGCCTATCGTTTATTACCGCATTTTTCAAAGTTTGAACGATTGCATCCTGCCCTATTATCTCGTCAAAAATCCTTGGTCTATATTTTCGTGCAAGCACCTGGTACATTTTAATTATTATATCATATTTTTGTTTTCTAAAGTTGATTTTTTAATAAAAAATTGCTAAACTTGAAAAACTATGCAAGAAAAGAACGATTTTATAGATTTCAAGGATTTTCCTAAAAATTACGATTACAAGTCGGTAGAGGAAAAAATATCTAAATATTGGGAAGACAACGATATTTATAAATTTTCTTTGGAAGATAAAGGAAAAGATATTTATTCGGTCGATACTCCGCCTCCTTATGTTTCGTCGGCGCATCTGCATGTCGGACACGTAATGAGTTACTCGCAGGCGGAATTTATTATAAGATATAAAAGGATGAAGGGTTATAACGTTTTCTATCCTATGGGTTTCGACGACAACGGTCTTCCGACCGAACGTTACGTAGAAAAAAAATATAAAATCAATAAATCTAAAATTACGAGAGAAGAATTTATAGATTTGTGCCTTAAAGAAACAAAAATAGGAATAGATATATATAAATCGCTATGGAGATCGGTCGGAATAAGCGCCGACTATAGTTTATCGTATTCCACGATAGACGAAAGATGCAGAAAGACCGCTCAGAAATCGTTTCTAGACCTTTACGGCAAAGGTCTTATCGAGCGGCGCAACGAACCTATACTTTGGTGTCCGCAGTGCAGGACTTCTCTTGCTCAGGCAGATGTAGTCATGGAAGAATTTACAGGCGTACTGTACGATATAGAATTTAAATCAGACGAAGGTAAAGGCCTTATTATATCTACGACACGTCCCGAACTGCTCGGAGGATGCGTCGCCGTTTACGCTAATCCGGCGGACGAAAGATATCGTTTTTTGGAAGGAAAGAGCGTCAAAACTCCGTTATACAATAAAAACGTTCCGGTTAAATATGACGAGTCCGTAGATATGTCTTACGGTTCGGGTCTTATGATGGTCTGTACGTGGGGCGATGCGGAAGACGTTAAGAAATGGAAAGAACATAGTTTAGACACGGCAATTATAATAGACAGGTCGGGAAGATTAAACGAATTATCCGGCGGCTATAAAGGATTAAACGTCAGGGACGCTAAAAAAGGCATAGTTGAAGATTTAAGAAAAATGTCGCTGATAAAGTTGGAAAAGCCTCTGAATCATAACGTCGGAGTTCACGACAGATGTTCGACTCCGGTCGAATTTATTTTAGCAGAACAGTGGTTTATAAAAATTTTAGAAAATAAAGAAAAATTTATAGACGCAGGCAACAGGATGTCCTGGCATCCTCAGTTTATGAAAACCAGATACGACGAATGGATTAATAATCTTAAATGGGACTGGAATATTTCGAGGCAGAGATTTTACGGAGTTCCGTTTCCGGTCTGGTACTGTGCGGAATGCGGAGAAGTCGTCGTCGCATCAGAAAAAGAACTTCCCGTGGATCCCGCAGTAATTATGCCGGTAAACATGAAATGCAAAAAATGCGGCGGAAGCAAATTGATTCCCGAAAACGACGTTATGGATACTTGGATGACGTCCTCGCTTACGCCTCTTATAAATTCGTTATGGTCATACGAAGACGCCGAGAGCAAAAAACTTTATAATACTATTTATCCTATGGGGCTGCGTCCGCAGGCGCAGGAAATTATCCGCACATGGCTTTTTTATACGGTTGTAAAATCCGTTTATCATACGGGAGACATACCTTTTAAAGACGTAATGATAAGCGGATGGGGTTTGGACAAAAACGGCAAGAAGATGTCTAAAAGCTTGGGAAATTTTGTAAGCCCCGAAGAAATAACCGGCAAGTACTCGGCAGACGCCCTAAGATACTGGGCATCTAAGGCAAATTTAGGACAGGATCTTCGTTTCAGCGAAGAAGACGTTGCAAACGGCAGAAGATTGACCATTAAAATATGGAACGCCGCAAGATTTTTGATAACGAACGTAGAATCCGATTTTAATCCTTACGAAAAAAATGTAAAAGACCTTAAACTTAGCCGCATAGACGAATGGATATTGACGGAATTCGAAAACACGCTGAAATCTTGCGGCAATTATATGGAGTCTTATGAATATTCTCTGTGCATGAGAACGCTTCAAGATTTTTTCTATAATTCATACTGCGATAATTATCTTGAAATTATAAAAAACGTGTTTTGGGACGAAAGCGAAGAAAGCTCCGAAAGAAAAAAAACCGTGCTGAATATTATGTATTTTATTTCTTTAAATGCCGTTAAAATGTTTGCGCCTTTCATGCCGTTTATAACCGAGGAACTCTATCTGTCGTTCTATAAAAGATATGAAAAAGATAAAAGCATACATAAATCTTTTTGGCCGGAATTTAGAAACGATTTAATTTTTAAAGATTCTTTAAAATACTCGGCTGTATTGCTGAATATTCTTGATGCTTCAAGGAAATTGCGCACTAATTTAAATCTTCACCAGAATCATAAAGTTCATAAAATCTTAATTCAGGCGTTAAATCAGGACTATATAGAAATCATAAACGATATTTCCGGCGATATAAGGTCGGCAGTCAGGGCCGAGCGGTTAATATTTTCCGATCAAGCGGATTTTAAGGCGTCCGACGATAATATTTTAATAGCGTTAGAAAAATGAAATTGACTTTTTATAATTTTAATTTAATAATATAGCATAGATTTTTATAATTTTTTTATATAAGATAAACAGGAGAATTTCAAATGGCAAATCCAAAGAAAAGACATTCAAAATGCAGAAGGGATAAAAGAAGGACGCACGACAGCCTTACGCCCGTTAATTATTCAAAATGTCCTAATTGCGGCGAACCGCTTCTTCCGCACAGGATGTGTCCCAGCTGTAAAACTTACAAAGGTAGAAAAATAGTAGCAGAAAAAGCGCAGGAAAAATCTTAAATAAGCGGATACCATGCGCAAACTTGGAGACTGTTAATGATTAGAATAGCTTTGGACGGTTTCGGTTCCGATAAGGCTCCGGAACCTGAAGTTATGGGAGCTATAGCCGCAGTTGAGTCCAATAAGGATATAGAAATAACTATAACCGGCGATGAAACCGTTTTAAAGGATGCTATTAAAAAAAATAACTATAACGGCTCCAGAATTAAAATAGTTCATGCGCCTGAACGCATAACGATGGAAGATTCGCCTTCGGCTATAGTAAGAAATAAAAAAAATTCTTCAATGCGTATCGCTTACGAATTAGTAAAAAAGAATGAAGCAGATGCAATTATAAGCGCAGGAAACAGCGGTGCATCTCTGGCTATAGCCATGTTTGTTTTTAAAAGAATTAACGGAATAGACAGACCTGCGATTGCAACGATTATGCCGGCAGTCGGAGGATATACCGTTTTAATAGACGCAGGGGCTAACGTTGACGTTAAACCTTATCATCTTGCGGAATTTGCCATAATGGGTTCGGAATATGCTTCGTTTATGAAAGGAATAGACAATCCAAAGGTAGGATTGTTAAGCAACGGCGAAGAAGCATCTAAAGGTAACGATCTGACGAGGGAAGCATTTGCTATAATTAAAAATACCGATTTAAATTTTTACGGCTACGTGGAAGGAAGGGAAGTGTTTAACGGCAAAGTTGACGTCGTCGTTTGCGACGGTTTTACGGGAAACGTTATATTGAAAGCGGCGGAAACATTGGCGGAGACGATTTTTAATCTTTTAAGGGAAGAGATAAATAAAAGTTTTATGGCAAAGTGCGGTTTTTTTATGGCAAGAAAATCTTTAAAAAAATTTAAAAAGCTCGTGGACCATAACGAATACGGCGGAGCGCCGTTACTCGGCGTTAACGGAGCCGCTTTTATCGCTCACGGCGGAGCAAGTTCAAAAGCTTTAACGAGCGCAATATTGGTAGCAAAGCATTTCGTCGAAAAAGGCATAATACATAATATAAGCAATAAAATAGAAGCAAATGCCCAAAATATCCCAAATTAACTAATTATGGAGTTTAATTTAAGTTGATTTATTCAAAAATAACCGGTATCGGCTCTTTCGTTCCTAAAAAAGTGTTGACGAACGAAGAACTGTGCAATATAGTGGACACGTCCGACGAATGGATTATGTCCAGGACGGGCATAAAAGAAAGGAGAATTGCGGAAAAAGGTTTGACGACCTCCGACATAGCGGCGGCTTCCGCAAAAAAAGCCTTAGATGTTTCAGGTTTAAAACCGGAAGATATTGAGCTTGTGCTTGTCGGAACTATCACCCCTGATATGATTTTCCCGTCGACTGCCTGCATAGTACAGGACAAATTGGGACTTAAGAATGCGGCTGCTTTTGATATCAGTGCTGGATGCAGCGGTTTTATATATTCGTTGTCCGTAGCCGACAGTTTTATTAAATCCGGAAAATATAAAAATGTTTTAGTTATAGGAGCCGATCTGCTTTCAAGAATTACGGATTACGAAGACAGATCGACCTGCGTTTTATTCGGAGACGGGGGGGGCGCTGCGGTGTTGACGGCAAATATTCAAAATAACCGCGGTATTCTTTCTACACATATGCATTCCGAAGGCGGACACGACGATATTTTAATGCTTAAAGCCGGCGGCTCTTTGATGCCGGCCAGTCATGAAAGCGTCAACGGCCGCGAGCATTATATAAAAATGAAAGGTTCCGAACTGTTCAGATATGCCGTAAATTATCTTAAAGATATAGCCCAGGAAGCCATAGATTTTAACGGACTTAAACCGGAAGATATAGATTTATTCGTTCCGCACCAGGCCAACATCAGAATTATAGAAGCTACGGCAAAGAAATTAAAATTTCCCATGGAAAGAGTTTTCGTTAACGTGGAAAAATACGGAAATACTTCAAGCGGGTCGATACCGATTGCTCTCGACGAAGCTTATTCGTCGGGCAGAATTAAAGAAAACGACATAGTGCTTATAGATGCTATAGGCGCAGGTTTAACCTGGGCTTCTTCTATAATAAGGTGGTAGAATAAAATGATAAAATCTCCTATCTGCGATATTCTTGGAATAAAATATCCGGTATTTCAGGGCGGTATGGCATGGGCGTCAAACCACAGGCTTGCCGCGGCCGTTTCAAATGCGGGAGGTTTGGGTATTATAGGCGCCGGACAGATGCCGCCGGAACTTGTCGTGCAGGAAATAAGAAAAGCAAAAGAAAACACGGACAAACCGTTCGGAGTAAATCTTATATTGTATTTAAGCTATATCGAAGAGCTTATAGATGCGGTAATAAAAGAAAAAGTCGCGATAGTTACGACAGGGGCGGGCAATGCGGGCCCTTACATAAAAAAGTTTCATGATGCCGGAATAAAGGTTATACCCGTTATACCTTCTACGGCTCTTGCAAAAAGAATGGAAAAAGCCGGAGCGGATGCCGTAATTGCGGAAGGCACGGAATCGGGAGGACATATAGGAGAAATTACTACTATGGCTTTGGTTCCACAGGTTGCCGATGCCGTTAATATTCCGGTAATAGCCGCAGGCGGCATTGCCGATTACAGGGGTTTTGCGGCGGCGTTATGTCTCGGCGCAAGCGGCATTCAAATGGGAACGAGGTTTCTTGCGACTAAGGAGTGTCATATACATCAGAACTGGAAAAATTCCGTTATAAAAGCGTCAGACAGAGATACCGTCGTTACGGGAAGACCGACCGGCCATCCCGTCAGAGTTTTAAAAAACAAGCTTGCAAAAATGTTTCTTGAGCTTGAAGAAAAATGCGCGCCTATCGAAGAATACGAAAAACTTGGAACAGGAAAATTAAAAGCGGCGTCGGTTGACGGAGATGCGGAAATGGGTTCTTTAATGAGCGGGCAGATAGCAGGCCTTATAAAAGAAGAAAAAACGGTCAAAGAAGTTATCGATGAAATTGTTTCGCAGACGGAAGCGTTTTTTAAAAACGCAGGAAAGTTTGTAGCGAATTAATTATATTTTGTTTATATAAAATTTATGGAAATAGAAAAATCTTTAAATTTAAATTCAAATATTGCTTTTGTTTTTCCCGGTCAAGGTTCTCAGCATATAGGGATGGGGAGAGATTTTTTTGAAAATTTTAACGAAGCTCGCCATATCTTGGAAGAATCTTCGGACATCTTAAAGCAGGATATGAAAGATTTAATTCTCGGCGGCAACGAAAGCGAGTTGAACTTGACGGAAAATACGCAACCTGCACTTTTGACCGTAAGCATTGCTATACTTAGAGTGATAGAAAAAGAATTCGGCTTAAAGCCGAAATGCGTATCAGGGCATAGCTTGGGAGAATATACCGCAAATGTTTCTGCCGGAAGCGTCGATTTTGATTATGCTCTTTTAATAGTCAAAAAAAGAGGATTATTTATGCAGACCGCTTGTCCGGTAGGTTTCGGTAAAATGGCGGCAGTTATAGGTCTTGACGACGGGATAATAAAAAACGTTATAAAAGAAGTAAATGCTTCAAAAAATGAAGAAGGAGTTTTTATAGCAAACTTAAACTCTTCTATTCAGACGGTGATATCCGGAATTTCGTCATTTATAGATGAAACGTGTGCGCTGCTTAAGGAAAAAGGAGCAAAAAAAATAGTTATGATTCCTGTAAGTGCGCCGTTTCATACGCCTTTTATGGCTAAAGCAAAGGAAAACCTTTCGTTGTTTATAGATGCAAATCGCTTTAACGATGCGCGTTTTGAAATATTTTCTAACGCAACGTCGCTTAATTATTTTAAAAAAGACGATGCCGTCAAACTGCTTTTAGAGCAGATAACGTCGCCGGTTATGTGGAAAGATTTAGTGATAAATATGGAGAAAATATCCGGAGTTACTAAATTTATAGAAATTGGACCGTCAAACGTATTAAGCGGATTAATTAAAAGAATAGATAAAAATGTAGACGCAGTCTCAATTAATTCCGTGGATTCGCTTAAAGAATTCGAGAAAATAAAATTAGAAAATTGATAAATTCATTAAATATAGGAGCGTTTTATGTCCGTTAAAATAGACCTGAAAGGCAAAGTTTCCGTTGTGACGGGAGGTTCTTCCGGAATAGGACTGTCTATATCTAAGGTTTTGCTTAATGCAGGCGCAAGAGTTATAATAATCGACATAGACGATAAAAGATTTGAAACCGTTAAGGATGAAATAAAAAAAATATCGGAAAATTTTGATTTTTATACTTCAAACGTTAAAAATTCAGAAAAAATTTCCGATACGGTTAATGCGATTATAGCTAAAGAATCTAAAATAGATATTCTCGTCAATAATGCCGGAATAGTTAAAGACGGCCTGCTTATAAGGATGAGCGACGAAGACTGGTTAGACGTTATAGACGTTAATCTTAACGGTATGTTCTATATTACCAAAAATGTATTAAAACATATGTTTAAGGCAAAGTCTGGAAGAATAATAAGCATAGCCTCGGTTATAGGAGAAATAGGCAATATGGGACAGGCTAACTATGCCGCTTCTAAAGCAGGAATTATAGCTTTTACAAAATCTATAGCAAAAGAATATGCGGCGAGAGGAATACTCGCAAATGCGATAGCCCCCGGATTCATAAGGACGGTAATGACCGATAAACTGCCTGAAGACGTAAAAGATGCCATTAAAAAAAGTATTCCTTTAAACAAAATAGCCGAACCGGAGGAGATAGCAAACGCCGTTCTCTTCCTGTGTTCGGAACTTTCAGCCTATATTACCGGCACAGTTTTAAACGTCAACGGCGGGATGTATATGTAGTCCAGGGACGGAAGTGAATTAGAAATCAAATTTGTGATGGGGACAGAATTGAATTCTGTTTTCAAGTTGTTATGGGGACAGAATTGAATTCTGTCCCCATAATATATAATATATAACAAGGAGGAGGTGAAAATAAATGTCAGTGGAGAGCAAGGTAAAAGAGATTATCGTCGAGCAGTTGGGAGTTACGCCCGATGAAGTTACAAACGAAGCTTCTTTCGTTGAGGATCTCGGAGCAGATTCTTTAGATACCGTCGAATTAGTTATGGCTTTCGAGGAAGAATTCGGAATAGAAATATCCGACGAAGATGCCGAAAAAATTAAAACGGTTCAGGATGCCGTTTCATATATCGACGAACATACAAAATAATATAATTTATTTACAATGTACTAAATTATTCTTATTATGGAAAAAATTAATTGCAAAAGAAGGGTCGTCGTAACAGGATATTCCATGATTACGGCGCTCGGCAACGACGCAGAAACTTCATGGGAAAGAATGATCAAAGGAGAAAGCGGCGTAGGACGCATTACAAGATTTGATACCGAAGGCTATACGACAAAAATAGCCGGCGAAGTTAAAGGATTTGATCCGGAAAAATTTATAGAAAAAAAAGAAGTTAAAAAGATGGATCAGTTCATACACTATGCCGTAGCAGCGTCTAAGATGGCTTTAGATATGTCGGGGCTTCAAATTAACGATGCTAACGCCCACAAGATAGGCGTTTGGATTGGAGCCGGCATAGGCGGTCTTATGACTATAGAAAAATATCACACTATGCTTTTAGAGAGCGGACCCAAAAAGATTTCCCCGTTTTTTATACCGATGCTTTTGATAAATCTTGCTCCGGGGCAGGTTTCTATAATGACCGGAGCAAAAGGGCCTAACGCAAGTACGGTATCGGCTTGTTCAACCGGTACAAATTCTATCGGAGACGCTTATAAAATTATCGCAAGAGGCGATGCCGACGCAATGATAGCCGGAGGAGCCGAATCGACTATATCGCCTCTGTGTATTTCGGGTTTTAACGCTATGAAAGCTCTTTCCACAAGGAACGACGAACCCGATAAGGCTTCAAGGCCGTTTGATAAACAAAGGGACGGTTTCGTAGTCAGCGAAGGCGCAGGCATATTAATTTTGGAAGAAATGAATTCCGCGCTTGAAAGAGGAGCAAAAATATATGCCGAGATAGTAGGATACGGAGTGTCTTCGGACGCATATCATTTATCTACGCCGGATCCCGAAGCTAAAGGCGCGTATTACAGCATGAAAAATGCGATTGAAGACGGAGGGATAAATCCAGCCGACTTGGATTACGTAAATGCCCACGGGACGTCGACTTATTATAACGATTTAAATGAAACCAAAGCTATAAAACAGCTTTTTGGAGATAAAGCGTATAAACTTAAAATAAGTTCTATTAAATCTATGATAGGGCACTCATTAGGAGCCGCAGGAGGAATAGAGGCGGTTGCTACCGTGCTGACCGTTAAAACGGGAATTATACCGCCGACAATTAATCTTGAAGAAAGAGACGAAGAATGCGATCTCGATTATGTTCCTAATACGGCTCAAAAAGGGGACATAAAGTTTGCTATGTCGAATTCTTTCGGCTTCGGCGGAACTAACGCTACGTTAGTCTTTAAAAAATGGGAGGGTTGATACATACATGATATATTTAGGTTCTGATCATGCCGGTTTTGAATTAAAAGAATCTATAAAAGATGCGCTTGAAAAAAAAGGCGTAAAGTATCTCGATATTGGGACGGATTCTTTAAAGAGCGTGGATTATCCGGATTATGCACTGAAAGTAGCCGAAAAAGTCAAAGAAGATAAAGATAAAAATTCTTTCGGAATATTAGTATGCGGTACCGGAATAGGAATGGAAATAACGGCAAATAAAGTTGACGGGATCAGGGCGGCGTTAGTACACGACGAATATACTTCGCAGGTTGCTAAAGAGCATAATAATGCTAATATAATAACGATGGGCGGAAGGACTACTACTCCGACGGAAGCCTTAAGATTTATAGACAGGTTTATGTCTGCAAAATATGAAGGAGGCAGGCATGAAAACAGAATTAATAAAATAAGCTCTATAGAGAAACTAAATATATAAAAATATTTAAAAAGGTGA
Organism: bacterium; assembly: GCA_021789455.1. Next base: position 7,000 of record JAJYJN010000014.1, on the reverse strand, counting down.
AAATAAATTGGATTTTAAAAATCTTGAAGAAACAGATATCGAAGTTTACGAGTTTATAAAAAAAGAGGTCAACAGACAAAGAAACTCACTGGAATTGATAGCTTCCGAAAATTTTGTATCGCCTGCGGTTATGCAGGCGCAGGGTTCCGTTTTAACGAACAAATATGCAGAAGGATATCCAAAAAAAAGATATTACGGCGGATGCGGCTATATAGACGATATAGAACAGCTTGCAATAGACAGAATTAAAAAAATATTTAACGCCGAATATGCAAACGTTCAGCCTCATTCCGGATCTCAGGCAAATATGGCTATATTTTACGCTTTTTTAAAACCAGGAGATACCGTTCTCGGAATGGATTTATCCCACGGAGGGCATTTAACTCACGGAAGCCCCGTAAATTTTTCCGGTAAATATTTCAATATTATTCCTTACGGAGTAAATAAATCTACGGAGACTATAGACTACGAAGAATTAAGAAAAATAGCCTTAGAAAATAAACCTAAGATGATAATAGCCGGCGCGAGCGCATATCCTAGAATTATAGATTTTAAAAAATTCAGGGATATAGCCGATGAGGCGGGATGCTATCTTATGGTGGACATGGCGCATATAGCCGGATTAGTTGCGGCGGATCTTCATCCAAACCCAGTGCCTTATGCCGATTTCGTAACTACTACGACGCATAAGACGCTAAGGGGTCCCAGAGGGGGAATCATACTTGCAAAGGCTAAATACGAAAAGGAGCTTAACTCCGCAATATTTCCCGGAATTCAGGGCGGTCCGCTCGAGCATGTAATCGCTGCAAAAGCGGTGGCTTTCAAGGAAGCGTTAAGCGAAAATTTTAAAAATTATCAGAGGCAGGTCGTGTTTAATGCCGCAACCCTTGCCAATACGCTTCAAAATAACAGTTTTTCCTTGATATCCGGCGGTACTGATAATCACCTAATGCTTGTTGATTTTAGAAAATCGGAAATGACAGGCAAACAGGCAGAGGCATTACTCGACGAAGTAGGCATAACCGTAAATAAAAACAAGGTTCCTTTCGACGAAAGGTCTCCTTTCGTTACAAGCGGAATAAGGATAGGTACTCCGGCGGTTACGACAAGAGGCATGAAGGAAAACGAGATGGTAAAAATAGGCGAATTTATAGTAGAAGTTTTAAAAAATCCCGGCGACGAAACAGTAAAAAACGACATCAAACAAGAGGTGCATGCTTTATGCGCCAAATTCCCGCTGTATGAAACATTATTATGAAATGCCCTTTTTGCCTTAACGACGACGACAAAGTCGTAGATTCGAGAATATCGAAAGACGGTAGATCTACTAAACGAAAAAGGCAGTGTAACGTCTGCGGAAAAAGGTTTACGACTTTAGAAACCGTTATTTCTTCATCTCCTTTAATAATTAAAAAAGACGGAAGAAGAGAATCGTTCGACAGGCAAAAAGTTCTCAACGGTTTAATAAAAGCATGCGAGAAAAGGCCCGTTCCGTACTACAACATAGAAGAAATAGTAATTTCAATAGAGAAATGGTTCGAGGAAACTAATTTAAAAGAGATAAAAAGCGAAGAAATAGGAAAGCATGTCTTAAATAAATTAAAAAATTTGGATGCAATAAGTTACGTCCGGTTTGCTTCCGTCTATCTTTCCTTTAAAGATATAAACGAGTTATACGAAAATGTCTCCGAACTCATCAAAAAAAAATCTTAATAAACATACATACGACAAAGACGAATATTTTATAGCCAGAGCTTTAAATCTTGCAAAAAAAGGACAAGGATTAACTTCTCCCAATCCAGCCGTCGGAGCCGTAGTAGTTAAAAACGGTATTATAGTCGGCGAAGGATTTCACGAAAAAGCGGGTCAGCCCCATGCGGAAGTTATAGCTTTAAATAATGCGGGAAAAGATGCCGAAGGCGGTACTATATACGTAACGTTAGAACCGTGCAGCCATTTCGGAAAAACTCCTCCGTGCGTGCATAAAATTAAAGAGTCCGGAATAAAAAGAGTAGTATCGGCGATTAAGGACCCAAACCCTTTGGTATCGGGAAAAGGATTGGAATATTTACTAAATAACGGTATTGAAGTAAAAGACGGCGTTCTCTCAAAAGAAGCTAATCGGATTAACGAAATTTTTTTTAAATACATAACTACGGGTATGCCTTTTATAACCGTTAAAGAGGCCGTTACTTTAGACGGAAATTTGGGCTATAAAACCGATACAGAAAAAGTATATATCTCGTCGCCTAAATCTTTAGAATATACTCATTATATCAGGTTTATCAACGATGCCGTGATGATATCGGCAAAAACCCTTATAAAAGACGATCCTGCTTTAGACGTTAGAATAAATAAATCAGACATAAAGGAGAAATTTTTAAAAAAAAGGTGGACTAAAATAGTTTTAGATTCTGATTTAAATACCCCCCTAAGTTCAAAAATTTTTGAAAGTCGCGGAAACGTTTTAATTTTTGCTTCAAACGATTACGATGATGCAAAGGTCGAAAGAAAAAAGCATTTAGAAGAAAAAGGTGCAATTATAGCAGATGTATATTATAATATTAAAGAAGGTAAAAAATTATTAAACTTGGAATATGTATTTAAAAAATGCGGGGAATTAAAAATAACCGGAATATTAGTCGAAGCAGGTCCGGAACTTTTTAGTTCGCTGATAAAAGAAAGATTTTGCGATAAGATAATTTTTAACTTTACTCCTTATTTTTTAGGAAGAAAAAACGGATTAGACCTGTTTGGACGGCTGAATTTAGAATTTAACGAAAAAATTAATTTTTCAGATTTAACCGTAAAAAAAATTAAAGACGATGTATTTTTATCGTATTATCCCGAATTTGCTTAGACCGCTATATTTTAGCGTAGAAGTATAAATATATTAAATTTTAGGATAATGTATATTTTATGTTTACCGGTATAATAAAAGAGCTTGGGAAAGTTAAATCTATAAGCGGAGGCGTTATTTCGATAGCCGTAAAAGGCGCCGGAAAAAGCGCATATATAGGGCAGAGTATTTCGGTTAACGGAGTCTGCCTTACTGTGAAAAAAATAGCTTATCCGGTTTTATCTTTCGATTATACGCCTGCGACGTTTAATGCGTCCGCGTTAAAATATTTGAAAATTAACGAAGCCGTAAATATAGAACCGGCTCTTTCGGTTAATTCGGATATCTCGGGACATTTTGTTCTAGGACACATAGACGGCATAGGGAAAATAACCGAAACTAAAAAACTCGGCAACTCTATAATAATCGGCATAAAAATAACGCATTCGATAGACGATAATTTAGAAAAATACATAATCGCAAAAGGTTCGGCGTCTATTGACGGAATCAGCCTTACGGTTAACGAAGTTAAAAGCGATACATTTTTAGTCAGCATTATTCCGTTAACATATAGAGAAACTAATCTTAATTATAAAACTATCGGCGATTACGTAAATATCGAATCCGATATAATAGAAAGAACGGTCGTCAGCCGTTTAAACGATTTAGGAGCGTCGAAACTTATCCGCGGCGGCGAAGGTAATGCGGTCAAAGAAAGAAACGGCTACGGCAAAGCGGGGGGCGTGACGATGGAATTTTTAACCGAAAACGGGTTTATTTAAAAATTATAGCGCATATATATTAATTATAGTATTGTGGATTGCATTAAAAAAAGGAGATGACCGATTATGAGTTTAGCTACCGTAGAAGAGGCGGCTGCAGATATAAAAGAAGGTAAAATGATTATACTCGTCGACGACGAGGACAGGGAAAACGAAGGAGATTTAGTAGTAGCGGCAGAGCATACCACCCCTGAAATTATAAACTTTATGACGAAATATGCCAGAGGCTTAATATGCCTTACGCTTACCGAAGAAAAAGCCGACAGTTTAGATCTCCCGCCTATGGTGGTTAATAACGAGTCAAAATTTACTACGGCGTTTACCGTTTCTATTGAGGCTAAAGAGGGAGTTACGACCGGCATCTCTGCGCACGACAGGGCGAAAACTATATTAACGGCTATAAAGGACGACGCAAAACCCTCAGACCTGGTAAGACCCGGCCATATTTTCCCTCTTAGGGGTAAAAACGGCGGCGTATTAACAAGAACCGGACAGACGGAAGGCTCTATAGATATAGCCAGAATAGCAGGTTTAAAGCCATACGGAGTTATATGCGAAATAATGCACGACAACGGAACTATGGCGAGGATGCCTGATTTAATAGAGTTTTCAAAAAAATTCGATATTAAAATTTTAACTATTAAAGATTTGATAAATTACAGGCTTAAACATGAAAAACACGTTAAGCGGCTTGTCGAATCTAAAATTCCTACCGAATTTGCAGGGGATTTTAAAATTATAGCTTATTCTAACGATATAGACTTTGAAGAACATGTTGCTTTAGTTAAGGGAGAAATTAACAAGAATGAACCCGTTTTGGTGAGAGTCCATTCGCAGTGTCTTACCGGAGATATTTTCGGATCTATGAGGTGCGACTGCGGAGACCAGTTAAAGGCGGCTATGAAAATGATAGACGAGGAAGGCAAAGGCGTAATACTTTATCTAATGCAGGAAGGCAGGGGAATCGGCTTGGTAAATAAATTAAAGGCGTATAACCTTCAAGACGAAGGCTACGATACGGTAGAAGCAAACGAAAAATTAGGATTTAAAGCCGATTTAAGGGAATACGGCGTAGGCGCTCAAATTTTGGTCGATATAGGAGTAGGGAAAATGAGGCTTATGACTAATAATCCTAAAAAAATAATAGGGCTTGAAGGATACGGACTAAGCGTAGTCGAAAGAGTCCCCATAGAGATATGTCCTAACGAAACCAATAAACATTATCTTGAAACTAAAAAAGAAAAAATGGGACATTTGTTGAAAATTAAGTAAAACTATAATTATAATTTAATTATTTAATTTAATGGAGTATGCAATGGGAATGCACGGTTTTAATTTGATTGAAGGAGAGCTTAAAGCCGCCGGTTTTAAATTCGGCATAGTTATATCGAGATTTAACGATTTTATTAACGGCAAACTTTTGTCCGGAGCATTAGATTATCTTAAAAGAGCCGGCGCTGCGGATGATAGCGTTTCTGTCGTAAAAGTTCCGGGAGCATTTGAAATTCCTATGGCGGTAAAAATGCTGCTGGAAACAAAAAAATTTGACGCCGTAATATGCTTGGGAACTTTAATAAGAGGCGAGACCACCCACTTTGACCTCTTATCTAATCAAGTTACGAAATTAATTTCCGAACTTTCGATTCATTATAACATTCCGGTAAGTTACGGAATTATAACCGCGGAATCAATCGAGCAGGCTATATCGCGCGCCGGAACTAAGATGGGCAACAAAGGTTTCGATGCCGCAATGTCTGCAGTCGAAATGGCAAGTCTTTACGCAAAAATTAAGAAGAGCTGAAAATAAAATAGCCGTATATGACTAAAAGAAGAAAAGCAAGAGAGCTGGCGCTGCAATTTTTATATGAAGAAGACGGCGATATAAGCAACTTAGATTATAAAATAAACAGATTTTATAACGATTTTGCCGTGGAAAGTCTAAAGAGAGACGGATTTATAAAAACAAAAGAAGATTTAAATAAAAAGAAAGATACCGCGGAAATATTCGATTTTTTTTCTTCCATAGTTAATGGAACGCTGATAAATTTAAAAAAAATCGACGAAGTAATAAAAAATATTTCCAAAAACTGGAGTATAGAAAGAATGTCCCGCGTGGACAGAAATTTATTGAGGCTTTCTATTTACGAAATTATTTTTGTACCTGAAACTCCCAAAAACGTCGTTATTAACGAGGCGGTAGAAATCGCAAAAAAATTCGGAAACGACGAATCGCCGGCATTTATTAACGGTATTTTAGATGCGGCGATAAAGGTTAAATAAGTTAATTCGGCTTATAAAAACTTAACTAATCAAATTATAAAGGAGTAAAAATGGAGAACAAACAATTATTAAATTACGGCGTTAACGTACTCGACATCAGGGGGCTTTGCTGAGGCCCTCCGGTATGGGCGGTCGTCCGTAAACTTAAAACTTTGAAACAAAACGATATCTTAACCGTAATTTCGGATAAGGATTCTTTGTTAAACGATATACCCGCATTATGTTCTTTAATGGGCGTGCAGTTGCTAAATGCGGTAAACTTAAAAGACCTTTACGTATTTTTTATAAAAAATAAAAACTGGGAATAAATAAGAATGTCGAGAAATAATAACAGGGCTGTAGATGAAATGAGACCTATGCTTATAACTCCGGGTTATATGAAATATGCCGAGGGCTCCTGCCTAATAGAAGTCGGAGATACTAAAGTAATATGCACCGCATCCGTGGATTATAAGGTGCCGCCGTTTTTAAAAGACAAAGAAGAGGGATGGCTTACGGCGGAATATTCGATGCTCCCAAGGTCTGCGCAAAGCAGAATACCGAGGGATTCGTCAAAAGGAAAAGTAAACGGAAGGGCGCAGGAGATACAGAGGTTAATCGGCAGGTCGCTTAGGTCGGTTATTAATTTTTCATATTTTCCCGGCATAACTATTCTTATAGACTGCGACGTTATAAGCGCCGACGGCGGAACGAGAACGGCTTCCATAACCGGCGCTTACGTAGCCGCATACTTAGCGTTTTTAAATCTCATAAAACAAGAAAAAATTGAAAAAATGCCGTTTTACGACTCCGTCGCCGCAATAAGCATAGGCATAGTAAACGGAGAAATTCTGGTAGATTTAGATTACTCGGAAGACTCGACCGCCGATCTGGATTTTAATTTTATACTGACGGGCAGCCAAAAAATTATCGAAATTCAGGGATGCGCCGAAAAAACGCCCATAGAATTTGAAGTTTTCGGCAAGCTTTATGACCTTTCTAAAAAGGCGGTTGCAAAAATCACGGAATTGCAGAATAATGCAATATCCAATACGGCAATATAGTTTTTTTATTAGAATCCTCTTTATTTTCTAAATACATACGACTATTTTATTCTTTA
>JAJYJN010000088.1 GCA_021789455.1 bacterium | reverse complement strand
GTTAGTGCTAAGATAAAAAAGAACAAAGAAATTGGATAAGCAGCATTCCGGAGGGCTTATGAGCGATAATCAATTAAAAAAAATTAAAATATTCGATACTACCCTGAGAGACGGCGAACAGTCTCCAGGAGCGAGTATGAACATAGAAGAAAAATTAAATCTTGCGCGTCAGCTTTCCCGGCTCGGGGTCGATGTCATAGAGGCCGGTTTTCCCATTGCTTCCGAAGGCGACTTTGAAGCCGTAAAAACGATAGCTATGGAGATAAAGGGAGCGGAAATAGCTGGGCTTGCAAGGGCAAACGAAAAAGATATATATAGGGCGTATTCCGCCGTTAAATATGCGGCAAAACCGGTCATACATACGTTTATCGCTACGTCGGACGTACATCTTAAGTATAAACTTAAAATGACTCGTGACGAATTATATGAAAAAGCCGTCAATATGGTAAAATATGCCAAATCGTTTACGGAAAATATCGAGTTTTCCGCCGAAGACGCCACAAGAACCGATATTAATTTCTTATGCAAAGTAATAGAAGGCGTTATAGCCGCCGGCGCCACGACCGTGAATATTCCCGATACCGTCGGTTTCGCGACTCCTTTCGAATTCCATGATTTTATAAAAAATATACGGGAAAGGGTTAAGGGCATAGAAAATATTATATTAAGCGTTCACTGCCATAACGATTTGGGATTAGGAACGGCAAACTCTCTGTCGGCGATTTTAGCCGGAGCGAATCAAATCGAATGCACTATTAACGGCATAGGGGAGAGAGCCGGAAATGCGGCGCTCGAAGAAATAGTAATGGCTTTAGACGTCAGAAAAGATATATATAATGCGATTACAGGCATAAACACTACCGAAATATACAGGTCTTCCCAGCTTTTAACCCACATAACCGGAATATCCGTTCAGCCCAATAAGGCGATAGTAGGCAAAAATGCTTTTGCGCACGAAGCGGGTATTCATCAGGACGGCATATTAAAAGAAAAAACCACATACGAAATTATGACTCCGGAACGCGTAGGAAGACAGCCTAACGAGTTAGTTCTGGGCAAACATTCGGGAAAGCATGCGTTTAAAGAAAAGCTCGTATCTTTAGGCTATTTATTAAAGGACGAAGAAGTAGAAGCCGCCTTCGTAAAATTTAAAGCCTTAGCCGACAGAAAAAAAGATATTTACGACGAAGACATAGACTCCCTTATAGCAAAATCGCATCCTCTTGAAAAATATGAGCTAAAATATGTAAACGTGGTTTGCGGCGATACGGTTTCGCCTCTTTCAATGGTCAAACTAATGGTTGACGGGGAATTAAAACTTGATTCTTCATACGGAAACGGTCCGGTCGATGCGGCGATTAACGCTATAGAAAAAATAGTTAATTCAAGGGCAAAGGTCGTGGCTTACGAAGTTAAATCCATAAGAGGAACGACGGAGGCGCAGGGAGATGTTTCGGTTACCATAGAAGATGCGGATAGCGGAACAGGTATTACCGGAAGAAGCGCCCATACCGACATCGTAGTAGCAAGCGCAAAGGCTTATGTCAATGCTTTAAACAAACTGTACGTTCATAATAAAAATACCGCCGGTAAATCGGCCTGCGAAATGGAAATACACGCATAATAAAGAATAATATCCGGCAGAGTTAAGCTATAATTTATAGATACAAGGGGGCGACTTAAGTCCGCCCCCATAAAAAAGGGGATAAAAATGGGAAGACCTTTAACTATTACGGAAAAAATAATTCAAAATCATACCGATAACGAAGCCGTAGCTCCCGGCGATATCGTAAACGCCAGAGTCGATATCGCTCTCGGTAACGACATTACGGCCCCTATAGCCATAAAAGAATTTGAAGCTATAGGAATAGGCGAAGTTTTCGACAGAAAAAAAATCGCTTTAGTTCCCGACCACTTTGTTCCAAACAAAGATATTTTGAGCGCAAAACAGGCTAAAATGTTAAGAGAGTTTGCAAAAGAGCATGATATCGAGAACTATTTCGAATGCGGAGAGGCAGGGGTCGAACATGCGCTTTTACCGGAAAAAGGCATAGTTCTTCCGGGCGATCTTGTAGTGGGAGCAGATTCGCATACCTGCACGTACGGCGCCTTAGGGGCTTTCGCTACGGGGGTAGGTTCTACGGATCTCGCTTATACATTTGCCTTCGGCGAGTTATGGCTCAAAGTTCCCGAATCCATAAAAGTAATTTTCGAGGGTAAACCTAAAAAATGGGTATCAGGAAAAGACCTTGTCTTGTATCTTATCGGGAAAATAGGCGTCGAAGGGGCGAACTATATGGCATTAGAGTTTGCCGGAAGCACGTTTAAACATCTCGGAATGTCGGACAGATTCACCATATCCAATATGGCGATAGAAGCCGGAGCAAAAAGCGGAATATTCGAACCGGACGAAATCACCGAAGATTATGTTAAAGACAGAGCTAAAAGGGATTATATATTTTATAAGAGCGACGAAGACGCCGAATATGCAAAAGTATTAAAATTTAATACCGAATCGATTAATCCTCAAGTTGCTTTTCCGCATCTTCCGGAAAACAGCGTAGATATTAACGAGGCTTCGGCAAAAAACATAAAGATAGACCAGTCCGTTATAGGTTCATGCACAAACGGAAGGATAGAAGATTTAAGAATTGCCGCCGAAATTTTAAAAGGGAAAAAAATAGCGAAATATTCAAGGCTTATTGTTATTCCCGCCACCCCGGATATTTATAGAGCGGCTGCGAAAGAAGGGCTTATAGATATATTTATGGATGCCGGAGCGGTGGTAAGCACTCCGACATGCGGACCATGTCTCGGCGGATATATGGGAATATTGGCCGACGGCGAAAGGGCGATATCTTCCACCAACAGAAATTTTAAGGGAAGAATGGGGGACGTCAAGAGCGAAGTTTATCTTGCTAACCCTGCCGTGTGCGCCGCATCGGCTATACTCGGAAAGATTGCCGGTCCCGACGAAGTATCTTAGGATTAAATAAGTAATATAAAGGAGATGCCATGATATTCAGCGGAAAAGTTTTTAAATTTGGAGACAATATAGATACCGACGCTATTATACCCGCAAGATACTTAAACGATTCAAGCGACGAAAATTTAAGAAAGCATTGTATGGAAGATGCCGATGAATCGTTTCCGTCAAAAGTTTCCAAAGGAGATTTTATTGCCGCCGGAAATAATTTCGGCTGCGGTTCTTCGAGAGAGCATGCTCCGAGAGCCATTAAAGTCAGCGGAGTGCCTGTAGTAATAGCCAAGAGTTTTGCGAGAATTTTTTACCGAAACGCCTTTAACATAGGATTGTTTATACTTGAAGCCGATACCGACGGAATGGATAACGGCGATATACTGGAAGTCGATACCGATACCGGGGAAATTAAAAACAAAACAAAAAATACCGTCGTAAAAGCCAAGCCTATTCCAAAATTTATGTCCGAACTTGTTAACGCCGGCGGTTTGATTGCATATGCCAAAAAAAAGATTAAGGAGGGTAAGAAATAGATTATGATAAAATTAGCTCTTTTTGCCGGCGACGGAATCGGAACCGAAGTTGCGGGCGAAGCGGTAAACGTATTAAAGTTTTTATTCGATTCTAATTCCGTCAGATACGAAATAGAAGAAGACCTTGTAGGCGGGGCTTCTTACGACGAATATAAAAAACCTATAACGGAAAAAGCCCTTAAGATTGCGAAAGACGCCGATGCGGTTATTTTTGGAGCCGTAGGCGGACCTAAATGGGAATCCCTTCCTATAGAACTGAGACCCGAAAAAGCGCTTTTGACTTTAAGATACGACCTTGAATTATACGCAAATTTAAGACCGGCGAAGATTTACGATGAACTTATCGACGCTTCTCCGTTAAAGAAGGACGTGGTACAGGGAACCGATATGATGATAGTAAGGGAACTGACCGGCGGTATATACTTCGGTCAGCCGAGAGGAATTTTTGATTTGGAGGACGGGCAAAAAAAGGGCGTTAATACCTTAGTTTATACCACGAAAGAGATAGAAAGAATAGCTAAAATAGCCTTTGAAATTTCAAGAAAAAGAAGAAAAAAAGTTTTATCCGTAGATAAAGCTAACGTTCTGGAATGCACCGAGCTATGGAGGCAGGTGGTTGCAAGGGTTTCTAAAGAATATCCCGACGTCGAGTTAACCAATATGTATGTCGATAACTGTTCCATGCAGTTAATAAGGCAGCCTAAATCTTTCGACGTTATCGTAACGACGAATATGTTCGGAGATATATTAAGCGACGAATCCTCTATGGTCGCAGGTTCCATAGGAATGCTTCCGTCCGCAAGCCTCAACGGCAAAAAAGGAATGTATGAGCCGATACATGGAAGCGCTCCCGATATCGCCGGCCAAAATAAAGCCAATCCCATTGCGGCTATTTTATCCGTTGCGATGATGCTCAGATACAGTTTTGATATGGATAATCTTGCCGAAAAAATAGAAATTGCCGTAGGAAAAGTTATTAAAAACGGATACAGGACAGCCGATATTTATTCAAACGCCGCGGGAACGAAACTCGTGGGTACTAAAGAAATGGGCAGGGCAGTCATAGAAGAATTAAAAAAATAAAAATTAATTGCGGATAGGCAAATATAAAGAAAACATAAAGGATATGAAAAAAGAAAAATATAA
>JAJYJN010000087.1 GCA_021789455.1 bacterium | reverse complement strand
AGAAAGAGAATTTACGTTAAAAGGCTCTCTTACCCTGTCCATTAGCGAAATTAAATCTTTATGCCCTATTCCGTAGCCTATCCTTAGTCCGGCAAGTCCGTAAACCTTGGAAAAAGTGCGAAGAACCAAAACGTTGGGAAAATCGGATACGCTTACGTCTTCGGCAAGAGACCTGCCTATATATTCTATGTACGCTTCATCGACTATGATTAAAACGTCGTCTTTAATCTTTTTTATAAAATTTATAATTTTATCGTTAGAATAAAACGTTCCGGTAGGATTATTAGGGTTAGATATAAAAACTACTTTTGTTTTTGCGTCGATAAGTTTATACATATCGTCTAAATCGAGAGCGTAATCTTTTAGTTTGCTTATTTTTAATTTTATTCCAAGCTGTTCGCCGGCAAGATAATACGCCACGAAAGACGGAAAAGGCGATACTATATTTTCGTCTCTTTCGCAAAACGTCCTGACCGCGATATCTATAAGTTCGTTTGAACCGTTTCCCAGTATAAAATTTTCGGAAGCAAGCTTGCCGCAGTTAGAAAAAAATTTAACTAATTCCTGTTTTAAATAAAAACCGGAACCGTCGGGATATCTGTTTAAGTTTTTAAGCGCGGACTTAATTGCTTTTAAAGCCAAAGGAGAAGGACCGAGCGGGTTTTCGTTCGACGCAAGTTTGACTATATTTCTAATCCCTTTTTCTCTTTCGACTTCTTCTATGGGTTTTCCCGGAATGTAAGGATTTATTTTATAAATATAATCCGGCGCTTTTACGTTAAAACTTTTCATAAAAAATTCCGTCCCTTTTATTTTTATATTATTAATATTAAAGCGAGATTAGTTATATTTTATTTATGCGAACCGGTAAATTTAAGCGTAGCGGCGGGTTTTTTAACCGAATAGTCTTTAGGCTTTGCCGTTTTTTTGATATCTTCGAGCGTGTTTTGGACTATCGACCTTTCGTATATTCTTACCCAAGCGCAATCCATGCTTTCGTCTATTTCGCATTTATAATTTTTCATGCCGCCGCAAGGTCCGTTCAGCAGGCCTTTAGGGCAGAGGGTTACGGGGCATATTCCGCCTGTTTCGTTTAGCACGCAGCTGCCGCATAAAGAACACATCTCTTTAAGCGACGAAAGATTTTCGATATTTCCCAGAAACATTGTGTCAACGCCGGAAACGACTTTTATATTTTCAGGCAGAGCAGATACGGCGGACTGCACTCCGCTGCCGCATGAAAGAACCAGAACGGACTGCGCTTTAAATAAAACGTCTTTATTATCTCTTACCGCTTTTCTTACTTTCTGGATATGGCACATTGCGTCTATAACGTATGTTCCTTCGACTGTAATATTCCGGTCGGTTAAAATTTTCGACATTGCTTCAACTTCTTTCGGTCCTCCGGTTCTGGAAGTATCGGAACATATACCGCAGCCGAAAATAAAAACCGAGCCTCTGATTTTTTTTAATATATCGTCTAAATCTTTTTGTTTAGATACTATCATAATTTATAATTTATAATTTATATATTCTTAATTTCTGTTTATATTTGCAGGTCTTTTCTATTAATTCTTTTTATTTAATATCGGATTTCATCGAAGCCGATTTTACTGTATTTTCCATTAAAACGGCGACCGTCAGCGGTCCTACGCCGCCCGGTACCGGCGTTATTTTTGAAACTTTATTTACGACTTTTTCAAAATTTACGTCTCCGCAAAGTTTTCCGTTTATATTTGAAATGCCTACGTCTATCACTACGGCACCATCTTTTACGTATTCATCGTCAACAAGATGCGCCTTTCCGGTAGCCGATATTAAAACGTCGGCTTTAGAAGCTATAGATTTTACGTCTTTGGTAAAAATATTTAAAGAAGAAACGGTTGCATACCTGTTCATAAGCATAATGGCAAGAGGCTTGCCGACAATGTTGCTCTGTCCTATAATGACGCAGTTTTTTCCTTTAACGGAAATATCGTAAAAATCCAGCATTTTTAATATACCGTACGGGGTGCAGGGATAAAAAGCGGCGTTTTCGGTGAAAATTTTACCGACGTTTAAAGGATGAAATCCGTCCACGTCTTTGGAAGGATTAATGGCTTCCATTATTTTTTTTTCGTCTATGTGAGGGGGAAGCGGAAGTTGTACCAGAATACCGTGAATTAATGGATCGTTGTTTAATTCGTCGATTTTGTTCAAAAGCTCTTTTTCGGTTAAAGATGCGGGGTAAATATCTTTTTTAGATAATATTCCGCATCTTTTCGCCGCAATATCTTTATTTCGGACGTAAACTTCGGAAGCCGGATTATCGCCTACTAATATTACTGCGATAGCCGGAACTATACCGTTTTTCTTTAACTTGATTACTTTTTCCGATATGGAAGATTCTATATTTTTTGCAATAAGCCTTCCGTCGATTATCTTTTTTTGGATATCGGAATTATCGGAAATCATTACATTAATCCAAAACGCTCGATATTATCGTCAGCTATTTTTTGAATTTTTTCAATTTCTGCCCTGCCGGCTTCGTCTTTAAACAAGTGTTTAAATCTTCCCTGCAATTTAAGATATTCCTCTACGGGAACTTTCTTGCTTATTTTTTTTACCGAAATTATTTTATCGTATTCCGCTTCGAACAACGGATAAAGTCCGGTCTGAACCGCAAGCTGAGCAAGTTTTACCGAATATTTCGGCTCGTATTTCCATCCCGGAACGCACGGAACGTCGACCTGTAAATATTTTGCGCCCTTTATAGCCATAGCTTTTTTAACCTTTTTCTGAAGGTCCATAGGGTAACCGGCAGACGAAACTGCCGTGTACGGAATTCTGTGCGCCATCGCAATTTCCGGCATATATTTTTTAGGCCTGTTATTTCCGAACGACTGCTTTCCCGAAGGACTGGTCGTAGTATATGCATCTAAAGGCGTTAAACCGCTTCTCTGATAACCGGTATTCATATATGCGCCGTTATCGTAGCATATATATAAAACGTCATGATTTCTTTCAAACATTCCGCTTAAAGATTGAAGTCCGATATCAGCAGTTCCGCCGTCTCCGCCTTGGGCAATAACCGTAATTCCTTCTTTTTTACCCATATATTTAAGCGCGGCTTCTACTCCCGATGCTACCGCCGCCGAATTTTCAAATAAAGAATGTATCCACGGAATTTTCCACGAAGATTCCGGCCAGCGGGTCGAAAAGACCTCAAGGCATCCCGTAGCGCTAGTCGCTATCGTGTTCTTGCCGAGAATTTCCATTATAAGCTTTACGCTCATAGACTGGGCGCATCCCGAACAGCCCGTATGACCCATGGTAAAAAGTTCGTTATGAGTTTCTTCTTTCGTCAGCATGGTTTATATTCCTATTTTTTAATTTATTGTTTTATTGATATTTTTATTCTGTCTGCTTTTGCTTTTAGCCTCAACCGACGCTGCCGCAAACCGATTTATTAGGTACTTTAATAATTCTTGACGTTTCTTCTTATAGATACTGCTGCGACAGCCCTATAAATTCGCCGTCGACGTTTTCTTCTTTTTCGGCTCTTTCGACCAGGTCTTTTATATTTTTAGGCGTAATATCCCTGCCGCCGAGACCTATAGTATAGCCGTTTACGTTTACCGTATTGATTTTATGCTTGAACAGCGAATCTCTTATTTCTACGGAAAGAATTCCGCCTTTTCCCGGACAAGTAGCCTTTTCTATTACTATAACGTTTTTAACGTTTTTCAGGGCATTGACGATTTCTTCTTCGGGAAACGGCCTGAATGAACGGACTTTAAGAACGCCGATTTTTTTTCCGGATTCCCTTAACTCGTCCACTACGTCTTTTATAGTGCCTAGAACCGAACCCATGGCGACTATTACGGTCTGAGCGTCGTCCATTTTATAAGCGTCCGTCAATCCTCCGTAAAATCTGCCGAACATATCCTTAAATTCTTTTGCGGCGTCTGTGATTACGCCGGCGGAATATTTCATCGCGTTATACATATTGTATCTCGATTCCATATAAACCGAAGGCTCTCCGAGCGTACCGAAAGAATAAGGATTTTCGACGTCCAATTTGTATTCCATATTAATAGGAGGAAGGTATTCTTTTACTTTATCGATGCCGTCTATGGTTTCTACTACTTCAAAAGTATGGGTTAATACAAAACCGTCCACGTTTACTATTACCGGAAGCATAACGTCCCTGTTTTCGGCTATTTTAAAAGCCTGTATATGCATGTCGTAGGCTTCCTGGTTATTCTCGGCTACGAGCATAATCGCACCCGTATCTCTTATAGCCATAGCGTCCTGCATATCGTTCCATATATTTATCGGCGCCGAAATCGCCCTGTTGGCTAACGTCATAACGACGGGAAGCCTCATACCCGCAATATTATAAATTACTTCTTCCATATACAGCAAGCCCTGCGCCGCCGTAGCGGTATATGTCCTTACTCCGCAAGCGCTGGCGCCGAGAACTACGGAAGCGGCGGAATGTTCGCTTTCAACCATGATAAATTCCGCTTTTAAGTCGCCGTCGGCAACCATTTGAGAGAGATGTTCGACTATGTGCGTCTGCGGAGTAATCGGATAAGCCGAGATAACATGCGGTTCCGCCATTCTGACCCCGTCCGCTATAGCCATTGAACCTTCCAAAACTTGTTTCATATTATATCCACCGTTTAAGTTTATTTATTAGCGTC
>JAJYJN010000086.1 GCA_021789455.1 bacterium | reverse complement strand
TAAAGTTAAGCCGATGCAGGTTATAGGCGTATTTATGCCGATGAGATATTAATTAAATATTAAAATAAGAGGTTTGCGAATGAGCGGCGAAGAAGAATATAAAAGTTCTGATATTCAAGTATTAGAAGGTCTGGAAGCGGTAAGAAAATTACCGGGAATGTATATAGGCTCAACAGGACTGGAAGGCCTGCACCATTTAGTTTACGAGGTGGTTGACAACAGCATAGACGAAGCGCTGGCAGGATATTGTAAAAATATATTCGTGCGTATTAATATCAACGGTTCTATTACCATAGAAGACGACGGAAGGGGCATCCCGGTAGATATTCATCAGCCGCAAGGGGTTTCCGCCGCCGAAGTTGTTCTCACCGTCCTTCATGCGGGCGGCAAGTTCGATAAAAAATCGTATAAAGTGTCGGGAGGCCTTCACGGCGTCGGTATTTCCGTCGTAAATGCTTTGTCTCAAAAATTAGATATGGAAATCTATCGCGACGGATACGTTTACAGGCAGAGCTACAGCAAGGGAACACCCTTAGGAAGGCTTGAAAAAGGCGAAAAGACGAATAAAAGAGGCACTTCTATTACATTTATTCCCGACTATGAAATTATGGAATATAATAATTTCGATTTCGATATCTTATCTAACAGATTAAGGGAGCTTGCTTTTCTGAATGCGGGAATACATATTAATATAACGGACGAAATTAATAATAAATCGCATGATTTTAAATATGACGGCGGCATTAAATCTTTTGTAGAATATATAAATCAAAATAAAAATGCCATTATTAAGGAGCCTATTTTTATAACCGCAAAAAAAGACGATGTTATCACGGATATAGCCCTCCAGTATAACGACGGATATTCGGAAATATTATATTCCTATGTGAACAACATAAATACTAAGGAAGGCGGAACCCACTTAGTAGGTTTTAAATCCGCATTAACGAGGGTTATAAATAATTATTATATTTCTAACGCGAATAATTTTAAAGACAGGAGCGGCAAGCGCAACGAAACAATACAGATATCCGGCGACGACGTAAGAGAAGGCTTGATAGCCGTAGTCAGCGTTAAAATGCCTAATCCCCAGTTCGAAGGACAGACCAAAACAAAGCTCGGCAATAGTTTTATTAAAGGAGTAGTCGAATCTTTAGTAAATGAAAAATTAACCGAATTTTTCGATGAAAATCCTCAGACCGCAAAAATTATAGTCGAAAAAGCTTTAGATGCCGCAAGAGCCAGAGAAGCGGCAAGAAAAGCAAAGGAACTCGTAAGGAGAAAAAGCTTATTGGACTTTTCGTCTTTACCGGGAAAATTGGCGGACTGCCAGGAAAAAGACCCGTCCCAGTGCGAAATATATATAGTCGAAGGAGATTCCGCCGGAGGCAGCGCCAAGCAGGGAAGAGACAGAAAATATCAGGCCATACTTCCATTAAAAGGCAAAATTTTAAATGTCGAAAAAGCCAGGCTTGAAAAAATGCTCGGTTCGGATGAAATTAAGATATTAATTACGGCGCTCGGTGGAGGCATCACGTCGGGAACTTCAAAAAAAGAGGAAAGCTTTTTTAATCTCGAAAAACTCAGATATCATAAAATAATTATAATGACCGATGCCGACGTTGACGGCTCCCATATCAGGGCACTGCTTTTAACGTTCTTTTACAGATATATGAAAGAAGTTATCGAAAACGGCTATCTATACATAGCCCTGCCCCCTCTTTACAGGGTTAAAAGAGGCAACAGCGAATCTTACCTTAAGGACGACGAAGCGTTAGATGCTTTTCTTATAAACGAATCTCTTAATTCTCTCAGCGTTTACAGAAAGCAGAATGATGCCGCCGACGTAATCTTAGATAAAAAATGGGTTAAAGAATCGATAGATAAAATAAAAAGCTATAAAAATTTAATCAATAAATTAAATAAAACTCATATAAGCGAAACAATAACGGAATATCTGCTGAATAGCGATATAACGTCCAAAGACTTTTTAAAAGAAGGCGTATCCGATAAATTAAACGCCCTGGTCGGTTTTTTAAAAAATAAAGAATATGAAGCCGATTTAAAAAACGATGAAGATTTTGAGGATTATAATAAACTGATTATCAGATTTAAGAATTTTATCGCTTCAGCCTGCATAGACAAAAGGTTTTTAGAGTCGGTAGATTATAAAACGATTTATAATTTAGATAAAGAAATAAAGTCTTTAGAACTTTCAAACGTAGTAATAGTTGCCGATTCTAAAAAATATGAAGCAAAAAGCATGAACGATTTTTACGATATTATTAAATCCAAGGCGCCCCAGAATATATCCATACAAAGATATAAAGGACTCGGAGAAATGAATCCCGAACAGCTCTGGCAGACGACTATGAACAAAGAAACGAGGATGCTGAGAAAAGTCAATATAAACGACCTTATAGAAGCAGACGGAATGTTCGATATTCTTATGGGAGACAAGGTGGAACCGAGACGGAAGTTTATAGAAGATAATGCGCTGAACGTGGTGAACTTAGACGTTTAATTTTCCGGTTTAGCGGCTTTCGTTTTCTTAGCCGTTGATTTTATGGCGGTTTTATGTTTTTTCGGCTTAGCGGGATTTTCACCGGAGTTATCGGAAGCCTTTGTTTTATTAGCCGTTTTTCTTTTTGCCTGCTTCTTTTTGCCTGCTTCTTTATTTTCGATAAGATTATTTGCTTCGGCTTGCTTATGTTCCGCGGAATCGCCGCTCAACGGATTAATCTGGTCTTTTAAATTGGACGAAGCGTTTCTAAACTCCCTTAAACCTTTGCCCAAGGTTTTTCCCAGTTCGGGCAGTTTCGACGGTCCAAATATTAACAATGCGATTACGGCTATAATAATTAATTCGGGAGCTCCGATTCCAAACATTTTTGCCTCTCTTTAAAGTTGATTATACAATAATTTATTAAAATATTCAAATTGCTTTTATGCTATACGTAAACGATATCTTTTACAGCATTCAAGGAGAATCCTCTTTTGCCGGGTATCCGTGCAAGTTCGTAAGGCTTGCGGGATGCAATCTCAAATGCGGTTACTGCGATACTAAAGACGCCTTAGATATTAAAAACTCCAACCCGTTAAGAATCGGCGAAATAATAAGCGCTTTGTATTCAATCGGGGGCGGCAATAATATAAAGCTCGTGGAAATAACCGGCGGCGAACCCCTGCTTCAGAAAGAGGCGTTCGACCTGTTCGGCGAACTGATAAAATTAAATTATATCGTTCTATTGGAAACGAACGGAACGATAAGTTTAAAAAAAGTGCACAAAAAAGTTATTAAAATTATCGACGTTAAATGCCCTTCCAGCGGTTTTTCGAAAGAATTTAATTACGAAAATTTAAAATATATAAGCATGTCCGACGAGGTAAAGTTTGTTATAGGGACCGGCGAAGATTACGATTTCGCAAAAGATTTCTTAAAAATAAATAAAATTAACACCGGTAAACTGATATTTTCTGCGGCTGAAGGCTCTATGAATTCCAAAGAGCTGGCGGAAAAAATTTTAAAAGACGGTTTAAACGTTAGATTGGGAATACAGCTGCATAAGATTTTGCGTCTGAAATAAAAAGGCTGAACATTAAGGCGTCATTTTCCCGCCCTTGCCGGACAATGTCATAATATTATTAAAAACAAAAATGCAAATTCCTATAAACTCCATAGACGCAAATGAACCAAGGATTAAAACCGGATAAAATCCCGACGCGGCATCTTTTAAAATAATCCAGGTTAAAGCCATTCCGATTAAGCCGATATTAGTCAGATAAAATTGAACGGTTATAAGAAACTCGCTGTATAGATTAAATCCGCTGAATCTGGGCAGGACATGGTAGCCGACCGAATAAATCATCATAGCGATAAATCCAAGCAAAAGAAAATGAACATGCGCTAAAAGCAGGTATCCTATAGACTGCGGATACAGCGCCATAACTAAACCTAAACCGGTTCCCAATACAAGGTAAAGCAGGGAGGCCGCCGTAAAGTATCTTATTATAGGACTCATAATGGATAATATTCTATCAAATAAATTTATAATTTTTTATGATTAATGTCACTTTTTTATATTTTTATAATATTTGCAGTAGTTTCTTAAAAAACATTCGGGGCATTTCGGGTTTCTTGCGGTGCAATAAGTTCGTCCGTGCTGTATCAGCCACCTGTGCATTTTCATCCACAGATTCGAAGGTATTATTTTGGTAAGGTCGTACTCTGTTTTTTCCGGCGTATCGGAATCTGCCAGCCCTATACGGTTAGCGACGCGGAAAACATGCGTATCTACCGGGAAACGGGCTTCGTTAAAATATGTGCCCAATATGACGTTTGCAGATTTTCTTCCGACGCCGGGAAGGGATACGAGGGCGTCAAAGTTTTCCGGAACCGTATCGTTGTATTTTTCCGCAAGTATTTTTGAAGCCTCTATGAGATTTTTAGCTTTATTGTGAAACATGCCGCATGTTTTAATTTCTTCTTCGAATTCTTCGATTTTTTTCCCCGCGAGGTCGGAAGGCTTAAAATACAGCTTAAAAAGCTTGTCTGTTATTATATTAACTCTTTTATCGGTGCACTGGGCGGAGAGGACGACGGCGATTAAAAGCTGAAAAGCATTGCTGAAGTTTAAAAACGGTTTTAAATCGCCGTAATTTTTTTCCAGAAGATTTATAATAGAAGCAAT
>JAJYJN010000013.1 GCA_021789455.1 bacterium | reverse complement strand
GCATCCAGGATAATATGCCGCCTGATTTTCGCTTAATTTATCCATTTAAACCCCCGATTCGCCGTTTTCAATAGTGTTAATATTTTTTAAATAGCCTGTTATCGCTTCCTTGGAACTGCTCCAGTTACGGGGCTTGCCAAGCCGTAATATAGAAAATGCCCTGCCGTCTTTAGCCATTTTAAAGATGGCATCCCTTTCAATCTTTCCGAGCAGTTCTTTTGTTCTCCCTGTTTTTTGCATAGCCGATGTATGCAGCTTCGCTAAATCAAGCCTCCCGTGTCCTACAATCATATCGTCGTATATTTTTTTAACATCTTCGTCAACTTTTAATTTGCTTTTAACCTCTTCCGGAAAATATTTTTTTATAAGAAGCCCCAGCGCTTCCATCATCTCTGCAGGATTTACCTGCTTGGGGCACCTCTGGGAACATTTATAACAGCCTACGCATCTCCATGCAACGTCGATATATTTCTTTATCTCTTTCAAATTGCCGAGCTGCATCATATATATAAACGCTCTGGGATTAAACCGCCTGTATAAAGGCGTTACGGTACAGCTTGCAGTACACATTCCGCACTGCCAGCACCTGTTAATTCTGGAGCCGACCACCGTTTCCTTAATCTCTTTAAAAAAACTTCTGTCGAATTCGGAATCTACTCTCGAAAGAATAAAAGTATTCCACCTGCCTGAAACATCGACTCCGTCAATAACTAAATTTTTTTCTTCTTTAATGTTGTCGTCTTCTATCAGATGCCTTGCTATAATATGTTCGCCTTTTTCGGCAACCGGCCTGTTTTCCTGTTTTTCCAAAGCCATAAAACCTCCTTTATTTTTCCCTTAAGCTACCAGGCTTTTTTCATTTCTTTGAGCTTCTAGCTTTTCGATTCCCAGCAGTTTTTTCATTAGAGTGAATCCTTCCGGAACGCCTACGGACAAAGACTTAGATTCAGCATATACCATTTTATATACGTAATCCGAATACATATAGCTTAAAAGAATATCTGTCCCGTACGGACGCTTTAAATTTAGTCCGTTTCTGCCGGACAAATCATACAAATAATCTGTTTCGTCCTTCATTTCTTTAATACTGAACGGCATAATATATGGTTTTCCGTCCCACGTTCTTTTTAAAAAATCCGCCATATAAGGAAGGCATCCCGTGCCGTTATCCTGCCTGTAAATCCAAGAGGTCCATAAAACATTTTTCTCAGGTTCGTAAAAATGTAGAATTTCTAAAGCAATGTCTCTTTTAACCATAATGTCTTCGTAAGAAAATGCTTCTAGAAAGCGTCCTATTCTTATTTCAGCCGATTTTTTATAATCTTCAAAAAAACTGAACGCATAATTAAGGCTGTCTATACTTGATGTATCTAAAATTTTATTCCTGTGCCTTCTTATTGAAAAAATTAAGGACAATATTTCGTCAAATTTTTCTTTTTCTAATTTTCCGCCTGTTTTTATTATGCCCGATAAGAATTCTTTTATTAATTGCGACTTAACTGTTAAAAGGCTGTTAAAAGACTCTATTTTTTCTAAGGGCAGATTTTCTTTGACGATTTCAAAGAATTTTTCTTCGTATCTTTTATCTATTTTATTGTTTTTTAAAATATACGGCATTATCCCAATGTTTTTATTTATTTGTTCTTAACGGCATAAGTATAAGCGTTCATAGCTGCGGCAGCGCCTTCGGTAATAGAATCCGAAATGGCTTTTGGTCCGGTGCATGCCCCTGCAAGAAAAACCCCGTCCCTGTTTGATTTAAAAGGCGACAGGGTAACATTTTCAGGCTTTAAAAAACCGTGTTCGTCGAGTCCTATACCAAGTTTTTTCGATATTTCAGACGATTGCGGTCCGCCTTCCATGCCGGATGCCAAAACTACCATGTCAAAAGGAATCTCAAATGGACCTCTTAAAAGAGTGTCCTCTCCCTTGCATACGACAGTATTATTAGGTCCGGAGGTAATTTCGGCAATCCTGCCTTTAACTATCTGCACGTCATGCTCTTCCATTGCCTTCCAGTATAAATCTTCAAAGAAACCGTATGTCCTGATATCCATATAAAATATATATACTTCGCAAGCCGGAAAATGTTCCCTTAATTCGATGGCCTGTTTTACGGAAACCGTACAGCAAACTCTCGAACAATACTGGTTTCCGACGTGCCTGTCCCTGGAGCCTACGCATAATATAAAAGCAACGTTCTTTGGAGGCTGTCCGTTAGAAGGTCTCACGAAATTATCCTCGCCCATCATTCTTTCAAGGTCTTTTATATCTATTACGTCGTCGAATAGCTGGTATGAATATTTTGCGTCCCTAGCCGGGTCGAAATGTTCAAATCCCGTAGAAACTATAACCGAATCGAAAGTTTTTAATTCGTTCTTATCGTCAGTTTTTATAGTAACGTCGAACTTTTTTCCGTTTTCTTTAAAATCAGATATTTCTGACGAATAATAAACTTTTATATTGCCGCCGGTTTCAGCTTTTTTAATAAGTTCACCAATGACGTTATCGGCAGGCTGCATATCTGGAAACAAAAATTTGTATTTAAATTTTTTGGGGTTGCCGCCTAAAAACGAATCTCTTTCTACTAAAGATACGTTAACTCCTAATTCCGCGAGCATAACCGCAGCGTTTAAACCTGCAGGTCCTCCTCCTACAACCAAAATATTTTCCGCCATATAAAATCCTCCAAAGCTTTTAAATTATTAATTTTTAGGATATTCGTATAAATTAACGGTTTTGCCGCCCGATTTCAGTTCTTCAAGGTATGCGTTATATTCTTCTTCAGATTTTTTCCAGTCTATCCCTATCTTTTCACATAGAGGTCTCCAATCCGTCGTATGCCATTGAAGCTGAACTATTTTATAGACGTCGGCTCCGCAGGCTAACGCCGCAAACATAACGTCTGCCATAACGGGAACCTGTTCGGTATAGCCCATGGCTTTCCCTATCCACTGGTTTTTATCTAAAGTGGTGGTGCAGCCGGTATCCTGCGTTAAGCAAACGTCTGAATGAGCTTCTCTAACCATGGGCCTTATCTTCCTGTCCATAACGAAAGACCTGGACGCTTCCCTTTCGGTCAGTATGTGCCTAAAGCCGAATCCGCAACAGTCATACCATGTAGAATAGTCCGCAACCTGCGCGCCAAGCGCAAGAGCGACCCCCGTAGAAACCGCCGTTCTTTTTCCGGCATATATTTCCTTATCGTATATACAGTCTTCGGGTATCATTTTATAGGTATGGCACGCAGGATGGACGGTAGCTATCACGTTGCTTAAATCGTATTTTTTTAATTTTGCTATTTCGAAGCGCATAACATGGACCCATTCGCTGTAATGCACGATATATTCTGGAATGACCAATTCCCTGCCGATTTTATGCATTATCCTCCTGACTTCGTCACGCAGTTCTTTGTATTCTACAAGCATATTGCGCATTTCTTTATAGTCGCCGAAAGTGGTAGCGCAGTGAAACAGAGGAAATAATCCTAACTCGTATGCCCTGTGCCAGTTTCTAACGGCGACGGCAGCAAGCCCGACAGGGTTTGAAGTTCCAGAACCGTGATAATTCCAAGCGGTGCAGGAGGTCTGGTTTCTTTCGTCGACGTATTCCAAGCCCATTTGGTTCATAAACCATAGCAGCGAAACCGGATAGCCTGGTATATTGCCGCACTGTCCGCACGATTTATGGTGCCAAAGTTTATTAGTCGGTATCTTTTTCTTCCAGCCTAATAAGGTATCTGCCTCTATCGGCTTATTCTCGTCTTTTACATGTATGACTTTAACTTCTCCTTTTGCTTCAAGCTCGAGAAGGTGCTCGTGAATGTCTTCAAGCTTTCTTCCGGCGGCATGAATATAATCCGATTTAATATTTGCAAGACCTAGCCTGTTGGCTATTTCGATATCCATATAAAATATCTCCTTTTTGTCGTTCCCTTTTACTTTTTCATTTCCGTCTTTATTGTCATCCCCGCGCAGGCGGGGATCCAGACTTCTACGTTACGAAAACTATGAAAACTAAGAACTTCTGACGTCGTCCACTATATCCTGTATTATTTCATAAAGCGAAGGGTCTACGGCTTCTATTATTTTAAAAACACCGGCTTCGTCGAATATTTCATATAATTCTTTCATTGTTTCAGGAGCAACGTCCCAAGCCAGATTAGTAACCTGAAGGGTCGGCATGGGAATTGCTTTTCTTTTCAGGGCAAGGTCGGTAGAAGCATATCCTATGGTTGGACCCCAGTCCGGAAAAAAATCCGGCTGAATCATATCAGGCGATAACTGGTTGCCGTAAGCGGTAAGTTTGAGTAAAACCCTGGAATAAGGCTTCAGGACTTTTTTAGCGGATTCAAATCCCCTTCTGACGGCAATTTCTCTTAATATGGCAATAATGCCTCCCGGACTATTCAGGAAAGGACAAATCATAGCGCAGGTAAAACACTGGAAACACGCCCAAATATATTCGTCCATCATCGTCCAGATAAGCTCGGGGTCTTTAGACTTCATATTTTGAAGGACTATACGGGGGGAAAAATCGAAAAACCTGTGCGGGGGACACCCGCCGGTGCATACGCCGCAGTTTAAACAACCTCTGACATACTCTTCGTATCTGAAATCTTTTCGGGCTTCTTCGAAAATTTCTTTTTTAAATTCGGAAGGTACTATACTTACCCCTTTTTCATTATATTCCATGAAATTCTCCTGCTTTATTATTTTCTTTTTTATATTTTATATAATATATAAAAAGCTTATCATAATAAATTAAGAAGTCAACACGGGGAAACTTAAATTATTAATCCGTATTATTTAAAGCGTATCTTCTATATTTTCTACGTTTTCGAATTTTCTGCTGCCGTGGTCATCGCTACCGGCCATATTTAACTGATGCGAAGAAATAAGTCCTTCGTCCCTGCTGCCTGCGTCGGTAGAATGTAAAATCTGAAGATATTGAAGAATAGTAACAAAAAATAATCCGCCAATCATATTACCTATAATAGTCAACGGAACATATGAATAAAGCCATGGAAGATATGAGATATTGGAACCGGTATTGATGGCGATTAAAATCTCGGACGATGCCACGACTATGTGGCTGAACGAATTAAGATATATAAGGAAACCGACCGTCCATATAATAAAAATTCTTGCGAGAGTACCGCTTGAAGCTATTAAGAGCCATGTCATAAGGGTTATCAGCCAGCCGGCAAATATGGCGCTTAACACCATTACAAATGGAGTCCTGTCCATATAATTATTAGCCATAGAGTGTATATGGGCTACGACGAACGACGGAACTATTTGGTTTAAAGAACCGGCGATTACCAGCGCGAAAATAAAAATTCCAGCCATGTTGCCTATTAAGGTAAGCGACCATAATTTTAAAAGCTGCTTAATCTTACCTCTTTTTGCAATTACGGCACTTACCGGAACCAGAAAATTCTCTGTAAAAAGTTCGCTCTTGCCTATCATTAAAAACATAAAGCCTATTGGGAAAAACAGCGCTCCTAATATTTTAGCAACGTTTATGCCTACGAAAGGGGATGTTGCCGCCGCGACATACGAAGAAGCAATTATGCCGAACGTAACGTTCATACCGGCAATAAGCCCGGACATCGACATTTCAAGCCAGCTTCTTTTAAGTCTTGCCTCTCCTACTTCTACCGAAGCCTTGAAAATTTCCGACGCCTCTTTCCCGCCCGGCTTTTCTATGCCTTTGATAGCCCCTATTCGGGCTTTGGTAGTTTCAAGAATTTCGTTTATTCTTTTAGATAAATATAAAGAGTGGTGTATTTCTTCTGCAAGATTATTTTCGATTAGCGCCCTTACTCCAGGGTCTTCAATAATTTCAAGACCGGCTGTATAATCGTTGATTGCATTCTCTTCTATTTTTAAATCTATCCTTAACATGTCTAAAGGAGCGGCAACCTGGTGAGAAGCTTCGCTGACGCCTTTCTGTGCTTCCCTTATTTCATTAAGAGACTTTGGCGTTCCGCCTAGTTCGGTTATCTTTTCCCTAATATTTATTATGTGTCCGCTTTCGGTTGAGGCAAAAGATTTTAAAGCCTGAACTAAAATAGGGTCTTTTAGGGTTTTAGCCTGTTCCGTATACAAATCCCTTCCAGCCACTTCCGCCGTAAGATACTTTTGAAGAAGTGTTATAGAGTCTTCGACAGCTTTAGTATGATGCGCTTTTTCTGAAGCGGTTTCGCTATAGTCGTTTTTTAAGTATAAGTCCGTCATAATGTATAAATTATATACCATTTCTTAGTAATTAACAATACCCGATAAATAACAAATTTTAATGTATTTTAATGTCATAAACTGACCGCATAAACTATTAAAATTGACTTAAAAGTCATCATAATGTAGAATAAATTTTTATGAAAACAAACAAGGGCAGAGGTCATAACAACGACAATGAAGAAAACTCCGGCAAAACAGATGCATATATAGCAGAAACTGCTCCCGCCTCTACTAAAAGGCTTTTAATAGCCATACTTTCGACCATCGCGCTTGCGGACTTCGGACTTGGACTAAATACCGTCGTTCTTCCGCTTTACGCGAGAAGCTTGGGTGCAAGCATAATTACGGTAGGCTTGATAATTGCGTCATTCGGCTTAGCCCGCATATTCGTCAATATTCCGATAAGCATACTCAGCAAAAGGCGCAATTCCCAATATATTCATATAGGCATACTTTTTATTTTTCTGGGCGCTATAGGATATCTGCTCTCTACGGCATATTACCAGCTGTTTATTTTCAGGTTCATGGAAGGTTTCGGTTCCGGCATAATAAACACGTCTTCAATGATAATACTGACTAAACGCCTCTATAAAGACGAAAAAAGGGCAAAAGTTTTAAGCAGATATATGATAGCGAGAAGGCTTTCTATGGGTTCGGCGCCTTTTTTGGGCGCGATAGCCGCCTACGAGTTTTCCGATAAAGCGGCTTTCCTGCTTTATGCGGCAATAATGACCGTAGGAGTAATTATAGCATTTTATAACAAACAATTTTTAAATGGCGTAAATAATGCCGGCGGCGTTTTAAATAAAGAAAGGAACGGCAATAACAATAATATAAAAAATTTAAAAAATATAAACGACGAAGACACTAATATTCCAAACGCAAATATGAACGCCGGCGAAAATAAACCAAATCCCCCATACGGCTCCCGGAATGACCATATTAAAAAATATTTCTCCCTTCTTTACAATTTTAACTTTATCGCTTTATGTTTCCTGACGTTCTCGTTTTTCTTTTCGAGAATAGGCTCCAGGAGAGAGCTAGTACCGCTCGTGGGCTACAGCGTAATGAACTTAAATAAAGCCGATATAGGACTGCTAGTTTCAATATCCGCGGTAATCGGCGTGGTTCTTACATATTATTCCGACAGGGTTATAAACGCTATGGGGGTTAAAAAATCTATAATCGCGTCTTTTGTTATAACGGCAATCGGGGTTTTAAGCTTTATTATATTTCAGAACATTATCGCATTCGGTTTGTCAATTATATTATTAAGCGCGGGTGGCGGGTTTTCCGGTCCAGCAAGAAATCTTTACCTGATGGACAGCGTCGACAAAAGCCGTTACGACGAGGCTATAGGCATATACAGAACGCTGAGCGATTTAGGATTTGTTTTGGGACCGTTTGCGGTAGGAGCGGTATTCTATTATTTCAATTATATGTCTGCGTACGGTTTGGTTGCATTTATAATAATTCTGGCGACCATTTTGTTCGGATTTTTCGCAAAATCATATAAAAACGCACAAGTCGTCAAGGATTGAAAAATTTATTTTACTATTAAAATAGAACATGGTAAGGCGTTTATTATTCTTTCGGCGGTACTTCCAAAAATCATCTCCCTTAGACCTTCCCTATCCCTCCCCTTGAATCCCAAGATTAATAATTTTTTTCCGGTCTCTTCTATAAAATCGGTTATTTCCTTATAAGGAGCGCCCTTCCTTACCGCTATTTCCAAATTAGATTTTTCTTTACCAAACCTGTAATTTAAGCCGCTAATTACAGATTCAAATTTTTCGGCAAGGTTTTTCTCATAATTTTTTATTTCGTCCCCGCTATGCGAATCTTTAAATCCTTTGAAAAGTTTTTCATCGATAATATGTAAAATAGTAAATAGTTTAATTAGGTCGTCCGGAGCTTTTAGTATCAAAGGCAGGGCTTTAAGCGAAAATTCCGAAAAATCGGTGGCAAAGACGACGTCATCGAACAAATGCCTGCAGCTTGTTTTTCTGTCGCTTTTAAAATCGCTGGAAGAATGAAACAAAACCCGTTTCATAATCATAACCGGTTTTTCTACTTTGATTATAATATCATAAAGCGGAGAACCGTAAAATGAAAAATATCCCTTGGACTTTACGCCGGCTTTCTTGTCTAAAACTATAAAGTCTATATTCTCTGCCTTTGCTTCTTCCGATATTTCTTCAGCCGTATTACCTACCCTTATTATATATCG
This sequence comes from bacterium, assembly GCA_021789455.1. The sequence continues at coordinate 15,091 of JAJYJN010000013.1, read as the reverse complement.
AACGCCGAACCCAGATTTTTCTAAATATTTTTTGATATCTTCAAGTTTAATTTCTGCAAACTTTTTTATCTTCTCCTCGTCTTCTTTTTTATAGACGGAATAAAGGCTATGCTGAAAAACTGCCGGGTCTATAACATGTATCAGGACTATTTCTTTTAAGCCGAGCTTCGAATAGTTCGCAAAACAGTCGAGATTCTCGTAATAGAACTCACCGAAATTTATAGCGTAAAGCGCGGTATTAAGCATAATTACATATACTCTAATTAACTTTTTAAAGCAAGAACTTCAATATATTCTTTATCTTTATATAATATATATTAATTGCCGTTAGCCGTTAGGCATTTCAGTTTCGACGTAAATGCCGGTGCAGCCTCCGCCGCCCTTTTTTATACCTACTTCCGCAGTAATTTCCCTTTCTGTCCCGTCAGCAAAACCGTTGGAGGTTATGATATAGGGGTCGCATCCGTTGATTGGAGCGCCGTTCAAACTGCCATAAACCGCGCAAAAAGTGGGCGTATAATTAGAACTTTGTGGCAGATTACCCTGCAGGGAGTTGCCGTAAAGATAAGAGGGGCTGCCAGTCAAAGTCCTGCTCACCCCAGGCGGTGGAACCGGATTCAAGGGACAGCCGGAAAGCTGAGTAGATGAAAAATTACCGGAGTTTTTTATCTCGTACATCGTTATTTCCACCCCGGATTCCGCCGCATATTTCGCCGCCGCGCTCGTCAAATCCGACCTTGAAGTTATGTTTCCGCTCGACGTCAGATAGGCAAAAATAGACCCAGCCAGCCCAAGCACGATTATAATTATAATCGCCAGAACTATGGATATGCCCTTATCCGAACCGGTAACCGTCTTTTTAAAAAATCTTGCCGCAAATAAAAACATATTATATAAATTAAATTTATTTTTATAATTATAACATTTTTATATATTTCTTTCAGTTTTCTATGCTCATTTCGTTCAGTTTATTACTATTTTCCGCCTTTGCCCGAATATGCGCCTCTAGTATCTCGTTATTTTTTCTCTTTATTTCCATTTCTTCCAAAACTTTTTCAGGAGTTAAAAATAAAACTCTGCGAAACAGTTCTTCCATTTCTTTTCTTTCCTCTAAAACAACGTTTATCCCGTCTATAAACTCTTGAAAGCTCATTCTTCTTTTTGCCGGTTTTGACTTATTCTCTCTTTTCCTGCCTGATTTTCTTCCATCCATAATAAATTCCCCCACTCTTATTTTAAGGTTTAATAAAAATTTACGCTAAAGTGCGAGCTTTTATTTATATCATGAATGACGTTGCAGGATTATGAAAGTTTTGTTAATTTTTTGTTAAATTTATGTTACGTTTTTGTTAAGATTTTAAAGAGGATTATTTATATTCTTTAAATTCATTAACCGCAGCGGCAATTTTTGTAAAATTTTTATCGTCATGCAATAAAAATAAATTGTTTTCTATAGCTGTTTCTATTATCAGCAAATCAATCGTGCTTCTGTATCTGGAAAAAGGGGTCAGATTTAAAATCTGACCCCTTTTTCCGCTCGTCATTGCGGGTTCGCTAACGTTACCGAAACCCCGCCTGTTTGAGAATACGACGGCCCGTTAGGCGCCTGCGTAGTTATCGTAATGTTGATGTTGCAATTATATAAATTATATACGTTTGTCGAAGAATTTTGATTGCAGGCAGAAGCCGTTCCGCCGCCTCCGCCTCCTTGCGGCGACGGTTGGGAACCTATCGGCGGGCTGCCGGTATTTGTAGGGTAAGGATTATTAGCATTATTAGCAGTATTGCTTACATGTTGCGGCGAACTAAAAGACTCAGAGCCTGGCGGCAAAGAATATGCCACTCCCGAAACAGATTCTCCGTTTCCATTATTATAATAACCAAGCCAACCGTAATAGGAACTCCATATTCTCCAATCATACCAAGGCGCTAATTCCTGAAGCACCGTAAAATTCTGACTGCCCTGCGGAAATAAATTTTGAAGATCCGTCGAACTTAAAACGGTTCCGAGAATATAGTCAAGGTCGTTATTGTTTAAATTAGATAATAAGTTGTACAACTGCGTCGAATTTAATTGCAATAAAAGGTTATAGAGTTCCGTCGAAGACATCCAACCAAGCGTATATAAGATTTCCATAGAGTTAAAACTATCGAATATGTTGTAAAAATCATTAATAGGAAGAAGCGAAACGACGTTATATAGCATATCGCCGCTTAAAGTGTAGAGATCTGTGTATAAATAATTTTTATTATTATTTGAATTGCCTTGCGCTTGTTGATTTAAAATATTTAATATATTATATAAATCGGTTCCGCTATATTGTCCTATGCCTATAAGAACGTTTGCAAAATCTTGCGGAGGCTGCGGACTTCCATTAGCAATATTTCCGACAGCCGTTACTAAAGGACTTAAAGTATCGTAATTAAGTTCAGCTTGAGAAACACTATTGTTGCCTACTGTATTTTCCAAAAAATTGTATGTTTCTGCCGATCCCAAGTTATTAAAAAAACTGTATAGTTGGTCCGTGTCGAAAGGGTATATCAACCAGCCTATCTGATCTGAATTTAAAATACCCATTACCGAATCTAACTGCGTCGTGTCCATTAACATATTGATATTATACAACTGAGTATCTGTTAATGAATTTAAAGTATTGTAAAGGTCGCTCTGCGAAAGACAACTAAGAGCATTATAAACTTGCGTCCCGGTGCTATAAGAAATAAGCTGGCTCTGCGTAGGAGGTTGGCAAGTTCCGGCATATGAAGGCTTTATAAAACAGAAGCTAAGAATGATTATTTCAATTGTTATGCTAAAAACTAATGCCGACAATATTATTGGCAATGGGATACGACGTCGTAATACCACTGGCGGTAACCTCCTCGTATAATATATTGTTATTAATACAAAACACTACAAGTTGCTTATTTGTCGATGACGGAACGTTTTGATAAAAAGCAATCTCGCCCGGCGGGATAGGATTTGCGCAAGAGCCGTTTATCGGACATTCGGTGCTGTTTGAACAGGAAGGAGCCGAGCCGTCCTGACAGGCAAGGACTACGGGAGGCGGATTAATACCCTGACCGTTGTTGGGATAATTACTTGGCTTTAAAGGGCAAATTAAATTAGTCTGGGTTAATTGAGTAGCAGGCGGCATAGCCGCTTGCACGATATTCCGCCTTATTACCGACATTGCATATGTCATCGAATTGTTTGCGTGGAGATACTGCTCGTTGGTTACGTAGTCGTTTATCCCCCACATAACTACTTCATACAACCCTATCGACAGTATGCCGATAAGCAGTATCGTCATAACCAGCTCTATTAGCGTAAACCCACCGTTATTCTTCTTGATATATTCTAAATTAACCATTCTTTGTCATTCCCGCGCATACACGTACGGTTTAAAACAACCAATTCAGACAACTCATTCAGCTTTTGTCATTCCCGCCTGCGCGGGAATGACAATAATTAATATTTAGCGTAAACATTAGATAACGTTATATAAGGACAGCTTCCTGGGATTCCGGGGCAACCTGCCGGCGCGGCTGGACACGACCCTCCGCCCGCGTTTCCTGCAAACCAGCCCGTCTGGACTATAACCTGAATAAAATCGGGCGAACTGCCGGTAATATTTCCGCTCCCGCCCGTATCTTGAAAATCAACATTTTGGGCATTTATACTGGTGTTATAGCACTCATTGTTTATAGTATAGGGATATTCTTGCACAGTATCAAGGCTCGAAGGATTATTCCAGGTCCCGTTATTAAACTTGGTGCATGCCCCTCCGGTCGGCGTTCCCCCGTTCCGGCAGTAGTTAAGCTCCGCCATTATTTCCTTAGCTAAGTTTGTCGCGGTCTCCTCGTTAACAATGTTAACGCTTTTTGCCGAACCGACTAAAAAGCTTTCGGTTATGGCGCCCATCGCCAGCCCGATTATGATAATCGTAAATATTATCTCTAACAGGCTGAAACCGTTTCTACCCAGCTTTAATATTTTATTTTTGCATTGTTGCAACGGCATAATTATCGTAATAATATTTACATTATATTTAAATATTATTATATCTTATTTAAATTTTTTATTTTTCTTTTTTTAAAAAAAATAATACAATAATAATTTATATTATATTTATTTTTAATTTAACGTTTTATATTTTTATTAAAACATTACATTGGATAAATCGTTTATAGGCAAAGCTAAAAAAAATTGGGCGGAAAATAAATCGCTCAAAGCCCTTGGCATCGTGTTCGGCGATATAGGAACGAGCCCGATTTATACCATTGCCGTCATTTTTGCCTACCTTAAAGTTACGGGCTCTAACGTTTTGGGCGTCGTATCCCTTATAATATGGACGCTGACCCTTCTTGTAACCGTCCAGTACGTCTGGTTTGCCATGGGCATCAGCGAAAGGAACGAAGGCGGCACTATAATACTTAAAAATATCATCGAAAAATATATAAAATCCGCAAGGGAAATTGCTTTTATTACCGTAATATCTTATATAGCCCTGTCACTCCTCATAGGCGATTCCGTAATTACCCCGGCTATAAGTATATTGAGCGCCGTCGAAGGCATGAGCCTCATACCCTTTTTTAAAAACATAACGACCGATACCGTAGTTTTTATTTCGATTATAATTACCGCCCTGCTATTCTGGTATCAGCAAAAGGGTACTGAAAAAGTTGCAAATATATTCAGTCCAGTCATGCTTCTGTGGTTTATAGTCATCGGAGCATCCGGTTTTTTGTCGCTGACGCATATGCCGCAAATTTTCTTAAAAGTTATAAATCCATGCTATGCTTTAAGGTTTGTGTTTAACGGCAATATTTCGGCAAACCGGTTAGCGGCGCACGGTATTATCTCATTATTCGTATTGTCGGACGTTATTCTTTCAGCAACCGGCGGAGAAGCCCTGTATGCCGATATGGGTCATATAGGCAGAAAACCTATAACTAAGGCTTGGATTTTTGTATTTATCGCGCTTATATTAAATTATATGGGTCAGGGAGCGTTCCTGCTTTCCCATAAGACCGATACGAACGCCTTTTTTAAAATGCTTTATTTTCAGTCGCGCACTTTCTATATACCTGTCCTGATTTTAAGTATTGCCGCAACAGTTATAGCTTCTCAGGCAGTTATAAGCGGTATATTTTCCATCGTTTACCAGCTTATAAACAACAGGATTATGCCCCTTTTAAAAATAAGCTACAAATCTAGCGAAATTCAATCACAGATATATATAAGTTTCGCTAACTGGTTTTTATTTCTAAGCGTTTTAGCGGCAATATTGATATTCAAAACGTCGAACAACCTTGCAATGGCTTACGGTCTTGCCGTAAGCGGAACTATGACTTTTACCGGAATTTTAATAAATATCCATTTCTTTCATAAGAGAAGATATTTTATGCTGTTTGTTTCGCTGATAACGACGTTTGCCGATATTATGTTTTTAACATCCAACCTGCTATATAAAACCCTGCAGGGCGGCTATTTTGCGTTAATTATAGCGACGATTCCTTTTGCCGTTATAATGATATATACAAAGGGACAGAAGAGGCTTCACAGCATATATAAAATGACAGATTTTAATATATTTTTAAAGGAATACGAATACCGTTACAAAAATTTTTCTAAACTTGCCGGAACGTCGCTTTTTTTTGCGAGCCTTTCCGATAAAGTATCTCCCTACATAATCAAAACGATGTTTAATAACAATATCATTTATGAAAAAAATATATTCGTTTCGATAGAAAGGACAGAAAAACCTTACGGAACAGACAGCCTGTTTAAAAACGACGTAGCTCCCGGGCTTAGCCAGTTTTCAATCAGGGCAGGATACTCAGAGGTAGTCGACATAGAAGCAGTATTAAGGAAATATAATATAGACGAAACGGTCATATTTTACGGATTTGAAGAAATAGTCAGCAATAATATATTCTGGAGGATATTTGCTTTAATTAAAAAGCTGTCTCCTTCATTCGTCCGTTTTTATAAACTCCCCGCAGAAAAAGTTAACGGGGTAATGGTAAGGGTTAAGATGTAAAGAAATAAAACTAAAATTTTAAAAATTAAAAGGTACCGTTACCGATAATAGTTCTGATGTTAAATTAGGTCCGTTTTTTGCATGCAAAGTTTTAAGCATCCTTATATCGTATATCGCACCGCCAAAATTATAAGAAACGCCAAGCCCTGTCATAAACGTTTCATATCCGCTGTTTAAATAGCCATATTTTAAGGAAACCGAATCCGCCCCTAAAGGATTTGTATTAAACCAACCGTAATTTGCACTCTGATTTTCGAATACCGTTTCGTTAAATATTTCTAATTTTTTTAAGAAAATAAATCGTAAATACGTACTTAATATAAAATTATTTCCAGGATTAGTGTAACTTCCTCCACCTGTTGGCGACTCGGTAAGACCGGCATCCTGTACCGACGGTGCGGCAAGGGTAGCCTCGGCATAGTTTATCGAGTTATGTCCCAGATTATCGCTTTCGCTTATAGCGTAATCGAGAGCGACTCCAAATTTTTTATTAACCTTGTAACCTAAACCTCCGGTCAACGCAAATTCAAAATTAAACTCGTCGCTTCCTATATTGTTTACCGAACTGGAATTCCAATTCTCTGGTATAACCGTTACGATCATCGGCATAAAATTATATCTAAATCTGCCCAGATTTTGGTGCCATGCCTCTATTCCGTAAAAAATTACCGGATTTCCCATGCCGCTGTTCGTAAACTGGTAGTCGTTAGTAAACATTATGTTTGTTTTGCCGTTGGGAAGAATTTGAGAAATAGTATTCTGCATCGATTGTTTACCGAAGGGAAACGCAACTTCGAAGAAATTTACTTTCCTTAAGAACCTATAAGTCCAGACAAAAGCAGGAATAAACAAAAACTGCTCTTGCGCAGGCTTGGAAACTAATTGGCCGTCGTTGTTATAAACTTGATTAAAACCTGAATATTGTATTGCGTCGAAACTAACAAACGTGTTAGGTTTGTGCATGCTAAAAGCAAAAGGGTTTTGATTAATAAAATTATTTGATGTGCCGTCGGGTCCGCCGGCAAAGCTATTAACAGCGGTTGCTAATAATGTAAATATTAAAAACAGGTTAAATATAAAAAAAAATATAAAAGGAGGGTATTTTTTTCGCATTATCTTTATCTTAGCGCTGTTTCTTTAAACCTGTAGCGCCTGTAAATCAAAACTCCTATAGAAATAATAACAGCAAACATACTTAAAACCTGGGAAACCCTTATGCTGTTACCTAACCATAAGCTGTCTATTCTAGTGCCTTCCGTAAAAAATCTGGTAATTCCGTACCATATTAAATATCCTATAAGGATTTTTCCCGCAACTTTTGGTTTTTTTCTGGAAAGCCATATTAAAAACATAAAACCTAAAAAGTCCGGTATGGATTCAAAAAAGAAAGAAGGCTCGAAATGTGAATACATAGTAAGATTTTCCGGTCGCGCGGATTGGAAAGGATATCCCCATAAGCCAAATATGAGATGTTTGGGCGTATAGGCATTAACCGGACGCAATCCTTCCGCTATAGGCAATCCCCATTTAACCGGATAACCGAAAGCCTGCTGGTCTATGAAATTTCCCCATCTGCCAATTGCCTGACCGAGAAGAAGACTGGGGGCAAGCATATCAATATAAAGCCAAATATTAAGTTTTTTTACGCGAGTATAAATATAAAGGGTTAAAAGACCGCCTATTTCGCCGCCGTATATAGCTAATCCTCCCTGCCATATATAAAAAACGCTTGGGAGATTATTTGCGTAATATCCCCATGCGAATACTACATAATAAAGTCTGGCGAAGATAATAGAAACCGGTATGGCAAAAACCATTATATTTATTATATTTTCAGGGTCTTCACCCCATGATTTTGCCCTAAAATAAGCAATTGCGATACCCACTACAAAACCAATTCCTATTAATATGCCGTACCAGTGTACAGGAATATTTCCAAAAAAAACCACGGGCGTAGGCGCATACCAGTTATTAAAATTAAGCATATTTTATCTTTACGGTCTCCTGTTCAGTTATATAATTAATTATTAAAATAAAGGATTGTTTTATCTAACGGATTTAGCAAAAGCGTATGTTCTTTCAAAATATTCATCGTTAAGGCTGTTAATAGTTACCTTGCCCGCGTCGTAATTTTCCTGTATAAATTTTCCGTGACCTATATATATTCCGACATGCGAAATGTACGAAGCGTATGTTCTAAAAAAAAGTAAATCCCCCGGTTTTAGCTCATCTTTAGGAACATACGTGCCTAGCCTGGCCTGCTCAGCCGCAGTCCTTGGAAGATGTATGCCTAGTTTTAAAAAAACATGTTGGATTAAACCGGAACAATCCATTCCAGTGTCGTTAGTTCCTCCCCATACATAAGGAACGCCTCTATATCTGTATGCAACATTTACTATTTTTTTTCCAATGCTGAATTTTCCTAAATTACCTGATGCAAGGCTCCTATGCGCATTATTTTTAACCCTGCAATTATTGTTATTTAAAACCGTAAAAGTCGTTTCTTTAGGAGTATTATAATTATTATTGCCATAGTAATTATAATTTTTTTCTGCGGTATCGATATTGTTTTGAGCCGTTTTATACGTTTTGTATGTATTATAGCTTTCCGGCACGGTAAGAACAGCCCCCTGCCTTATGACGTTAGAATATAGGTGGTTTAACTTTCTTAGTTCAGCAATCGACGTTCCATATTTCTGCGCAATTAAAGAAAGGGTATCTCCGAACTGAACCGTGTAATGACCGAATGACGGAGCCGGATGATACGGACGATATGAACCTCCTGCGGAAGGAACTTTTAGTTTTTCGCCAGGATATATGACGTAGTTATGAAGACCGTTTAAAGACATTATAGACGCTACCGTGGTATTATGCGCGCCTGCAATCTGACCAAGGGTGGCTCCCGGACGAACGGTTATATATGCGACGGTTTGCGAAGCCCCTGCACCGTTTCCGTTATTTTGGAGCGGCACGGTAAGAACAGCCCCCTGCCTTATGACGTTAGAATATAGGTGGTTTAACTTTCTTAGTTCAGCAATCGACGTTCCATATTTCTGCGCAATTAAAGAAAGGGTATCTCCGAACTGAACCGTGTAATGACCGAATGACGGAGCCGGATGATACGGACGATATGAACCTCCTGCGGAAGGAACTTTTAGTTTTTCGCCAGGATATATGACGTAGTTATGAAGACCGTTTAAAGACATTATAGACGCTACCGTGGTATTATGCGCGCCTGCAATCTGACCAAGGGTGGCTCCCGGACGAACTACGACAAGTTTAACGTAAGAATAAGCATTTGTAATTAAAACAAAAAGTATTGTAAAAAATATCGGTAAAACCAATACTCTTTTCATGCAGGTTCCCCCGTTTTTAAACCGTTAAACTGTATATTTACCGTGTATGCCGATTGCCTGCATACCAATAGTAAAGTATATTACTACAACATATTAATTTATGTCAAGAATTATCGGCATAATTTTATTTTTTTTATTTAATTTTTCAATTTATAAAATTTTTATCGTGCATGATTTATTACCGCATTGAAAAACTAAAGGCTTTTTTACCCTGCCGAATTCTGTCAACGCTTTTCTAATTTCTTCAAGAATTAAAGTGTCTCCTTTTCCAAAATTTTCAAAAGATGAATAGCTATCTGTCAGCTCTTTATTATTTATATCTACAAAAATATTAAACGAATTGAAATTTGACTTTAGTTTACCGGCGGCGTTTAATTTATCAGCCGCATCAAAAAAATCTCCAACCGCTTTATCTCCGTATCTGCCTGCTATGATATTAATATTAGCACCAAACGCGTAATTAATCAGGCTTATTAAGTAACCGGACGCATTATGCTTTAACATATTTGCCTCATTTATAAAATATTCAAAAGATTTCAGTATCACGTTTTTAAACTGGGTTTCGCCTGTAAGCGCATACAATTTAGACATAGCCGTCAATATAGAGGAATTTTGCGAATATCCTCCATAATCGGTTATATTTTTTTCCTTATGGCTTAAAAAACCGATTTTTGAACTCCTTGTAGTGTGAATTATATCAAAAAAACCTCCTGTCCCGCTGTCATAAAAATTTTTAATAACATACTCGGCTATTTTTTTTGCATAAATAAAATATAAAGGCTTGGATGTTGTTTCAAAAAGTCCTATGAGCGCCAGAATAATATACGCGTTGTCGTCTAAAACGGAACCTCCCTGCTCAACGGTAAATCTTCCGACGTCTCCGTTTTTATCAAAAACGTCCAAGAAAATTTTAATCGATTTTTCTGATATTGCGTTTAGCTTATGCCGGTTAGCATCGAAAGGGCTGAAAATTTTACTTAACTCGGTAATAGAATAAATAAGACTTCCGTTGACTGATGAATATTTTATTTTGTCGGTAAAAGGTTTTTTTCTTTTTTCCCTAAAAGATTTTAGCTTTGATATGATGCCGTCGTATAATTTACCGCCTAAGGCGTTTTCATTGTTACCAACGTATAATACATTGGTAACGCTGTCAAAATTTAAATTTTTGCCTGTAAAACTGCCATTAGAAGAATTTTCCGTTTCAGAATAGCGCATTATTCCTTCTTTGTTTATGTTAAACAATCCTGCGGCAGCTTTAAATTCTTCCTTGTTATTAAAAATTTCCTTAAATTCGTCATATGTCCACGTGAAGAACCTCCCATCGTCATTATAACCGGTATCAGCATCCACGCTTGTATAAAAACCGCCGTTAAACCCGTCGTATAGTTCGCCGTATATAAAATCAAGGGTTTTGTTTATAACATTCAGCAAAATCTTATTGCCGGTCAATCTGTAATAGTATGAATAAACTCTTAAAGCCTGAGCGTTGATTTCGGCAAGTTTTTCAAAATGCGGAATTATCCATTTTTTATCGGTAGAATATCTGTGAAAACCGCCTCCTACATGGTCAAATACCCCTCCGGCAGCCATTTTTTTTAAGGTAAAGAACCCCTTGTTTAGCGAATCCTTGTCATTGTTTGCTATATAATCCCATGCAAGAAGTTCTAATGCGGAAAAATAAAAAAACTTCGGAGATTCATCCAGTCCTCCGTTAATTTCGTCAAAATGAAGTTTGAATTCAAATGCCCCTTCGTTTACAAAGCGCTTTACGTAATCGGTATTTAAAGAGTTGTCTTTTTTTATCGCGTCGTTTATTCTTTTAATATTTATATTAAAGATAGGGGATTTATTATGGTCTTCAGAAATTCTTTTATAGAAATCGAGACTTTGGATAAAAACAGATTCTTTATTTTCACGATAATATTTAGCTATTTCAGACAAAACAGACTTATATGCGGGAAGTCCATAATTTGATTCTTTAGGAAAATAAGTGCCTCCGTAAAAAAGATATCCTTCGTATGTTAAAAAAGCGGTTAAAGGCCAGCCTCCTGTTCCGGAAAAAGCGCTGACGGCTTTCTGATATCTGGAGTCAATGTCCGGTCTTTCGTCTTTATCTACCTTTACGGCTATATAATTTCCGTTTATTATTGCCGCGGTTTCCTCATCTTCGTAAGATTCCCCGTCCATTACATGGCACCAGTGGCACCATACGGCTCCAATATCAAGGAGAACCGGCATATCTTTTTCTTTTGCTTTTTCGAAAGCCTCTGCGCACCATGGATACCAGTCTACGGGCTGGTGGACAGCAGATTTTAAATAAGAACTTTTTTCGCTTTTTAAATTATTCACGAATTATATTTCATATATTATATATAGAGTTATAAGCCTCTTCCGGCGAAATTCCTTTGTGGACTACCGCTTTCACCGCTTTAATCATATTTATTGGTTTTTCGGATTGAAATATATTTCTGCCCATATCAACGCCGGATGCTCCATGTTTAACAGCGTCATACGCAAGTTTGATGGCTTCTGCCTCCGAAGTTTTTTTACCTCCGGCAACCACAACCGGTACGGGGCATGTTTCCACAACCTTTTCGAAATCTTCGCAATAGTATGTTTTAACTATTGACGCCCCAGTTTCTGCCGCAATCCTAACGGACAAAGATAAATAACGGGCGTCTCTGGTCATTTCCCTTCCAACCGCGGTAACGGCAAGAACTGGAATACCGTATTTATAACCTTTATCCACTAATTTTGACAGATTTATTATACCCTGTTTTTCATTTTTAGAACCGATAAAAATAGACAAAGCTACCGCGCTTACATTTAACCTTACGGCGTCTTCCATAGAAACTGCGATATCCTCGTCCGACAGGTCGTCTTTAAGAATGCTCGTTCCGCCGCTTGCGCGTAAAACTATTGGAATATCGATTTTAGGGTCAATATGGCTTCTTAAAATACCGCGGGTAAGCATTAAAGAATCGGCATACCTTAAAAGCGGGGTAACGGACTTGCCTATATTTTCAAGTCCACCGGTCGGTCCCATAAAATACCCGTGGTCAACGGCCAACATAACAGTTTTGCCGTCTTTTGGCTTAATAATTCTGGAAAGCCTATTTCCCATTCCATAATCCATAAAAATTTAACCTCCGACTAATTTATTTTACTAAACGTATACTACACATACTACACGCATACTACGCGGTCATATGAAAAAATCTTATCGGTCAACGAAGTATAATCGATATTTTCACCATCGTAAAGGTTTATCGTCAGGACTTCGATGCCTTCTGCAATTTGGGCATCGATTATATATTTAAACGATTTTAAAAAATCGTCGTCATATTTTTCTTTCATTAAATATAAAATTTTCATCTGTACGAAAATACATACTCATACTTCAATAAATCTTTTCCTAAATCTGATGTGCTTATAAAATCAAAACCTTCTTTTTCAAAATTGGAATACAGTCCTATTCCGACGGTTCTCATCATGCTGAGATGATTTTCTATGGCCGTCAAATCAGCTTGGGCAAAATCACCGTTTAAAAGATAAACATCTACCTTATCGTCTAAAAGGCTTAATCCTGCGGCCATTCGCAAACCTTCGGAATATCCTTCTTTTTCCGCAAGCAAGACTGCTATCCTCTTCATACGCTTTACTTATCGCCCTCTAATGCAGTTATTTATAGATTATATCCTGTTTCTTCGTGCTGTGTTATATCCAGTCCCATGGTTTCCGAATCTTTATCTACCCTAAGACCCATTGCTAAATCAAGTATCTTAAATATAATAAAACTCATTACAAATGAATACGCGGCGACGGCGATAATAGTAAGCACCTGAATCCAGACCTGTTTGGGATTGCCATAAAGCAAGCCTTCTCCGGCTTTATTAACTAAAGGATCGGCAAATAAACCTGTCGCAAAAACGCCCCAGACGCTTCCCACGCCGTGAACGCTAAAAACATCCAGCGCGTCGTCGTAACCTAACTTAGGCTTTATGAAGACGACCATTGAAAAGCATATAATACCTGCTACAAATCCAATTATTATTGCGGCGCCGGGAGTTACGTAACCGGAAGCGGGAGTAATCGTGGCAAGACCAGCGATGGCACCTGATACTATACCAAGGCTTGTAGGCTTTCCGTTCCTTATCCATTCCGCAATCATCCAGCTTACAGCCGCGGATGCAGCAGCGGTGTTCGTAACTAAAAATGCCGACGCGGCAATAGAATTTGCCGCAAGCGCGCTGCCGCCGTTAAATCCGAACCATCCAAACCATAAAAGTCCGGCTCCCAATATCGTATATCCCAACTGATTAGGCTGAACTATATTTTCCTTCATATATCCTTTTCTTTTTCCTAAAACTAAAGCACCGGCAAGTCCAGCAAATCCAGCGCTTATATGGACTACTGTTCCGCCGGCAAAATCAAGAACGCCCATTTTTTGAAAGATACCGCCTATTCCCCATACCCACTGAGCTATTGGGGCATAAACTACTGTAAGCCATATAGCCGTAAATACTACCCACGAAGAAAATTTTACTCTTTCTACAAGCGAACCGCTTATTAACGCTACTGTTATTATTGCGAACATAAGCTGGAAAACTACAAAAACATAAGAAGGTAAAGATTCAGCATATCTTGAATGTTGGCTTACACCCATGCCGGAAAGCCCTAAATATTTAAGATTTCCAATGAATCCTCCTAAGGCGTCAGGTCCGAAAGACAGCGAATAACCCCATAAAATCCATACAAAGCTGACTGTGGCAATAGTTACGAAACTAAGGGACAGCGTATTTAACACATTTTTCTTCCTTACCATACCTCCATAGAAAAAACCTAATGCAGGTGTCATCATTAACACCAGCGCAGCCGAAGTTAAAACCCACGCAATATTACCCGCACTGAACGCGGCAACATTTGTTTCCATTTTTATAACTCCCCCTTTGGAATTATTTTTACTGAAATATTGATATTAAATATCAAACTTTTTAATAATAACATTTTTTATAAATAATTTTAAACAAAAAAATCCCGCAATCGTCATAAAATTTTATTTACGATAACTGCGGGACAAAAACAGGTTATTTCCGTGACTAAACCGCGCTATTCTTTAATAACATTCGGTTTTACCGGTTCTACCGGAACGGACGAATATATCCTGTTCGTTTAATTTTAAATTTTTAGCAAGATTTTTAGCTAAAATCATCATAAATTTGAGTCCGTTCATAACATCTGGATCCTTAGTCATTGAAACCAGCGACAGGACTCCGCCTTTATGATATTTAGGATCTGAAGACTCAGTAAGCGTTTCATGAGTAGAACAGTCGATAACGTTTATTAATTCTTTAATATCAATCTGGGTTAAAAGAGCTTCGACTAATTCCAATCCTGTTCCGACCGCCCTTTCCATAAGCCCGTCGGTCATCATCCTTCTGGCTGCGGCAACGCCGTTTGAAAGCTCGACTAAGTCGTTCAGAGTCCCGCTATTAATAAAGGCTTCGCCGGTATCGAGCAAGGGCTTTAAGTTATATTCAAGCGTCATTTCTGTTAGTTCCGCCAGTTTCTCGGCAGTACCGGCCATGCGTTCTACCATAGCGTCCGTAGTTCCTTTGCTGAAACCGGCTACAAAATCGCCCATTTCTTTAAGGGACTGCAAGGTTCCGGATTTTTCCAGTTCGGCTA
>JAJYJN010000012.1 GCA_021789455.1 bacterium | reverse complement strand
AATATAAATACGTTTTGGCGCTTATGGGCGATGCGTCCGATAATATACCTGGAATTAAAGGAATAGGAGAAAAAACGGCATTTGCTTTAATTAAGGATTATCATAATTTGGACGGCATTTATAGTAACATAGACTCTATACATAAGCCTAAACTTAAAGAACTTTTAGTAAATTATAAGGAAGACGCCTATAAAAGTTTGGAACTCGCCTCCTTTTATAAAGACATAGATTTATCCAATGCATATTTTACACCAAATTCGGAAAAATCTGCCGATCTTGATAAAATATTTAATTCTCTTAGCGATTTTGCCTTAAAAGAAAAAAACAAAGAAGGACTTTACGCAGTTTTTAAAGAGCTTGAATTTAACTCTTTAATAAGAGATTCAGGTATTATACATAATGAACCGGACGATAAACATGATGAAATAAACGGGGACACAAAGGACGATGCCGCCGCCGGCCTTTCGATTTATGTCGATTTCAGCGAAAAAAATAAAGAATTGTTCGATGGAGAATCAAATACTATATATATTCATTCACAAGAAACAGGTCCGGCATCTTTTAACCCGAAAAATATCTCAGACGATAAAATTATAATAAATTTATTGAAAGATAATTCGGTTTTAAAGATAGGCTGCGGACTAAACGCCGTGAAGCTTTTTTTAGAAAATAACGGAATAGAAGTTAACGGGCTTTATTTCGATATAAAAATAGCTTCCTATCTTTTAAACCCTATAAAACATTCTCATAGTTTTACCGATATAGAAACCGAATTTAAAGGCCGGCTTGTCGCCTTAAAATCCAAGGATTTTGACAACTATGCACGCACTGTCTATTTTCTGTATAAAATATTAAAAACAGAAATAGAAAAAGATGCCGATTTAAAATATCTGTTTTATGAAGTAGACATGCCTCTTTCCGCGGTGCTTTTTGAAATGGAAAAAACAGGGTTTAAAGTCGATAAAGATATGCTAATGTCTTTATCCGCCTCATTAGATTCGGATACGAAGAAACTTACGCTCGTTATACATAAAATAGCCGGAAGGGTATTTAATATTAATTCACCTAAACAGCTAAGTACGGTTATGTTTGACGAAATGAAATTTAAGCGGATTAAAAAAAACAGTACTGACATAGAAGTTCTCCAGACGCTAAAAACTGAATTGGAAATAATTATAGAAAACAGCAACGATGACAGGACCTTAAAAGATTATCTTTTATTTATAGACAGTCTTATAGGATACAGAAATAAGGTAAAACTTAAAACTTCTTTCGTTGACGTGCTTTTAAGAGAAATAGATAAAGACGGCAGAGTGCACACGTCTTTTTCACAGACAACTACTTCGACGGGCAGACTTGCAAGCCAGAGCCCTAATCTTCAGAATATTCCCGTTTCTGGAACCGAGGGCTTTAAAATAAGACAGTCTTTTATTGCAAAAGAAGGCTCTATTTTGCTTTCTGCGGACTATTCCCAGATAGATTTAAGGGTTATGGCGTCTATTTCCGGAGATAAAGCGCTAACAGAAAGTTTTAAAAATAACGAAGACATTCATGCAAAAACTGCTTCAGAAATTTTCGGTGTCTCTGCGAATGCCGTCGATAAGGATATGAGAAGAAAGGCAAAAGTAATTAATTTCGGGATAATTTACGGCATGAGCCCTTTCGGACTGTCAAAGGAACTAGGTATCTCTGCCGAAGAGGCGAGAGTATATAAATTTATATTTTAAAAATCACCCTGCCATTAAAGATTATATGGAAAAAATAGTGAAAGAGGCAAGGTCTAACGGATTCGTCAGAACCGCCTTCGGCAGAAAATGCTATATAGAAAACATAAATTCCGGAATAAAAAATTTATCATCGTTTTCCGAGAGAGCAGCGATTAATGCTCCTATTCAGGGAACCGCCGCCGATATAGTAAAAATTGCTATGATAAATATTTATAAAAAACTGCAAGAAAGTTCAAAATTAAAAGAATCCGTAAAAATGATTCTTCAAGTCCACGACGAACTCATATTTGAAGTTGAAGAACCCCTAACAGACGATATTAAGAATATCGTCGCCCCTTTAATGACTGCCCAAAACCTCCTGTCCGGCGTTCCGCTTGCCGTTAACATTGGCGTCGCAAAAAACTGGGCGGAAGGGCATTAATTCATATTTTCATCTTCATCATTTTTTTCTTGACAAAATTTCCACAAATGATATAAATAAGATAAATAAGATTAAATTAATCTTAAATTAAAAATACAATAATACAATTATAAAATTAATAAATATTAATTTAAGGATATAATTAAAATATAAATATCTTTTATATTAATTTAATTTCATGGGGGTATTTTATGGATAATCTGGCTTTATTATTGGCGCGATTCCAATTTGGAATGACCGCCTTTTTTCATTTTCTTTATCCGCCTTTGACTATAGGTCTTGGGACTCTTCTTGTTATAACAGAAGGCATTTACGTTTTTTCTAAAAATCAGGAGTATTTAAGGATTACCCGTTTTTTTGCTAAATTATTCGCAATTAATTTTGTAGTAGGAGTTGCAACCGGAATAGTTATGGAATTTCAGTTCGGTACTAACTGGTCCCAGTATTCATCTTATGTAGGTGCTATATTTGGAGCTCCTTTAGCTATAGAAGGACTTTTTGCTTTTTTTATGGAGTCCATTTTCGTCGGCGTTATGCTCCTTGGCTGGAACAGGCTTTCGGCTAAAGCGCACTGGATATCTACAATATTTGTAGCTTTAGGTTCGACTTTATCAGCCGTATGGATTTTAGTAGCAAATTCATGGATGCAGAGTCCGGCCGGATATAAGATTGGCTCAAACGGAATACCAAAAATGACTAATTTTTGGCATGTAGTATTCAATCCTTATTTCCCGTCGGAATTTGTTCACGTTATAGCCGCTGCTTGGGAATATTCGGCTTTTTTTATGGCGGGCGTGGCAGCATGGTTTTTAATAAAAAACAATAAAGATATTATAATGAGAAAGGCATTAAAAATAGCTGTCATATCCGGGGTAATAGTCGCATGTTTTCAAATTATATTAGGCGACATAAGCGCAAGGGAAGTAGTTAAGTACCAGCCTACCAAATTAGCTATGATGGAAGCCCAATGGCATTCTCAAAGATATGCTCCCGAGACGCTTTTTGCTCTTCCGAACAACGCAACAGAATCAAACGGACCGCAAATAGGAATTCCAGGCATGTTAAGTATGCTGGCTTATATGAATCCCGCGGCTAAAGTTATGGGATTTAACAAGTCTATAAGCTATATTAACCATAAATATAATTTGAAATTGACGGCCGCAATGTTTCCTCCGGTTTCTTTGGTTTTTTGGTCGTTTCATATTATGATGTATTTCGGGTTTTATTTTGCGTTGATTATGCTTATAGCCCTATATCTTTTGTTTAAAGGCAAATTATACGAAAGTCCGAAAATGCTTAAGGTTTTTTGGTTTTCCGCTTTTTTGCCTTTAATAGCGATAGAGTTCGGATGGTTTACTACGGAAATAGGACGGCAGCCTTTTACCGTTTACGGACTCTTAACTACCGTAAAATCGGTTTCGCCTAACGTCAGCGCATTAGATGTAGGACTATCTACTTTAATGTTTACTTTGATATATATAACGTTGGCATCGTTTGCGATTTTTTTGTTTAAAAGAGAATTAAGGGAAAGAGCGGAAGGCAAAGACGAGCTTGCCGGAGAATCAAAATCAAAAGCCGTTTCAAATAATAAGGAGGCTTTATTATGAATTTAAATATATTGTGGTTTATTCTTGTAGCTGTTCTTATTTTGGGTTGGTCGGTTATGGACGGTTTTGATTACGGCGTAGGAGGACTGTTAAATTTTATAGCTAAAAACGACAACGAAAAAAGATACGTTATGAACGCCATAGGGCCAGTTTGGGAGGGAAATCAGGTCTGGCTCATACTTGGAGGCGGCGCCGTGTTTGCGGCTTTTCCTTTAGTTTATGCGTCAATTTTCAGCGGATTTTATCTTGCAATGATGCTGGTAGTCTGGCTTATAATATTTAGGGCGGTGTCATTTGAATTTAGAAGTAAAGTCGAAAGTTTCGGCTGGAGAAAATTTTGGGATGCAGATATTACCGTTACAGGTCTCGGTATTGCACTTTTACTTGGCGTTGCAATCGCAAATGTATTAATGGGGGTTCCACTTAATAAAGATCATGTAGATTATCAGTCTTTGTTCAGTCTGTTAAATATTTTCGGATTAGCCGGAGGTCTTATATCGCTCTCAATGTTTTTAATGCATGGCTCAGCTTATTTGATTATGAAAACTGAAGGGGAAGTTCAACAAAGGGCAAGGGTTTTTGCAAGACGTTTAGCCGTAGCATATATAGTCTTTACCCTGCTGTTTTTACTGATTTCTCCGATATTTGCACCGAGGCTTCTAGGTAATAGTTTAGGTATTATAGGAGACATAGTACCAATTATAATGCTTATAGGCGGGATAGGCGTTATTCTTTCAGCAGGCTCTGCAAGCGACATTAAACCGTTCGCCTATTCCATAATAGGTATTCTAGGGGCGGTAGCAAGTCTCGCTGTTGGAATATTTCCCGATATTGTTCCTTCATCTATTAACCCAAAGTACAGTCTTAATATATATAATTCGGCTTCTAATCATCTTACGCTTTT
Source organism: bacterium (assembly GCA_021789455.1). The sequence continues at coordinate 18,959 of JAJYJN010000012.1, read as the reverse complement.
AGTTATGCTGATAGCCACGCTTATAGGTTTGCCGCTTGTTTTAATATATGCTTTTTATGCTTATAAAAAGTTTGGATTAAAGGTAAAAATGGACGACAGCAGTTATTAGTGAAATTTTCTATTTAATTTTAACCTTAATCTGATGCCCTATGATTAAATTAACCCCCCTTAATTTTTTATAGGGCATTTTTTTGCCGTATGATATATAATAATATAAGATAAATTATATCTTAATTAGGGGTGTTTAAGTGAATATTTCAAAAGCCAGCGATTATGCAATAAGGGGGCTGGTATATATGGCAAAAAAACCTGTGGGAACGGTATGTTTCGTAAAAGATATAGCTAAAAACACCAACTCACCGTCCTCTTTTATGTCTAAGATATTTCAGGCTCTTGCCAAAAGCGGTCTTGTAAATTCTTTTATCGGAACCAAAGGCGGATTCACCTTTAATGTGAAGCCAGAAAATATTACAATAAAAATGATAGTAGAAATTATAGACGGACCTATAGTTCTAAACAGATGCGTAGTTGATAAATCTTCATGTCAAAACGCTGGTAATTGCGACGTGCATTTTATGTGGCTTGATATTCAAAAAATGCTGACTAAAGCGCTAAGCTCATATTCTATTGCGGATTTTACAAATAATACTTTTAAAAATAAATTATAGCAATCCTATTTAAATTTTGCCTAAATTTTTTTGAAAAGAATATTATTTTCCATATGGACGTGTATCATTATATCGTCCGAAATATTTTTAAGCAGTTCGTAGGCATGCTTGTAAGAAGCACAGGCGTCTTGAGGAACCGAATAACCCGAGCTTAAAAACAGCATTTCTTTAAGGATATGCCCTACGTATTCATGGTAATATAAAGCATCTTCTATTTCTTTTTTTATGTTTTCGGTTTTTCCGGCTTTTATATCGGTTAAGAGCCCTTCCTCCTCTTTGTCTAAATGAAGAATCATAGCCTGCGACATTTTAGTAAAAAGCTCCCTTATTTTAAGAAGTTCGGGATGCCGGTTTCCGTGAACGTTAGCAATTTTTTCGACGTAACCTTCTGCCTCCGGAATATGGACGCGTAAAAACGTATGGTGTATATTGACTATATAATCTATTAAAAAATTAACGTCCCAATCGTTGGCCTTTTTGGTTAACGAATAATTTTCGTCGTTTTCAGCCGCCGCAGTCGAAGGACCGTTTAATTCGCCAACCATAAGCAGTTGGTCTATACCGGCTTCCTCGCATACGTCTTTTAAGGTTTTTGAGCCGCCGCAGCAAAAATCAACCCCGTATTTTTTAAATACCCCTATTTTTTCGGGATTTTCCGATGCAATTTCGCCGACGCTCTTTAAAAGTAATACATCTGCTGTATTTTCCATTTTCCGTTTCTCCTTTAATAATTTTATTCTAACTTATCGGTTAAATTTTTTATCTTTAATTGTATTATCCTAAATTTTTAAAGTTTAATATATGATTTTTATCACATTAATAAAATAATTTTATAAAAAATAAATTATAAAATAATAAAAATGTGATAAAAGTCATAACGTTTATTCTTTTAATTTTTTATAATTTAATAAACTCAAATTAATGTAAATTTATTAAATGATATTATTATGATTATGCCGAAAATCACCAAAAGATTCATGACCTTATGGGCGCCCGCCATTGCAGGATTGATTATTATACTTACGCTGTCTTTTGTAGAATTATATTATTCCTTGAAAATATCCGAAGGAATCGGATTGAATTCTAAAAAAGCCGGAGCTCCGGCAGGAAAAAAAATATTTTATAAATTGGGGTGTGTCAGGTGCCATAACATAAAAGCCTTAAATATTAAGGGAGGACATGTAGGGCCGGACCTTTCCGGCGCATACTCCGATACTAAGAAAGTTTACAAGGAAAGCGTAAATGATTTTTTAAAAAATCCTACGGGAACTATGTATTTCGTATTGATGTTCAATCATTTAAACAAGGAAGACAGAAAAATCATAACGGCGGAATTAAAAAAGGCTCAGAATATTCATAAGCGGCAATAAAAAAGGAGGTAAAAATATTTAATAGCCGACAGCGGTGTTGAATAATCTTAATATTTATAAGCGTTAAGTTTAGAAGTAAAAAGAAGTTTTAATTTATTTTAATTAACTGTAATAAATGAAAAGAGGAGAGCTTATGGAAAAAAGCATTTATTATGACGAAAAAGCGGTAAACAAGTTTTTAAAAATTACGTTATCGCTTACTATTATCGTTCTCGTAGCCATACTGGTTTACGGAACGTTCAAGGTATATTACGGCGCGCCGCCTATTCCGGCGCAGGTCGTAACCCAAAAAGGCAAAACCGTTTTTACCGGAAAAGATATCATCGCCGGCAAAGCAAGGTTTCAGGAGTTCGACCTTATGGATTATGGCTCTATTTACGGCAATGGCGCATATTTCGGTCCCGATTTTACCGATCAGTATATTCACAGGGAGGTTAAATACTACAGGGATTTCGAGGCACAGAAGCTTTATAAAAAGCCTTATGCGAAAATCTCGTCGAGGGACCAAGTTTACATAAAATCTCTCGTAATATCCAAGATAAAGAAAAACAGGTTTTCTTCCGACGGCAGGCTCTTGACTTATACTCCGGGCGAGATATATGCCTTGAATAAAATTCAAAAAAGAATCGAAAATCTTTACACTAAAGGCGACCGCAATCTTGGGATAGGAAGAAATCTGGTGGCTTCGAAACAGGATATAAAAAGAATAGTGGAATTTTATTCGTGGGCGGCGTGGAGCGCTTCTACGTTAAGACCCGGCGTTAACCATACATATACGAATAACTGGCCTTATAGCAGGGGCGCCGGAAATAATCCGCCGACGTATCTATATACGTGGACTTTTGCATCTCTGGCTACTTTTATCGCTCTTGCGGGCCTTGTCATATGGTTTTTTCTTAACTATATATCCCCCGGATGGCAGGAAGCCCCGGCATTGCTTGAAAACTGGAAACCCATGGTTGATTTGGATAATTTTAAAATTACCCATTCGATGAAAAAATCAGCCAAATTCTTTTTCTTAGGCGTTTTCCTGTTAGGCTTGCAGATAATAGCGGGTATGCTTCTGGCGCATTACTATGCGGAAAGAGCATCATTTTTTGGGATACACACCCTTACCGCTTTGCCGTTTAATATCGTTAAATCATGGCACATTCAGCTTGCGATTTTATTTATCGCTTCTACCTGGCTCGGTGCCGGCATATTCGTTTCTAAATATATAGGCGGCGGGAAGGAAGCAAAATGGCAGTCTTTTTTTATCGATTTCCTGTGGTGGGCATTATTAATCGATGGAGTTGCGGCATTAGTCGGAATGTATCTTGGAGCTAAAGGCTATTTTCACAACGGCTTATGGTTTTTCCTCGGTAATCAGGGCCTTGAATATCTGCAGTTGGGAAGGCTCAACCAGATTATCGTATTCGTGGGCTTACTGCTGTGGGTAATAATACTTTACAGGGCTCTAAAACCTCATTTTATAAAAAACACCGATAAATGGAGCATTGAAAGACTGTTTTTAATAAGCGCCGTTACCATAGGCTTAATGTATGTATTCGGAATGTTCCCGCTTGCGTGGATTCTCAAAAATTGGACTATAACGGATTTTTGGAGATGGTGGGTCGTTCATCTATGGGTCGAAGGAACTTTCGAATTCTTTGCCGTTGCGGTTATAGGCTATTTCTTCCTTTCGCAGGGTCTCGTTAAAAGGACGACTATCGAAAATACCCTGATTCTGGAGATAATCCTGATATTTTTAGGAGGAATTATCGGAACGGGACATCACTTTTACTTCATAGGCGATGCCTCCATTTGGATTGCGCTCGGCTCTATGTTCTCGTTTCTCGAGGTTATTCCGCTGTTGCTTTTAACTATGCAGGCGGTTTACGAGAAAAATATCCTTGTAAAAGCCGGAAAAGAATTTCCGCAGGATTTATCGTTTAAATATTTAGAGGCTTCGACGTTCTGGAACTTTATCGGAGCAGGCGTTTTCGGTGCATTAATCAATACGCCGTTAATGAACTATTACGAACACGGCCAGTATTTGACGATAAACCATGGACACACGGCTTTATTCGGAGTTTTCGGCCTTCTGGGCATCGCATTGTCCTATTACGTTTTAAGGATGATAGTCGAACCCTCCAAATGGACGGAGGGCGCAGGCAGGGTAGCGCTGTGGTGCTTTAACGTAGGCATGATTCTATGGGTTATATTAAATTTCCTGCCGGAAGGCTTTATGCAGTTTGCGGCTTCGATTAAACACGGCTACTGGTATTCGAGAAGCATCTATTTTTACGACAAGACCGACCTGTGGCTCTGGTTAAGAGTTCCCGGAGATATAGTTTTCAGCATAGGCGTTTTGGTTCTTTTCATAGATATAACTAAAAAACTTTTGCAGGTTAAAAAATCGGCAGAAGAATAAAAGGCAGGATATTTTATACCTTTTTCGCCGCTTTTATTTAATTTTATCGTCCATTTCGATAACACCCCCCCCACGGACGGTAAAATAAATAAAGCGGCGTTTTTTATAAATAAATCGGACGTATTGTTTATTCTATGACTTATTGCAGGCTGTTCGTATATTGAAATATTGCAGTTTGGTAAATTTTGAAAGTATAACTTGCATAATGTTCTATTTATGGTATATTTATAATATATGATAAAAAGAAACATTGAAAATATTTTAATAAATCTTGCAAGTCAATATCCTGTTGTTACAATTACCGGACCGAGACAAAGCGGGAAAACTACGTTAATAAAGTATGCTTTCCCCGATAAGAAATACGTAAATCTTGAAGCTCCCGATATAAGACAGTTTGCAATTACCGACCCCAGAGGTTTTTTGAACCAATACGACGATGCTATCTTAGACGAAATACAGCGGGCGCCGGAATTGCTTTCTTATATGCAGACTATTGTCGATGAAAACAAAGAACCGGGCAGGTTTATTATAACCGGAAGCCAACAATTCGAGGTTTTAAATAATATTTCTCAATCTCTTGCCGGAAGAACTGCCTTGCTTAAACTTCTCCCGTTAAGTATTGCAGAAATAAAAGACATTATCGATGTATCTTTAATTGACCAACTTATTTACAACGGTTTTTATCCAAGAATTTACGATATACATATAGACCCGCATCAAGTCATAGGAGATTATATCGTAACTTACGTTGAACGGGATATAAGGCAGTTAATTTCTATTAAAGACCTGAATCTTTTTGAAAAATTCTTAAAACTTTGCGCCGGAAGAATAGGGCAGCTATTAAATCTTCAAGGCTTGGCGAACGATACCGGCATATCCCACACTACCGCAAGATCGTGGATATCGATACTAGAAGCAAGCTATATAATATTTCTATTGCCCCCATGGTTTAATAATTTTTCTAAAAGATTGATAAAATCCCCAAAATTATATTTTTACGATGTCGGACTTGCATCTTATCTTTTAGGTATCGAAAATGAAAAGCAGGTATCCCGCGACCCTTTGAGAGGCAATTTATTTGAAAATTTGACAATAATAGAAGTTTTAAAGTATAGATTTAATAAAGGCAAAAAAAGTAATTTATATTTTTACAGGGATAGCAAGGGATTGGAGATAGATTTAATTTATGAAGTGGGAAGAAACATTTTCCCTATCGAAATTAAATCCGGAGCGACCGTTTCGGAAGATTATTTTAAAAATTTAAAAAAATTTCTTCAATCCTATAAAATTTTACCCGTTCCATACGGCAGCGCCGTTTTTTACGGCGGAAACGAAATCCAGCAAAGAAGCGATTTTAAAGTTTATCCGGCATCAAAAGTATCTGAAATGATAGACGCAACTTTTAAATAATATTTATTAAGGACTGTAAAATAAATAAAGCGGCGTTTTTGTTTTATTGAATAAAAATGTTATAAAATATCGTAATGAAAAATAAAACGGTATTTTTTATTTTACTTGCCGTAATAATAGCTTTAGCTTTTATCTGTACGGGGGCATATGTTTACGGTGGATTAAAAAATAAAGTAAAATAATCTATGTACGAAGACAGGCAGTATGTTCAAAAGGCTTTTGATAACGGCGCGCTGGCAATGGGCATGCTAAGGTGGATAATCGAAAACAGAAGATACGACGAAAATTTCCTGACCAATCTTAACCATATCTCGGCAAACGCAAACGGCGAGCCTAATTTTTCAAATGCTTCGTATCTTGTAGTCGCGGATGAAGGCAATAAGGGTTTTGCCAAATTTTTAAAGAGCGGAAAATCTTTTTACGCTATAGACAAAGCAATTAGAGATTACTTATAAATCTTTAAATTTTGAATTAAAAAACCAGAATGAAATTTCTACGAAAAGGCCCGACCATATTTCATATGTTTTGGGATTTATGGCGGTATTGATAAATCTCGAGGACAGGTATCTTTCGGGACAGGTTGAAAAACTCCTTCCGTTTCAGGAAGTCGTCGAAAACGAATTTATGTTTTTTAACGAATTCGTAGGAAACTGGATTAGCTTATTTGCGGACAAAGTAATCCAAAGGTCGGATTCAATTTTTTATATGTCCGCGGCTAAATTAATGCAGAGCTTTATAGCCTGCGAGCAAAGGGATTATAATAATATTGTTACGAAAATTTAACATAATTGTAATAATTATGTAACATTCATTTGATAAAATGAGTTTGTAGAAACCATTAGCAAATATTTGAGAATCGTATTAAATCAAATCAAACCAAAAGAGAGGAGAAAGTTATGGAAAAAATTAGCAGGACAAAGAGTCCGGTGCGACTTGGTTTGCTGTCGGCTTTTGTTTTTGCCTTAGCCGTGGCGCTGGCTTTAGTTTTTGCGTTCGGCGGGACAAAGACGGCTAGTGCATCAGGTGCAGCGCTTTACGAAAACCCAAATACGGGCGAGATATTCTTAAAGCCCGGACCGGGAAGAGTTAAAGTAGGACAAGGCGTCATCAATCAACTGTTAAAGCCAAACGCAAAAAAAACGACCGAGCAAATTAACAATTTGAAAACTACGGAGAAAAAACTAGAAGCTTCGTTAAAAACAGTCAAGGGCGAAACCCTTCCGGCATGGACGAAGCATATAACGCTTGGAACGCTGGTTTATATGGGTTACGGGTATTATAATAATACCGGTTTTACTCCGACACTTCAATTACAGGAGAACCCGGCAGGACCAGGGCATAACGGCTATAATGCCTTTAACGTTAACAGGGCGTATCTGATATTCCTATACCATCAGGACAACTGGTTTTTAAAGATTACGCCGAACATTAATAAGTCAAACAATTATACGGGAGTTCCCCCATCGCCAGCAGCAGCCGGAGAATGGTGGGCATCCGGAACAACGCCTGGCAGTTGGGCTTCATCTTCTGGCACTACTTTCGGCAACGAATATTTCAGGCTTAAATATGCATTTTTGCAGTTTAACCATGTTTACGCTGCAAACGGCTTAACCATGAACCTTAAATTAGGACAGTTCCCGACTCCAATGATTGCTTGGGAAGACGGTTTATTAGGTTATCACGTCGCGGAAAGGACGCCTTGGGGTTTTCTAGGGGTAACTTCTACGCAAACCGGTATAGGCGTGTCCGGAAAGTTCAGGGCAAACGGAAAAATATATATGGCGTATAATGCAGGTTTTTTTGATAACGCGACATTTCATCAGGGCGAAAACGTGGACCAGAAATCTCCTCAGGCAAGGGCATCATTTTATCCTTTTGGTGCTGATGCCGGCTTAGATGGTCTTGGAATTAGCGGATATTATGCATGGTCCGAGCAAACAAATAATTTTGACGGTTACAGCAATGTCGAAAATAATTTTCCGACGGCAAGAGCCTCCGCAATTTTGGATTATAAAACTCCGCAGGGATTAATTGCCCTTCAGTACGATTACGGCCTAAACGTTACTAGCGGCGGCTTTGCAAGCGGCGCCGGTTCTATAAGTCAGGATGCCGGAAGCTGGTGCGGGTATAAATCTGCAACCGGTCCTGCCGCCTACGGATGCAACTATGCCGGTGCGGCATACCCGTTTAATTTAAATCCTGCACTTTTAGGTATTACAGGTGCGAACGGCGTTATTGGGCACAATACCGAACATGGATTAGATGCATTCGGATATTACAATATTCCGAACAGCAAATTCGGCGTATTCGGGCTCTTTCAAAGGTTTTATTATGAAACGCCGGTTTTATCGGGCGCAAGCGCAATGCCTTACGGCAATCCTTTCGACTTTCAAAGAGGAGTTATTGGTGTAGCCTATCATCTTAACAGTCATATAACTTTAACGATAGATGACCAGAACTATCAATTCCTGCATGAAAAAGATTATATGGATGCCCAATATGGTTCCGATCCGGCTGCTTATTACACGTATGGCCAGTGGATGGGGGACACTAACGCTTACTTCATACAGGCAAGGATAGCGTTCTAAAACAGCGCTAGAATTAGATTAAGGCTTTTCTCTCCTAAGTTAATACATAAAGCAGTAATGCACCTCCCTTAATGCCCGCCCTAAAAAGCGGGCTTTTTATTTCAAAAATCTGATATAATATAAAAATTCCATAAAAAAATGTTAATATGGCTTAAAGAATTGAAAAAAAAGTAAATCGATAAATGAATAAGAAAAACTGCGGCGGTATTAAAAGCAGAAGTATCGTAGAATATCTATGCAACGGCGTCAGTTTTACAATGCATCCTATAAGCGTCCGTTACGGATACGACTGTAATACGGAACATCCTACTGTAACCTGGAACATAGAATTCAGCGACGAGATATATCTTTTAAATAACGAATCTTTCGGAGGACAGACCGGCGACGAAAGGCAGAGAATCTATACCAAAAACGTAAGAGGATCCCTTTGCTCTGAAGGTTCAGATGAATATACTTTTTATAATAAAGCGTCTATTCCCATAGAATTCGAAAAAGACGGCGTTTCGTTTATACTGAAAGTAAACAGAAAAGATTACGAAAAGGCCGAAATTATAGAAAAAGCAATTTATAAAGAATTCGAGAATTTAAGCCTAGCCGCTGCGCATTATATTGCCGAAGGTAAAATAGAAATCATTTTAAACAGGCTCTCAAACAGGAAATTCACCGTTTTAAATATAAATGTAAAAGAAGAAGATATGCTGTTCGAAAAAGACGGCGTCGATTATTTTTTTACGGAAAGCGAGCCTATTTTAGACATGGCAATAAAAGAAAGCTTTACCGGTCATCTGGATTTTATAAAGACGTCTGACAAGTTTTATAAATACATATTAGATGGGTTCAATAGAATGACCGGTTCTGGACTTAACTGCCTGAATATTCTTCTCGCGTCGGTTAATTACGAACTTCAATACGATATTTTCGACGACGAAAAGTATCTAGAGGATTATTTAGTTTCGAGAGTTAAAAACAACGGTAAAAATAATAAGGACGAAGTATGCTGTATAAATATTCACGACAAAGAAGAAGATTTTTATGAAGAAGGGGTAAAACTTATAGACATCGCAATGCCTTTAAATAGTTTAATAGAAGCTTTCGATCTTTTAGGCAAAATTAAATGCCTTGCCCTAATCAATTATGCCTGATAATAAAAGATATTGTATAATCTTAACTTTTTAAATAATAAAATATTTGTGGCTAACGATAATTTTAGTAAAAAAAGCAGGCTTAATTTCGGGGTAAATACCGATTCGTTTTTCGGCATAGGCTTCGGACTTTTGGGCGGCAACAATTTAGAAGGTTTAAAGACCGAATTTAACGGTTTCTTTTCGCTTTTAGATTCATATGAAATAAATAATATAGAGATAAATACGGAAATAGAACAGCTTAATCAAGGCTCATTAAAAGGATTTATTATCCCCTTAATAACATCTTTTTCTCAAAAATATACTATTCCGCTTTCTGTTTCCGTTCATCTTCCGTATCTCCAGCTTAATCCGGCAAGCCCTTTAGAAGAATACAGGCGCATCTCTGTAGATGCGATTATAAGGGTAATAAACGCCTGCCGCGAATTGGGCGTTAAAAAATTCGTTATTCATCTGACTTCCGAGTTTGAAGATTCCATCCTGTTTTTTCCAATCGAAGAAAGTGCGAAAAAATCGTTAATCAATATCGCGGCCAACCAGGCAAAGAAAAGCATGTCGGATATATTAAAGGAAACTAAACTGCCGCCGGCCGTTTTTGCTTTAGAAAACCTTGAGGTTTTTCCGTTCGATTATTTATATCCTATAGTTGAAGAATTAGGCATTTCCATATGTTTCGATATGGGCCACTGGGGACTTAACGGTTTTATGCCGGAGGATTTCCTGAAAAAATTTAATATTAACTGCATAGGCGAGATGCATATTCAGGATATGACGGAAAAAAGGACCGATTTAAGGACCACCGTAAGAAACGAACACCGTCCGTTAGGCTCCGGTATTTTAAATCCGGGCGGATTTTTTAACTCTCTTACCGAAAACAGGAAATTTTCAGGACCTTTAATAATAGAGAACAGGTCTAAAGAAGATTTAATTTCTTCTTTAGATTATTTAAAATTAGGTAATTTTATTTAAAATACATTAAACCCTTAAGCGTTCGATAAGCATTTAAAAACTTTGCGAATGCCTTACACCGATAAAGATAAATATAAAAAAGATAAAAACGGTTTTTTTACCGGACCTCTTCTGCTTTCTTCCGCCGGAATGTTCTTAGACGGTTATTCCCTAACCGTAATTGCATTTGCTATAATACTTATAAATCCTTATTTTCATCTTAATGCAGCGGAATCCGGCTTAATAATCGCCTCCGTAGTATTCGGCAGTATCGCAGGGGCTTTATTAATAGGGTATTTCAGCGACATTTTCGGAAGGAAATCGGTTTATATTTTAAATATGACGGTTTTTGTCGTTTTCGGCATCGTATCGGCTTTTTCGTTTAATTTTTTAATGCTGTTTATATCGAGGTTGATTCTGGGAGCGGCGGTAGGAGCCGATTATCCGGTATCCAATTCGTATATTGCGGAAACCGCGCCGGAGACGCTAAGGGGCAAACATCTTTCCTTTGCGGGTTTGTCGTTCGGCATAGGTTCCATATTTTCTTCTTTGACCGCGGCGGTTCTTTTTCCTTTCGGACCGGAGATGTGGCGGCTTATGCTCGGTATCGGCGTAATTCCAGCATTTATAGTAATGCTTTTAAGAATTTCCATGCCGGAATCTAAAAGATGGATAGAAGCAAAAAACCTTAAAAACGAATATAAAAAAAATAAGTTATACGTTGAAGGAATGTTTTCCAAGGCGCATATAAAAAATACAGTCCTGTATTCTTCAATATGGTTTTTATACGATGTCGGAGCATACGGCATCGGCCTGTTAATTCCGTTAATCTTTAAAAAAAGCGGACTGGTTTCAAACGAAGACAATGCTCTTATAACGTCTTTAATTCTTTTAACCGGCATAGCAAGCTCTTTAATCGGGCTTTTAGAAATGGATAAAATCGGAAGAAAAAAGATACAGCTTGCCGGTTTTGCGGGGATGGGCGCCGCCCTTTTTTTTATTCCTTTTGCATATGGAACGTTAACCGGTCTTGCCGCCGTAATTTTTATAGCCGAAATTTTTAATTCTTTGGCGTCTTTAACGGTAGGAATTTTCCCCGCCGAACTTTCCCATACCTCTTTCAGGTCTTCCGCTTACGGATTTTCTGCTATGGCCGGAAAAATAGGGGCAGTATGCGGAGTTTTAATAATGACGTATTTCGTTAAGGAAAATAAAGATTTAGGCTATTATTCCGTTGCGGTTTTAATGCTTGCGGCATTTTTACTTTCTTTTTTTCTGCCGGAAACCAAAAATAAAGAACTTGACGGAATTAAATAATATTTCTGCCCCCGTCCCAAAATTTGGTATTTTTATTTTGGCAGATGTCAAAAATCTAATATAATATAAATATGACGAAATATGACGGTTTTCCTGTCGTTATGAATTATTTGTCCTCTCCGTAATCCTTGCTTCCCCCCCATAATGTTTTAAGCCTGATTTTAATCTCTTTTTCTTTGCCGATATCTTCGGGGCGGTAGTAAATTCGCGACGAAAGTTCTTTAGGAAGGTATGTCTGCTCGGCAAAATGGTCCTTATAATTATGGGAATATTTATAACCTTTGTGATAATCTAAATCCTTCATCAGCTTTGTAGGCGCGTTTCTTAAGTGGAGCGGAACGACCGCCGCCGGAAATTTTTTAACGTCGCTTAGAGCTTCTTCTATTGCGAGATAGCTTGCGTTGGACTTGGGACAGCCTGCAAGATATGTTGCCGTCTGGGATAAAATAATCCTGGCTTCGGGCATGCCGACGGTATTTACGGCGTTAAAACAGCTTACCGCTAAATTAAGGGCGTACGGTTCGGCGTTTCCTACATCTTCCGAAGCTAAAATTATCATTCTTCTTGCGATAAATTTAACGTCTTCTCCAGAGTCCAACATCTTGGCAAGCCAGAAAACTGCTCCGTCGGGATCGCTCCCCCTTAAACTTTTTATAAAAGCCGAAATAGTGTTGTAATGTTCTTCGCCGGTTTTATCGTATCTTGATTTTCTCAGATAAGCATCCTCGATAGTTTTTGCGTCTAATATTATATTTCCTTTATCGTCCGGTTTTGTAAGATTTATCGCCATTTCGAGGGCATTCAGCATTATGCGTGCGTCGCTTCCCGAATATCGGACGAGCGCATTTCTGCCTTCTTTTTCCAGTATGATTTTCTTTTTTCTTAAAACTTCGTCCGTATTAAGCGCCCTGTCGATAATCAAGTTTAAATCTTCATCGAATAAAGGGTTTAACGTAAATACCGTTACTCTCGAGAGAATCGGAGAGTTTATTTCAAAAGAGGGATTTTCGGTGGTGGCTCCGATTAATATGAGGCTTCCTTCCTCTACCGAATGCAATAGGAGGTCTTGCTGGGACTTGTTAAACCGGTGAATTTCGTCGATAAAAATCATAAGCGGTTTTTTGTAATGCTTAAAGCTTATATTTGCCTTATCTATAATTTCCCGAAGTTCTTTAACGCCGGAAGAAACAGCCGAAATTTTATAAAATTCGTAACCTGCGGCGTTTGCTATAATGCCGGCAAGAGTTGTTTTTCCGCTTCCGGGCGGACCCCAGAGTATCATGGAACGGATAAATCCTGAATCTAGCATATTTTTTAAAGGTTTGCTTTGACCGAGAATATGCGTTTGGCCGATAAATTCGGACAGGATTTTAGGTCTCAGTCTTTCCGCAAGCGGCGGTAAAAAATTGCCCGTATTTTTTTCGTATGTATTTTCATTATTGTTAAATAAATTCATATTTATATATTACCATAAGATATGGTAATATATAACAAATTGCATTATATAAATTAAAAGCAGTTTAATTAAATCTTTATAAGGGAGAATAAAATGTATAACAAGAAGAAAATTGCTTCTATTATCGTTGCCGCCTCGGTTTTAATTTTAAATTTAATTTTTTTTGCAAACCCCTGCTTTGCAAAAAATGAAAAAAATTTTAAGAAGAATTCCAGATATATCTATCCGTTAGTTTTTTTTAAACACAGACCGGTCAAATTTATCGAACAGCTTACCCAGAACGAAAAGAGATGGCCGATTGCATTAAAGAGCCTGGCGAAGGCAGGCTTTTTTCTAAGAAAAAAACATATAAAATACAGTATTATTATCGCGGCTTACGGTCCAGGATTAAAAGCATTTGTTATGAAATATAATAAAAAATATGCCGGAGTCGTTGAAACGCTTCATAAGGAAGGAATTAAAATAGTAGTATGCGGCGAATCAATGAAAGAAGCCGGAATAACGCCTAAAATGCTGTTTCCTTTCGTAAGAATAACTTATCCAGGAATACTATCCTATATAGTCGAAAAAGAAGACCAGGGGTATGCTTTTTTAAAACCTTAATTTTATTAAAACACCGCAACGTATTAATTATTATGAAAAAAGAAAAATCTGAATTCAAAGAAATTTTCATTAAATATATAGAAGACAAGGGAATGCGACACACTAAACAAAGGGAATTAATCGTTGATTCTTTTTTTTCGGCCGGACGCCATATTACTTCGGAAGAACTTTTTAATATAGTAAAAAAGAAAAATCCAGAAATAGGTTATGCAACGGTTCAGAGAAATCTTAATTTATTATGCGAAAGCGGTTTAGCCGAAGAAATAAAAATAGGAAAACAAAAAACTAGATATGAGCAGAAATACGGAAGCAAGCATCATGACCATCTGATTTGCGTAAAATGCGGACGGCTTATAGAAGTCAACGACGAAAAAATCGAGAAACTGCAGGATAAGCTTGCCAGAGCAAATAATTTTATTCCCATAAAGCACAAATTAGAAATATATGGAATTTGCGGAGACTGCAAGTAAATGGAAAAAAATTATAATGACGACCATCCGCCCTTTAATTTAATAATTAAAAGCATATAAATAGCTTTTTATAAAAACTTGACGGTAAATAATTTTTTTGTTATATTAATGATAATAAAAATCAATATCATTATGATATTTAATCATACAATTTTAACTTAAACAGGTATAAACTTTATGAAAAACATCAATGCTGAAACTTCTGGTTTTCGGGAGAAAGACTTAACCGATACTAAAAGAAAGCACAGAAGGCGCGGAAGGGGCAGGTTTGGCCTGTTTAACAAACGTTCTCTATATAGAGGACTTCATTTTTTCAAGGTATTAGGTCCAGGTTTTGTAGTTATGATTGCAGACATGGATGCAGGTTCCGTTACTACGGCGGGAGTGTCGGGGGCGCAATGGGGCTATAAGCTTATACCTTTGCAAATACTCCTCATACCGGTTTTATATCTGATACAGTCTATGACTTCTAGGCTAGGGTGCGTTACCAGAAAAGGGCACGGAGAACTTATAAAAGAATATTATGGCAATAAATGGGCGGCATTTGCCACTATCACTTTATTTTTTGTAGTATTCTCGGCTCTTATTACCGAATTTTCCGGAATTGCGGCTAGCGGGGAGATATTCGGCATTCATAAAGTTTATAGCGTAGGCATCAGTTTTTTAATTCTCTTGTTCGTCGTATTTACCGGAAGTTACCGCAGAGCCGAAAATATCGCCCTTATTTTTTCCCTTACCGGATTTGTCTTTATACCTGCAGCTATTTTTGCGCATCCGAATTACCATCAGCTTGTTTTTAAAGGATTATTCGGCTCGCAGCCGCTCGGCAACAAAGATTATATATGGCTTATAGCGGCTAACGCCGGGGCGGTTATAATGCCGTGGATGATTTACTATCAGCAAAGTGCTACCGTAGATAAAAATTTATGCAAGAAAGACGTCAAGCTGGCGGAAACAGATACTCTTATCGGTAGCATCGCAACGCAGGTCCTTATGATAGCCGTTATAATTATGACGGCTGCGACCCTGTATGAAGCTCATATAGTTCCGTCAACCGCAAAAGCTATAGGCAGGTCTTTAATACCTTTAGCCGGAAAATATGCGGGAGCTTTGTTTGCCGTAGGTCTTTACAGCTCAAGTCTTTTGGCGGCTTTTGTCGTTTCTATGGCTTTTACGTGGGCGGCGGGAGAAACATGGGGATATAAGCACAGCTTAAACCACCGTTTCAAGGAGGCAAAACTTTTTTATTTTATATACATAGCGTTAATTTTTGTATCCGCTATGCTGGTTTTGATACCCGGAATACCACTTGTAACTATTATGGTTGACGTCGAAGCATTTAACGGGTTTATTCTTCCAATAGTCCTAGGGTTTTTGATAGCCCTTGCCGGCAGTAAAAAAATACTCGGAGAATATGCGTATTCTAAAAAATCCATAGCGGCGGTAGGCTTACTCGGATTGGCAATGGTGATTCTTGGAATAATAACGGTGCTCCCGCAGAACTGGTTAAATTATATACATATTTAATTAGTTTAGACAGCTTATTAATTTTATTAAGAATAAGGTAAAAATGAAAAATATAATTTTAATTTTATCCTGCGTTTTATTTTTTTTTGCTTCCGCAGTTAATTCATACGCAAAGGAAAATTCTTTTTTATCCCAAATAAAACTATTCGGTACTTTTGCTTCGTCTTATACGTATAATCTTGAAAATCCCGTCGCGAACAAGGAGTTTCCGGATGGCAATTATAACGGAAACTATATAGATAATTATAAAGTTAACGGTTTCACGGTAAACGAACTCGACCTGACGGTTTCAAAAAATGCTTTTTCTAACGGGAGGAATAATTTTGGCTTGGGTTTTAAAATAACGTTAGACACGGGCGAAAATATTCAGGCGGTAGGACCTTATACGGGAAACTATAATTATTATACGGAATCAGTTTATCGCCGCCCGCTATACGGATTCAGGCAGTTTTACGTTTCTTTGGGTATTCCGGTAGGAAATGGATTAAAAGTTGACCTAGGCGAAAAAAACTATTTAATAGGTTTTGAATCGTATAACTTATCGAGGCTATGGGAAAATACTTATTCTCCAATAACGGCGATAGAGCCGGGCGAACTTACCGGAATTTTTTTTAAATATCCGTTTATTCCGAAACGGTTGAATATGGTTTTAGGAATAGCTTTGACCGACGATGCTTTAACGCCTATAAACAGATATCCAACCTTTGAGTATATAGCTTCGTATAAACCTGCCGCATTTTTAAAATTTCACGAAGGGATAGTTTATGGCGCAGAAAATTTTATTATATATGATAATAACCTTTATAAGGATAATTTAAATAAATTTTTTTATAATTTTATAGACGCAAAATACGGATTCTTAAAATACTGGACTGCTGTTTTAGACTATGAAGTCGGCTTAAACAGAGGAATAAACAAGTTTATAGTATATGGCAACGGAATAAACCTCGAACAGTTTAACGATTCTCAAAATATTTATCCGTCGGTTTTAATTTCTACGTCAAACTCTATTTTCGATAAATCTCGTTTTTCGGGGATTGCCTTTTATCTTCATCATTACGGTAATTTTAACTTCGGAAGATTTTCCCAAACGATAAGGGAAACTTCGGTTTCGGATCCGCAAGGCATGTGGGAAGAAGAAAGTGTTCCGGGA
Organism: bacterium; assembly: GCA_021789455.1. The sequence goes on along the minus strand of JAJYJN010000012.1, from coordinate 1,894 downwards.
ACAGCATATCATTATTTTGATTCTACTTTTACCCTGGGATATAGGCCGCCTTCAAAAATTTTAAAAAATGTACAGTTTAGGGTGGAATTAGAGAACCAAATTGCAAACCACAAAATCTATGGCGACGGAAAGGGTTTTCAAAATACTATAAATACTATGATAGTTTATACCTTTTGATTTGAAATGATAGCAAAAGAAATTTTATATGCATTCTTGTTGTCTTTAGATATTAGCCGAAATTAAGCTAAATTTCGCAGGTTTTGATATAAAGACAGCAGTTCTTTATCGCTTAAACACCTTTTTAATTCGGCAGATTTTGCTTTTGCAGCGGCAAGCAGATAACCGGCATCTTTGACTGTTAACTGAATTCCCATTTTGTTAAGTTTATATTTAATTGCGGAAGACCCTCCGTGTTTTCCGACTAAAAGTTTTCTTTTAGTCCCGACATATTCGGGCGGATAAGCTTCGTAGTTAAGGGGATTTTTTAATATCCCGTCGGTATGAATACCCGCTTCGTGGTAAAAAATATTTTTGCCAAATATAGGTTTAGATAGCGGAATCCGTCTTTTAGTTATCCTTGCTATAAATTTGGCCAGATTTTTTGCTTTTATGAAATCGAATTTGATTTTTTGATTTTCAATAAAGTTAAAATAAGCAATTACCTCCTCCAATGCACAGTTTCCGGCTCTTTCACCGATTCCAGAAATACTGCCGGATAAAGAATCCGCGCCTGCCTTTAGGGCGGCAACCGAATTAGCAGAGGCCATTCCGAAGTCGTTATGCGTGTGAATTTCAAGCATTATATTTTTCAATTTTTGATCATTTTTTATTTTTTTTATATTTTCATATATTTTTAATGGATTTAATATGCCTACCGTATCCGAATATCGGAATTTATAAGCTCCTTCGCCTTCCGCAATCTTAATAAACTCGATAACCGATTCCAAATCAGCCCTTGAAGAGTCCTCGCCCCCTACTGAATATTTCACATCTTCTTTGTTTAATATTTTTAATATGTTTATGAGATTAGTCTTAACATATTGAAAATCTTTTTTAAGCTTATATTCGATGTGGATTTTAGATACAGGGACAGATACATGGATAAATTTAAGCCCGATATCTAAAGATGCATAAATATCTTCCGGTTTTGCCCTGTTCCAGCCAACGATTTTTGCTTTAAGCCCTGATTCGTTTATCTTTTTGACGGCAAGTTTTTCATCTCCTCCCATTACTGGTATGCCTGCTTCTATTTCATCCACGCCGATTTTATCTAGTATTTCGGCAATAAGCAATTTTTCTGTTGCCGAGAATACTATCCCTGCAGTCTGTTCGCCGTCCCTTAACGTCGTATCGTTTATAATTGGGTTGTTTAAGTTTGTCATAAATATTTAGTAAAGCATAATTTATGCCATATCTTTACGTTATAAAAGATATACGGGACACAATATAAGCCATATTAAAATTTATAGGGTTTGCCGTTTTTTTAAACAAATATGGTTATATGTTAATCATATTCTTCTATTTTGCAGTAAAATCGGGTATCATAAAAGATTTCGTGTTTATCGGCAGTATATTCGGCGTCGCCATATAGATACCTTTTTGGAAGGAAATACGTTTATATTTATTGATGCGGAAAGAAAAATAGGGAACCGTTTTTGCTAACCGTGACGATATCGTATTACGCGGACTTTTTCTGCGGTTATCATTCCCTCTTCGACGATTTCGTCCAGAAAAGGCATCAAGAGATTAAGTTTTTCTTCAGTATCGACAATTTCTATTATAACAGGGAGATCTTCGGACAGGCGCAATACTTTAGCCGTATGCATCCTGCTATGCGCTCCAAAGCCCATAATGCCCCTGATAACGGTAGCCCCAGCAAGATTGAGTTCTCTAG
>JAJYJN010000085.1 GCA_021789455.1 bacterium | reverse complement strand
ATTTTATAACGTCCAACGTAATCAACTGGTCGCACAGAGACCCGAAGATAAGACTGCATATACCATTAGGAATAGAGGAAACCGCTTCTAAATTAGACCTTGCAAAAAAGGTTCTTTTAGAGATAGCGGAAGAAAATCCGGAGGTTTTGAAAAAGCCGGAATCGTCCGTATGGTTCGTTAACATCGGGGCGTCGTCATTTAATCTGGAACTGATTGTATGGATTTCGTCGCCCATAAGGAGGCATTTTATAATAAGCGACATAAACTTCGAAATAGCCAAGAAGTTTGCGGAATACGATATAGATTTAACCTATCCGTGGACTAATATTGCATTTAGAAATGAATTAAAGGTGCGGAAAGATAACGTTTTTAACGATAACGATAATAATTTTGCCGGTAATAAAACAAACGGCGGCGGCGAAGACAATCTTTAAAATTTTTAATTTATTTTTTTAACGATTCTAAATAAGACGCAAGTTTTTCGATATCGCCGTAAGGTATATAATCGTAAGATGGCATAATCGCGTAATAGGTCTTTCCGTTAATTTTTACTTCCGAACCCGTCTTGTAATGGGCCTGCGGATTTTCAATCTGCTTAACCGTCCATCCGAAGCTTTTGTTTTTATTGCCGTAATTAGACAAAGAAGGACCGAGCGTCCCGCCCAACCCCTTAACTATATGGCAGTCTAAGCAGTTATAGTAATTGAAAAGATACTGCCCGCGGCTGTTTCCATATCCGTAAGCGCTTTTAACGGGCATCGCATAAGATGCGTAAAATAAGAAAGCCGCTCCTGCGGATATAAAAATCAAAGCGGATAAAACCATTTTTTTATAATAGCTATTTTTGAAATTCATTTTTAAACCTCTGTATTCTCAGTATTATTTAACGATATTTGTTTTGAATTCCGTCTATTTTTATTTCCTATTTTGCTCCGGTATTTATAGTTACTTCTACCATCATTCCGGGCTTTAAAATATGCTTGCCGTCGTTTAATATCTTTATCCTTACGGGGAGCCTGTGCGTTACTTTTGTAAACGTTCCCGAAGGATTGTTTGTCGGGATTAAAGCAAATTTTGAAGTACTGACGGAACCCACGAATTCTACCTTTCCGTTAAATACTTCTCCGGGAAAAGAATCTACGCCGATTTTAACCGGGTCTCCCTTTTTTATATTGCCGATAACCGTTTCCTTAACATTTGCCGTTACCCAAACCCTGCTTAAATTATTTTCCATGACTATAGGGGTTCCCGGCATGACATATTCTCCGATATAAGACATTTTTTCCGATACTACGCCTTTTATAGGCGAATATATAAACGTATTTTTATAGTTTGCAAGAGCGACTTTATAAGCGGCTTTAGCTATCTGAACATTTGCTTCTAGCGGCTTTAGCGTGGTCATATTATTGGCGGCGACATTATTTTTTAAATAATTAGATTGAAAATAGTTTCTTCTGGCTGTTCCGAGAGCCGATATAGCCATTAGATAAGCCTGCCTGGAAACCAAATAAGCCGTTTTAACCGCATCAAACTGCTGTTTTGTAATAAATTCTTTTTTTAACAGCGACAAGTCCCTGTTGTAATCCCTTTTGTCCAAGTCATACGTAAGTTTTGCTTTGCGCAAATTTGCAAGGGCCGTCCTGTAAGAAAGTTTTGCAATATAATAAGAATTATAATTTGACCCTATATATTCGCCTATATTCCCGCCCGCGCTGAATAATTTTGCTTTCGCAAGCTTATAATTAGCTTTTGCCTGAAGCATAGCGGGATAATATGTGGAGTCGTCTATTTTTGCAATTAATTCGCCTTTCTTTACCGATTCGTTTTTACGGACGTAAATAGCCTTAATATTGCCCGGAACCATGGTGCTGACGGAAACTATATGCCCGTCAACCTCCGCATCTTCAGTATAAACGTGCGTAAGGCCGAAAAGATACCACCTTAAAACAAATATGCCTCCTATTATTGCCAGCAGGAGTATGATAGAAGCGGTAATAATATTTTTCCTGGTAAATTTGTTCCCGTTCAAGCCGCCGTTTCCGCCTATTTTAGTATCGGTTTTTTCGTTTTCCCCGTTCATTAAACATCACCCGTTAATTATTATAAAAACAAATATTAAATAATTTTAATTAAATTTATCCACTGTTAAACTTATTAGTTTCCTTTTGAAAGAGCCTATGAGCCTTTTTAAATCCAGTACGGATTCGTAATAACTCAGCTTTGCGGAAAGAAGATTATGCCTTGCCCTGATTAATTCCGCCAGCGCGGTTACCACATCCACGCTCGTCGCCACCCCCGCTTTAAATTCTTCTTCGACAAGCATATAGTTTTTAGAAGCAAATCTTTCTTCGTGTTCAAGCGTATTCACTTCATATTTTAAACTGCGGACATTATAGAATTCCGATATAACCCGCGCCTTTAAATCGCGCTTAGCCTGAGCAGTATTATACATAGACCTGTTCGCTTCGGAACGAGCTTTTTCGATTGATATAATTCTCGACGCACCCTGAAACAAAGGCATCGTCAGGACGGCGCCGGCGGTCCAGTAATTTGTCGAACCCTGCGGAATAAAATGGATGTTGGAAAGCGCGTTATATGAAGCCAAGAAATCAATTCTGGGTATATACTGGGATTCATAATATCCGGTTTGGTCGTCGGCCGATTTTTGCGCAAACTTTAGCGACTTTATGTTTGGGTTGTTTCTATAGGCAAGAATTACGTACTTTTTTAATAACGCTTTTTTTAAAACCGGCTTAGGCGGCTTAACTACCGTGAAGCGCCTGCTTATTCCGAGAAGAGCCGCAAGATTGGCTTTTGCGGCCTTCAATAAATTTTTGGAACTGATAAGTTCCTGCTTGGCGGCATAAAACTGGGATTTCGCCTGAAGAAGGTCGGTGATTATGGCAAGACCCGCTTTTAATTTAGCTTCTGTAAGTTCGAGATGGGACTTTGCTTCCTTAAGAGTCTTTGTATCCGCTTTTATCAGGCTTAAATCGTTCAAAACGGTATAATAACCAACCGCAACGTTATACAGGGTGTCTGCGGAAACGTTATTCAAAGCCATTTTAGTAGATTTTTCGGTATTCCGCGCAGACATATAAGCCGGAATCGCGCCTATATTAAGAATAGGTTCGTTTAACGTAAAACTGTATTCATAATTAGGAAAAAAGAACGAAAAAAGGCTGTTCATTATATCCGAAGACGATAAGGGGGACGGCGCGGAATTGACATGCATCCTCTGGTCGGTATATTTAAGCGATATATCGGGTAAAACCATGCCTATCGCGGACCACTTCAAAAGAGTCGATTGGTAATAGCTTTCTTTTGCGGCTTTTATAGTGTCGTTGCGCCTTGCCGCAAGAATATATGCCTCTTTCAGCGTAATTACCCTGACCGGTTTTACGTAAAAAGAATAAGCCTTATGCGGATAAAAATTTATCGAATAGAACGAAAATAAGAAAAACAGGATGAAAAGTAAAATTTTTTTCATATATATTTTAAAATACCCCGCATTGCAGTATTGCTATATTTTTATTATAATGACTTAAAAGTCATAAGTCAATATCTTTTATCTTTATTTTATTAATATTTATTATTAAAAATTAAATTTATTCTCGGCCTTTTATTCCGGTAATTAAAAAGCCTATATGAAAAGGAAGATTTTTAATTTTCAGGTCTTTAAAACCTTTCTCTTTTAATATATCCATCATTTTTTTTCTGTCAAACGCCAATATGCTGTATGTCAGCCAGTCATACGCCTTTTCGTCTATTAACGAACCTACGAGCCTTATAATAAAAAAATACGACTTGAAAAATATATTCAAAAGCTTATTCTGCGGCCTGCCCATTTCCAGCAATATGAATTTGCCGTTCTTTTTTAGAATCCTACGGAGTTCTTCCGCAAAAACTTCCGTATCGTCAACATTTCTCAGTAAAAATCCTGCGGTGACTACGTCGTAAGCGCATCCGGGTTCGCCTAGGTCCATCGCGTCTTCAATCTTAAAACATATATTCTTTATTTTTTTCTTTTTGATTTTATCTTCGGCTATTTTTATCATATCGGGATTAAAATCTACTCCCACGATTTCAACCCGTTTTTTTGCCCTTTCTGCTTTCCGGGCGATATCTATAGCAATTGAGCCGGTCCCGGTAGCGACATCCAGTATTTTATAGCCGTCAATATCGGATATGGCTTCTTCCGCGGCCATTTTGCGCCATATGCCGTCAACCCCGAAACTGAACAGATGCCCCCAGAAATCGTAAACATCCGCGATGGAAGAAAAGATATTATTTATTTTATCGGACATATTGCCGCCCCCTTCTTCAAAACTGTTTAAAGTTATTATGAGGCAATAGTTTTATTATGTTTTTCCGCTGTATAAAAATATTTTAATATTGTATATTATTTTGGATTATCCCGCAACAAGACAATCCTGCCGGTTCATGTTCGCTCTGCCGCCCTCCTCCCTCACCCCGGAATCAAAACCTTGATTATAAATAATTATTTTTAATTCAAAAAATTAATATTTTATTTTTATATTTATGTGGTATAAATATATATAAATAAATATAACGGCAACAAAGGGGGCATAAAATTGAAGACGACCAAAATCATGTCTGAAAATCTAAAAAACAAACCGGCATCGATAATAACAATCGCCATCCTCTTAGCAATGATAATGTTTACGGTATCTTTCGCAACCGGATGCTGCGCCGGCTGGAATTGCGGCCCTTATTATGACGGGCATCCTGCCGGATGGCACGGCGACAACGGATGGCACGGCGGCGATAACGGAGAGCATAGAG
>JAJYJN010000011.1 GCA_021789455.1 bacterium | reverse complement strand
GCTTCGTTGGATAAAATTGTTTCGTGGGGCAGAAAGTGGTCTATATGGCCGGCAACTTTCGGTCTTGCATGCTGTGCCATCGAAATGATGACGGTGGCATCCTCAAGATACGACTTTGACAGACTGGGTTTGATATTCAGGTCAAGCCCGAGGCAGTCTGACCTCATAATAGTATCCGGCAGGGTTTCATATAAAATGGCTCCGATGGTTAAAAGAATTTACGACCAGATGCCTAACCCTAAATGGGTTATCGCTATGGGCGACTGTGCATGTTCTGGAGGGCTTTTTAATGTTTACAGCATTGTCCAAGGAGTGGATACGATTATTCCGGTAGATGTATATATTCCCGGCTGCCCTCCGCGTCCTGAAGCTCTTATTTACGGAATAGTAAAACTTCAAGAAAAAATAGAAAAAGGCACTTTGAAGCATGAAGAACCGCCTAAAATTATTAGATAGCAGTAAAAAATATTAATTAATATAAGTAAATACTAATGAAAGCCGACGATATGGATATAATGTTTGCATTAACCGTCATTAAAGAGTCAATGCCGCAATCTATTATAGCTTCCGACATTATTAACGGCGACCCTCATATAAGAATCAAAAAAGACGATTTGCTTAAATTTGCTCTATTTTTAAAAAACGATGCAAGATTAGAGTTTAATATGCTTTCGGATTTATTTGCGGTAGATTATCCCAAAAGAGCTGAAAGAATAGAGGTAATTTACAATTTTTATTCTATAAAAAATAATTTTAGAGTTTTCGTAAAAATTTGGAGTAAAATAGACGAACCGGAGTATCCGAGTTTGACATCGGTTTATAATTCGGCAGACTGGTTTGAAAGAGAAGTTTATGATATGTTTGGGCTTAAATTTAAAGGCCATCCCGATTTAAAAAGAATTTTGAATCCGGACGACTGGGTCGGACACCCTCTGCTGAAAGATTATCCTTTAAGGCAAAGACCTGAGCCGCACGAAATTGAAATGGATGCTCCGGGTTATATTGATTTGGAACAAATTAAATAATATTTATAGATAATTTAACTATGATTGCGCAGAAAGATTTTTTAATTGAAAATGATAAGTTCGTATTGAACATAGGGCCTTCGCATCCGGCAACACACGGAGTTCTTAGGGTTTTAGTTCAATTAGACGGAGAAACTATAATTCATGCAGAGCCTATCATAGGTTATTTGCATACCAGCATGGAAAAATATGCAGAATATAAAACTTATCATCAGGCTGAAACTATTACCGACAGAATGGATTACGTAGCGGGCGCATCAAACAATCTCGGCTATATATTGGCGGTAGAAAAGCTTTGCGGAGTTAAAGCGCCGAAAAGAGCGGAATACGTTAGGGTCATTTTAGCCGAATTTACCAGAATAAGTTCTCATCTCGTCTGGCTTGCGACGCATGCGGTAGATTTAGGTGCGTTAACCGAGTTTCTATACTGTTTCCGCGAAAGAGAATTAATATTAGATATAATAGAAACAATTACGGGTGCAAGGATGACGCCTTCTTTTTTCCGCGTAGGCGGTCTTGCAATGGATTTTCATAATGATTTTATAGGGAAAACCAGGGATTTTATAAAGATTTTTCCCGATAAGATAAATGAATATGAAGCACTTCTTACTAAAAATAAAATATGGCTCGAAAGAACAAAGAATTTAGGAATAATTTCAGCTGAAAGCGCAATAAATTTTGCGTTGACGGGACCGTCTCTTAGAGGTAGCGGAGTTAAATACGACGTACGTAAAGTAAATCCGTATTCAGGATACGAAGATTTCGACTTTGAAGTGCCTGTAGGCGACAACGGCGATACGTACGACAGGTACGTGATTAGGATAGAAGAGATGAGGCAGAGCCTTAAGATAATATCGCAGGCTCTAGAAAATATTCCCGAAGGCGAATATTTAAGCCATGACGAATATCCGTTATACGTTAAACCGACTAAGAAAAGGTCTTTGACTACTATGGAAGGTATGATTTTTAATTTTAAATACGGAATGGAAGGTATTAAGCCTCCAAAAGGAGAAGCTTACGTTTCTATAGAAAATCCCAGAGGAGAATTAGGTTTTTATCTAATTTCCGACGGTTCGGGCTTTCCCTACAGAATGAGAGTCAGGCCGCCGTCGTTTTGCAATATAAGCGCTCTTAACGAAATGGTTAAGGGACATATGATAGCGGATTTAATTGCAATAATGGGAAGCGTAGATATATTGCTCGGGGAAGTTGACAGGTGAAATTATGAAAATCATCGACAGATTAAGCGACAGATTAGACCTGAAATTTTTTGAACGTTCAGGTCATAAAAAAATATCGTCTGTATTAAACTGGACTGGCGTTGCTCTTTTAGACGAAAACGACAGTAAGGTGGATCTCGCAAGATGTTATATGCAGGAACTGCAGAAAATATCTTGCGGAGTATGCATCCCTTGTGCACAGGGGACTGCAGTAGCGTCGGAAATATTAGAAAATATCTGTAACGGAAAAGCCATAATAGAAGACTTGGATAGATTAAGAAATCTGTGTGACTGGATTATGTCTTCGTCTAAGTGTACTATAGGAAATATAGGACCTTCTTCGGTAGTAGAACTTATCGATAATTACAGGGAAGATTTTGAAAAAGCAATAAAAAATAAAGAAACAGTTAAAAAAGGGGATTATATTACTCATGTAACTGCACCATGCATAAACGGATGCCCTTCAAAGTTAGACATACCGAACTGGATAGAAAGAGTCAGGGACGGCAGATACGAAGATGCTTTGCAGTCTGCAAGAAGAAATACCCCGCTTGCCGGAATTCTCGGCAGAACATGTTTTCATCCGTGCCAGGATAACTGCCGAAGAGCTAATATAGATGAACCTATTCAGATATGTCTTATTAGAAGATTTGCAGCAGACGAAGTTTTTTATTCAAATAATAAATCCGATTTTAAAATAAAAGATAATAATATTAAAGTTGCTATAGTAGGTTCAGGTCCCGCAGGTTTAAGCTGTGCTTATTACTTAAGATTAATGGGGTATAAGCCCATTATATTCGAAGCCCTTCCGGTTCTTGGCGGCATGATGAATGTCGGAATTCCTAAGTTCAGGCTTCCAAAGCAATTTTTAGACGCGGAAATCGGTTACATACTTTCCACCGGAATAGAATATAAATTAAACAGCAAACTTGGGAAAGATTTTACTATAAATGACCTTTTCGAACAGGGATTTAAAGCCGTATTCCTTGGGATAGGAGCTCATTTAGGTCAGAATATTAATTTGCCCGGCGAAAACGATAATTTAATAGGTTTTTTTGACGGAGTCGAATTTTTAAGAAAAGTATCTCTAGGACAAAAAATTAATATAGGTAAAAAAGTCGTTATAGAGGGAGGCGGGAACGTTGCGATAGACTGCTGCAGGACGGCCGTTAGACTCGGATATAAAGACGTAACGGTAGTTTACAGAAGAAGCAAAGAAGAGATGCCTGCGGCATACAACGAACTTGAAACGGCAATAGAAGAAGGAGTTAAATTCGAATTTTTGACGAATCCGACCGCTATTCTTTATGAAAACGGCAGGGTAACAGGTATAAGATGCAGAAAAATGAAACTGGGAGAAATAGATGCAAGCGGAAGGAAAAGTCCTATAGAAATACCCGGTTCGGATTTCGATATAGAAACCGAGGATTTTATTATGGCTATAGGACAGGTACCGGATTTTGACTGTATAAAGGATGTCCCTGAAATAAAAATAATTAGAGGACGAACAATCGCGGCAGACAAATTTACGTTTATGACGGATATGCCCGGCGTTTTTGCAGGAGGAGATGCATTAACCGGACCTATAAGTATAGTCGATTCAAACAGGGACGGAAAAAATGCCGCCAGAAGAATAGACCAGTATATTAGAACCGGCGCTTTTACTCCGACGGACGACTGCCTCTTTGAAAATCTATTTGAGGCTATAGGCGTTTACGATAAAAACGAAATCATTAAAAATGCCGATATGCCTCCCGGTAATTTTGCGCCTAAGCAGATAATTAAACCTGTAAAAGAACGCATAAAAAGCTTTGAAGAAGCCGAGAAAGGATTTGCTAACGACGATGCGGTTTACGAAGCGACAAGATGTATGAGATGCTATTATCTTATGCTAGTTAAGTTTGAGGATTAGGACATCATTATGGATATAGAAATTACTATAAACGGAAAAAAAATTATAACTCAGTCCGGATTGACTATTTTAGAAGCCGCTTCTCAGGCAGGAATTAAAATACCCGTTTTGTGCTATCTAAAAAGAATTAAACCGATAGGTTCCTGCAGGGTTTGCGTCGTGGAGGTTAAAGACGTTAAAAATCCGCTACCGTCATGTGTTGCTAAAGTAAAAGAAGGTTATGAAATATATACCGAAACGGAAAAATTATGGGAAATAAGAAAAGAGATTATTTCGCAACTTTTATTAGACCATCCGCTTGACTGTCCAGTCTGCGACAAATCGGGAGACTGCCTATTACAGGATTTAACGTTTGAATTCGGCGTAACTACTCAAAAAGACAAAAAAATTTATCCCGATAAGACTAAAATTTTTAAAAGCGAATTAATAGAATACAACGCTACAAGGTGCGTTTTGTGCTCAAGGTGTATAAGGGTTTGCGGCGACATGTACGGCAATCCGTTTTTTCAAATGAAAGACAAGGGCAATAACGGTTATATAGGACTTAAAACCGACACTAAAACTCTGCTAGGTTCTCAGCCTGCGGAAGGATGTTCTTTTGAAGAAATTTCCGTTGAACCTGATCGTTTAGACTGTTATTATTGCGGCAACTGCGTTGAAGTATGTCCAGTCGGAGCTTTAGTTTCAAAACCTTCAAAATTTAAAGAAAGATACTGGCAGGAAAATCCGTTTTCGTCGATTTGCGATAAATGTTCGGCTGCCTGCAGAATAGAATATTACAGATACGGACGTGGTGAATCTTTGGTTAGGACGGCTTCGCCTTTCGGCGGATATCTTTGTAAGTCCGGTTTTTTCTATCCTGCAATTAACGGCGACTGCGAAGGCTATTATATCGCTAATCCATATATCAAGAAAAAAGCGGCTGTAGAAGGAGTTGCGCTAGAAAAAGCCATAGATGAGTTTTATTTAAGAATGAACGGCATTCAAGAAAATAAAGCACTGGATGCTACTGCAGTTTTAATATCGCCGAATATTTCAATTAACGGCGGTAAAGCATCTTTAGAATTTATTAAGAACACTTTGAAACTTATGCATTTTGATGTTGCCGCTTCCGAACTATACAGGAAAAACTTATTAAATTTTAAAAGATTATTCCCTTCCGAGGAAAATTTCGACATGAACGATATTAAAAATTCCGAAGTCATGTTATATCTTGGAAGCATAGAAGACGAGATTCCGTTTGCGGCATACGACATTTTAAAAACGCGCAGGGAACACGGAGGAAGACTTTTTATAATAAATCCAAAAACGGGAAAATCAGAGCGGGTTCGTTCTTTTTCTAGATTTGAAGACATTGCCTGCTCTAAGAAAGATATAGACGAATCGTTTTTTGAAACATATTTAAATAAAATGCGGATGAGCCTAAATAAAGAACAAACCGATTTAGACGATGAGTGTAAATCAATTATTGAAGTAATAGCGGATGCAGGCTGTATTTCATTTATAATAGGAGATTCGTTAATGTCTTCTATAGATATGGATAAGGATTTTTTAATATTACAGGAAATTGTTCAATTTTTACGCGAGCAGGAAAAGTCGGTGTATTTGTTTCCTCTCGTGAAGCCGTCGAACTATAGAGGGCTTTTAACTGCCGGCGTTTATCCTTCCGGCAATGCATATAGTTTTAAAGAAATAATAGCCGGTTTGGATACCGGCAGAATTAAAAACCTTGTATATATCGGAGACTTACAGGACGACGATTACGGAAAAGAAATAATACGCTACAGTTCCAATTTAGAATTTTTAGCCGTCTTTTCTTCTAAAACAAGTCTTTTGTCGGCTATGGCGGATGTGGTTATACCCGTCAAAGATTTTTTGGAGGAAAAAAATACATACTATGAAAATTTCGAAGGCAAAATAATAAACGTAAATAACGAATTTAATTTTGGAATATACAGACATAATTTAATAGACGTATTTGCAGAAATTTCGGTTAAAATGAATAATGAATATAATTTGAACGAAACCGAAGATTTTTTGAATTCCGTTAAAAACGGAAACGTCATATATTACAATCAAATTAAAGGCAGAAGCAAATTTTACTATAACGATAGAACAAAACTATATTAAAAGGTATTATAAAAATGCTCTTTTGGCTTATAGCTGAAGTTATTAAAATATTAATAGTGTTTGCAGGACTGCTGTTGTCCGCCGCTTATTTAACGCTCTTAGAACGCAAAATTGCAGCCAGGATACAAAACAGAATGGGTCCTATGGAAGCCGGATTTCACGGGTTGCTGCAGCCTATAGCAGACGGCATTAAACTATTTTTTAAAGAAGATATTATACCAAGCGAAGCTAATAAGTTTTTATTTATTTTAGCTCCAATATTAGTAGTAATACCTGCTTTAACCACTTTTGCCGTAATACCGTTCGGCGCGCCTGTAAAAATTATGGGGCATACGGTTCCTCTTCAAATAACGGACGTAAACGTCGGGATACTTTTTATTCTTGCACTGACTTCTTTGGGCGTTTACGGAGTAGTTATAGGAGGTTGGGCATCTAACAGCAAATACTCTCTTCTTGGAGGGATAAGGACCGCCGCTCAAATGGTAAGCTACGAAATTGCCCTCGTGCTTTCTATAGTAGGTATAATAATGATTGCCGGAGACTTAAGTTTGTCTAAAATAGTTTCCGAACAGTCTCATATGTGGTTTATAGTGTATCAACCTGTCGGGTTTTTGCTATATTTAATCGCTTCGACTGCTGAAATGAACAGGGTTCCGTTCGATATAGGAGAAGCCGAAGGTGAAATTGTAGCAGGTTTTCACACTGAATACTCCAGTATGGAATTTGCTTTCTACTTCATAGGGGAGTATGCTCAGATGGTGGTTAACAGCGCGGTAATTACGACTTTGTTTTTGGGCGGCTGGCAGGGACCTTTTTTACCGCCGGTTGTATGGTTTTTGATAAAAGTGTTTTTTATAATACTTATTTATTTATGGCTGAGATGGACATATCCAAGGCTGAGATACGACGAACTTATGGATTTCGGATGGAAATTTCTGCTGCCGATAGCTCTTGCAAATATAATAGTGACAGGATTCGTAATGGTTTTGCTTAAAGGATAATAAATGAATACCAAAAAACAAGAAAAGTCTATTTTGGAGATTTCTAAAAATTTCTTAATAGGTCTTAAAACGACTATTAAAACTTTTTTTCAAAAACCCGTAACGTTTCAGTATCCAAAGGAGCATCTAAGGATAGCCGAAAGATTCAGGGCTTTTCCTCATCTTAACGTTAACGGCGACGGCTCTTTAAGATGCGTAGCTTGTATTTTATGCGAGACCGTCTGTCCGTCCGAAGCGATAAAAATAAAAACCGGTTACGTGGACTACGGATTAGAACACGAACTTACGGAAAGGCAAAAACATAATCACAGTTTAGACAATTTAAAACAAGGAATTTACAATGACGGAAGACGTCATCCGTCTTCATTTGAAATCGATTTATTAAGATGTATCTGTTGCGGTTACTGCGAAGAAATATGTCCCGAGGAAGCTATCAGTCTTGGAACCGATTACGAGGTTGCATTTTATACGCGGGATGAAGGCATTTACGGCATAGATAAATTAATTAAATCTAGATAAAACTTGAGGTATTAATCGTGGAAGCACTATTCTACATTTTTGCATTTATAGCTATTTTTTCTGCGCTGATGGTTATATCTATGAAAAATCCATTGACTTCAGCACTTTATTTAGTACTTTGTTTTTTTGCGCTTGCAGGTTTCTACGTGCTTTTAGATATGCAGTTTCTTGCCGTAATGCAGATACTGGTTTATGCCGGAGCGATAATGGTTCTTGTAGTATTGGTTATAATGTTGTTAAATATTTCTAGATTAAACGCCGTAAAGACGGATTTTCATCAGAAAATTATCGGAATCGTAATTGCAATAGTTTTGTTTGCGGAAATAGTTATATATACGGTAGGCGGAAAGACCAAAAAGCCTACCGGCATATTTACTCACGCGGTAATAAATAAAATCGGCAATACGCAGGTCATAGGAAAATTTTTATTTACTAAATATACTCTGTCTTTTGAAATTGCTTCTATACTGCTTTTTGTAGCGATTATAGGGGCATATTTATTTGCCAAGAAAAAACTTTAATAAAAGAACGGCGGTAAATAAGGTGATAAATTTATGAATAACTATTTGATAGTAGCTGGAATAATTTTTTGTATCGGCGCTCTCGGCGTTCTTATGCGGAAAAATTTAATAATTGTTTTTATGAGTTTAGAATTGATGTTTAATGCCGCAAATCTCGGCTTCGTAGCGGTATCTAACCGTTTAAATCTTATTTCCGGCGACGTATTCGTCATTTTCGTAATGGTGGTAGCGGCTGCCGAAGCTGCAGTAGCCCTGGGTATTATAGTTGCTTTTTACAGGGAAAAAGGAACTGTGGACATGGATAAAGCAAACGAATTAAAAAATTAATATAAAAGGTAGTTAATAAAATGGATTTTAAAACATCTATTACTTGGCTCATTCCGTTATTTCCGCTTGCGGGGTTTCTGTTATGGGGTTTGTTCGGAAGATATATTAAAGGGCTTTCAGGATATTTAGCCAGCGCTTTCATTGGAATATCCTTTATTTTGTCAGTTATTTTGTTTTTTATAGTCGCATATTCTCACGGCTTTACCGATACTCTTTATCCATGGGTACATGCAGGAACTTTAAAAGTTGGAGTTTCTGCAGTTATAGACAGGCTTTCCGTAATTATGCTAGTGATGGTTACCGGGGTAAGTACTCTTGTTCATATATACTCTATAGGATATATGCAGGACGATAAAGGTTTTTCGAGATATTTTTCTTTTTTAAATTTGTTTGTGTTTTCTATGATAATGCTGGTTATGTCTAATAACGTGCTTTTACTATACGTATTTTGGGAAGCGGTCGGATTTTGCTCCTATATACTTATTGGCTTCTGGTATGAAAAAAAGTCTGCCTCGGATGCAGGCAAAAAAGCATTTATAGTAAACAGAGTCGGGGATTTTGGGTTTGCAACGGGAATATTCCTTTTATTTATGACGACTAAAACTCTTAATTACGAAAAAATATTTGCTATGGTGCCTACAATGCCGACGCTGACCGTAACCGTTATAGCGCTTCTGTTATTTGCAGGAGCTGTAGGAAAATCGGCACAGTTCCCTTTGCATGTATGGCTGCCGGACGCTATGGAAGGTCCTACTCCCGTCAGCGCGTTGATACATGCAGCAACAATGGTCACAGCAGGAGTATATATGATAGCAAGATTTCACGTGCTGTTTTCATATTCGCCTACGGCCTCTGAAGTCGTTCTCATAGTAGGAACGTTCACTGCATTTTTTGCGGCGTTTATAGCTCTTACCCAGTATGATATAAAAAGAATAGTTGCATATTCTACTGTCAGTCAGCTGGGTTATATGTTTATGGCGGTAGGCATAGGTTCATATACGGCAGGCATGTTTCATCTTATATCCCACGCTATTTTTAAAGGACTGCTTTTTTTAACGGCGGGCAGCGTAATGCACGGACTTTCGGGAGAATTGGATTTAAGAAAAATGGGCGGATTATACTCGAAAATGAAAACTACCGCGATAACTTTCATAGTAGGCGGTCTAGCGCTGTCGGGTATACCTCCGTTTTCCGGTTTTTTTTCTAAAGATGCTATATTGGCGGATGTTTATAATAAGGGTTATTATTTTGCATGGGCTGTAGGAGAGATAACGGCATTAATGACGGCATTTTATATTTTCAGGCTGATATTTTTAGCTTTTTTTGGAGAGTCTAAAGTAGATAAGGGTTTACATGTGCATGAGTCTCCGAAAATTATGACGATTCCTATGATAATAATGGCTGTTTTTGCTTCTACTATTGGTTTTCTGGGAATACCGCCCTTAAATCATTCTGTATTTTATAAATTTTTGCATGTTGATTTTCTGAATGCTAAAAATTTTGCGCCTATAGTAAATAATATGCCTTGGTACGCACTTAGTTCTATTTCCGTGGCTGCGGGTTTAATCGGAATATATATAGCATATTTATTGTATATTAAAAAGGCTGTAGATCCCGAAAAAATCAAGAATATGTTTAAACCGGTTTATGAACTTTCTTATAATAAGGTTTATATAGACGAAATATATGATTTTCTAATCGTCAAACCAATGCTTGTTTTTTTTGATTTTCTCTGGAAAATCGTGGATATTAAGATAATAGACGGCGCAGTTAACGGGATTGCCGGAGCATTCGGTAATTTTTCGGTTAAAGCTAGAAAAATTCAAAACGGTATGCTGATGAGCTATATTTTGACGCTTTCTATAGGCGTTGCGGCAGTTCTTTTTTATTATTTTATCAGGTAACGACAATATATATAAAATTAACGCGGTAAGGATAACATATAAACTATAAAGGATATTAAAAATGGCTTTTTTTATGAAATACATTTTAACTATACTGATTTTTTTTCCAACCGTCGCCGTATTGATATTGCTGCCTATAAATAAGAAAAATGAAGGGCTTTTGAGAAACCTTGCGACGTTTTTGTCGCTCGCAGAGTTTATAGCTTCATATTATCTATTTATCTATTTTAAGCCTGATACGTATAAGTTTCAATTCATAGAAAAATTTAACTGGATACCGTCGTTCGGCGCATCTTATTTTTTGGGTATCGACGGCGTAAGTCTTTTTTTAATTCTTTTAACGACTTTGCTAACGTTCGTATCTTTGTTGTCAAGTTACAGGTACATAAAAGACCATGTTAAAGAATTCGTTATTTTGATGCTTCTGCTGGAAACATTTATGTTAGGTACTTTTGCTGCGTTGGACGTTCTGCTGTTTTACGTTTTCTGGGAATTTATGCTAATACCTATGTATTTTATAATAGGAATGTGGGGTACCGGAAAAAGAATATATTCTGCGGTAAAGTTTTTTCTTTATACCCTTGCCGGCTCTTTAGTAATGTTATTCGGCATAATTTATATATTTATAATACATTATCAACAGACGGGCAATTTTACGTTCAATTTAATTAAGTTGTATAATACCAATATTCCGGTAGGCTTGCAGATATTGCTGTTTATAGCCTTATTTCTTGGGTTTGCGATTAAAGTCCCCATTTTTCCGTTTCACACGTGGCTGCCCGATGCGCATACCGAAGCCCCTACCGCAGGCAGCGTTATACTTGCCGGCGTTTTATTGAAGTTCGGAATTTACGGATTTTTTAGGTTTGCAATACCTTTACTTCCGAATGCAGCGCTAATTTTAGCTCCGTATTTAGTGATAATAGGCGTTATAGGAATTTTATACGGCGCATTTGTTTCTATCGTTCAAAAAGACCTTAAAAGATTGGTCGCATTTTCCAGCGTTTCGCATATGGGCTTCATAATGGTGGGATTGTTTGCATTGACCGCCGTAAGCATAAACGGAGCGGTTTATCAGCTATTAAATCATGGAGTAGATACCGGAGCGTTATTTCTTTTTGTAGGTATGATTTATGAAAGGATGCATACGAGGCAGATTAAAGATTTAGGAGGAATAGCGAAAAAAGCTCCTATTTTAACCGTTTTATTCTTAACTTCCGTGCTGGCCTCAGTCGGACTGCCTGGTTTAAACGGTTTTATAGGCGAATTTTTAATTTTAATAGGTTCGTTCCGCTCTTATCCTGTGTTGACGATTATTGGAACCAGCGGTATTATTTTTGCGGCGGTTTATTTATTATGGATGTTCCAGAGGGTTATGTTTCAGGATCCGCATGATCAAACCGCGCCGTATGACCATCATCTCGAGTTTTTCGACGATATGAACCTGAGAGAAATTATAACCGTATTGCCTTTAATAATATTGATGTTTTTAATGGGATTTTATCCTGCACCTTTTTTAGACAGAATAGGCCCTTCGGTTTTACATTTTTTAACTATGCTGAATCATCACAAGATTTTATATAATGCCATAAAAATAAAGACGGGGTTATCCAATGCATAATATTATGCCTGCAATATACGGATTAAATTCTTTGGAAAAAAGCATGATAAGCATTATACCGGAAGCGGTAATAATACTATTTGCTTTTATAGTACTATTTTTAACGTTTTTTGAAAAAATAGCAAAAAGCAAAAATTCGTATTATCTGTCTTTAATCGGCATAGCGTTTTCAATTTTATACGTCGCTATGCTGTCGGGAAGAAATTTGACGGGATTTTACGGGTCGGTAGTATTTAACGGCTATGACGTATTTTTATTTATTGCTATTTTGTTGTCTGGTTTTTTAACCGTCCTTGTTTCTAAAGATTATATAGAAAATTTCGATGTCCCTTATCCTGAATATTACAGTATAATTCTTTTTGGAATATCGGCGATGATGTTTTTGGTGTCATCCAATAATTTGATAATGGTCTTTATATCTTTAGAATTTATGTCTATTTGCGCATATATACTTACCGGATATATAAGAGGAAACACGCGCAGTACGGAAGCTGCGCTTAAATATCTTATACTGGGAACTTTTGCATCCGCTTTTTTAATTTTCGGGTCTGTATTTATTTACGCTGCAGTCGGACACCTGAACTTAAGTTTAATACATTCCTATTTGGAAAACATTTCCTACGGTAAAAACGGCAGTACTTCTATTTTAAGCGGTATGGGCGAATATCTTTCCGTCGGACTTTTACTTTTTACTGTAGGATTAGCCTTTAAGATGTCTTTATTTCCTTTTCACGCTTGGACCCCGGACGCATACGACGGCGCACCTACTCCGATAACTTCTTTTATGGCAACCGGAATAAAAGTAGCTGCTTTTGCAATATTTTTAAGAATTTATCTGCTCATTTATAATTTTAACGTTATCAATTTCAACGATATTCTCTGGATCCTTGCCGTTTTGTCGATGACTTTTGGAAATATAGCGGCTATTTTATCTTCAAACATTAAAAGACTTTTAGCATATTCTTCGATAGCTCAGGCAGGCTACATACTTATAGGAATAATAGGCGGCGGATTTTACGGTTATTCCGGCACGCTTTTTTATCTTTTTGCATATGTTTTTATGACGGCGGGAGCTTTTGCGGTAGTTATAATATTTGAAAATTCCGATATTGTTTCTTTGGATATAAAAAAATATACCGGTATAGGATATAAATATCCCTTTATTTCGGCGGCTATGGCTTTCTTTATGCTGTCTCTTGCGGGAATACCGGTTACTTCGGGATTTATGGGAAAATTTTACGTATTTTCGGCTGCCGTAAAATCCGGCTATTATTGGTTAGTTTTTATCGCTTTGCTTAACAGTGCTTTTGCGGCATATTACTATATCAAGATAATAGTTAAAATGTATATGCCCGATAAGGAAGATTCTGCCGTTTCATGTATAGAGGCTGAAGGTAAAAATTACGGAATAGTTAACGGAAATATAAGTGAAGGAATAATGCTGGCCATAATAATATGCCTGTTTTTTACGCTTATAATGGGTGTTTATCCTCAAATATTTATTAATTTCGCCAATTATTCTGCTGCTTCTTTAGCTTCTTTATGAAAGATATAGTTTATTTCGCTCCCGCCAAGGTTAACTTTTCTTTAAATATCGGTAAAAAAGAATCATGCGGACTTCATAAAATAGTTTCTCTTATGAGAAAAATTAACGTTAAAGATAAGATAACGTTTAATTTAACGGACGGACAGTATAATATTAAAACGGTTGCAGGCTCAAATTTAAAAAACAAAATTTCGGAACGCGAACTTCAATCGCTCTCCAACGAGGGTAACATAACTATAAAAACTGCCAAGCTTTTTTTTAATACGCTAAACGTAAGAAATAAAGGAATAGATATATTAATAGAAAAAAATATTCCTTTTAACGCCGGCTTAGGCGGCGGCTCAAGCGACGGAGCAGGACTTTTATTAAAATTAAATGAAATTTACGGCAACCATTTAGATAAATTAGAATTAACGAAAATAGCTTTAAAAATCGGATCGGACGTCCCCTTTTTTCTGACCGAGAAAGATGCAGTAGTATCCGGTTTCGGCGAAAAAATAGAAGAAATTGAATCAAGCGCTCTTATGAAGTACTATATAGTTTTAGTAATACCCGATTTCGGAATAAGCACAAAAAAAGCATATGACGATTACGACGATTTTTTGTTGACAAATAAGTCAAATTATTATAATATTCAATACTTAGGCTTTAAAGAATTAAAATTAAAAAACGATTTCGAAAACGTTATATTTGCAAATTATAAGGTTATAAAAGAAATTAAAGAATCTATGATTTTAAACGGAGCGGAAATTTCTCTTTTGTCAGGCAGCGGCTCTGCCGTGTTTGGGGCTTTTACTTCGGAGCATAGTGCTAAAGAATACATAAGTAAAATAAAATCGTTTAATTTTAACAACATAGTGCATTTGATTTTTTTGACGGAAACTTTATAAACTATTACTCAACCGATTTCATTTTGGAGGGATTTTTATGCAAGTTACAGAAGTTAATGTTTTTCCTGTTAATGAAGAAAAATTAAAAGCCTATGTTACGATTACGTTCGATAATTGTTTCGTAGTAAGGGACCTTAAAATTATTAACGGAAAGGACGGTTTATTTGTCGCTATGCCAAGCAAAAAAAGAAAAGACGGCACATTCAAAGACACGGCGCATCCTCTTAACAACGAAACAAGAGATATGATAGAGACGGCGGTGCTCGCGTCTTATGAAACCGCGGTAAGCAATCAGGAATAGTTCGTGATTTTCGGTTCACAACTTATAAGTTGTGAATTTTTATATTTTAATTTGGGGTGTCGACAAGCGGCAAGTCACAGGATTTTGATTCCTGCATTCGGAGGTTCGAATCCTCCCGCCCCAGCCAGCAGAATAGAAATAGAAAAGATAGAAGTTAAATAAATTATAATGTTGAGTATGGGATCACGACCGAAGGGAGTCATCCTCCCGCCCCAGCCGGCAGAATAGAAATAGAAAAGATAGAAGTTAAATTAAAAATGACAAATAAACTAAGATTATTTTCCGGAAATTCAAACAAGGAACTTGCCGAAAAAATGGCTGCTTATCTGAGTATGTCTCTTGGAGATGCGGAAGTTTATAAATTCAGCGACGGCGAAACTTTTATAAATATCAACGAAAACGTAAGAGGGTGCGATATTTTTCTTGTGCAGTCCACGTCAAATCCGGTTGACAGAAATTTGATGGAATTGCTGATTATGATCGACGCTATGAAAAGAGCTTCAGCGTATAGGATAACCGCCGTGGTTCCTTATTACGGTTATGCAAGACAGGATAGAAAAACTGCTTCAAGGGTTCCAATTACCGCAAAATTAGTAGCCGATATTATAACGACCGCAGGGGCGAACAGGGTTTTATCTATGGATCTGCACGCAGGACAGATACAGGGATTTTTTAATATTCCAGTCGACCATTTGTATGCGGCGCCAGTTCTTCTGGATTATATAAAGACCAAGAATTACGATTCTTCGGATATAGTTGTAGTTTCTCCTGATGCCGGAGCCGTCGAAAGGGCAAGATCTTTTGCTAAACATTTGGGGGCAAATCTAGCCATAATCGATAAAAGGAGAATAAAGGCAAACGTTGCCGAAATAATGAATGTCATAGGAGACGTAAAAAATAAAACTGCAATTATGCTGGACGATATGATCGATACTGCCGGCACTATAGCGCAAGGCGCCTCGGCTTTAGCCGACAACGGCGCAAAAGAAATAATCGCGATGGCTACCCACGGCGTTTTATCAGGCAGCGCCGTAGAAAAGATAAATAATTCTCCCATAAAAGAACTTATAATAACGGATACTATAGACCAAAAACATAGAAACGATTTATCCGGCAAATTTAAAATATTAAGTACGGCTAATATTCTAGGGGAAGCGGTTAAGAGGATTCATGAAGAAGATTCTGTAAGCTCGTTGTTTATATAAATAATAAAAAAAATAACTTATCGTAAAAGGAGATTTTAATTGGACATCATTAATTTAAATATTGAAATCAGGAAAAAAGAAAACAATCTTAAAGCATTGAGAAAAAACGGTTTGATACCGGCGGTACTGTACGGAAAAAAAACAGGATCGCATATCATACTCATTAACTACAAAGAATTTCTTAAGGCTTTTGCAAAACATTCTATATCTTCGTTCATTAACATATTGAGCAACGAAGCCGGCGTTAACGGTAAAATGGCCGTCATAAAAGAAATTCAGAAGGATCCCGTAACCGACGGCATCATTCATGTCGATTTACATGAAATATCCATGGATGAAAAAATAGAAATAGAAGCCGTTATTCATTTTAATGGAAAGCCCGAAGGAGTTAAACTCGGAGGTATTCTTGAACCGCTAATGAGACATATAGCCATAAAAGGTTATCCAAAAGATATTATAGACACGGTAAATATCGATGTTTCTGGTCTCAACATAGGCGATATTATCCATGTCGGGGATTTAAATTTGGGCGACAAAATTGAAATTATAACCGAAAAAGATGCGGCTATCGTTACGGTTGCAGAACCTACGGTTGAAGAAGTTTCCGCTTCGGCAGAAGTTGTTGAAAGCGAAACTGCGGCGCAGGCGGCGGCTACTTCGGCGGCATCGACTCAGCAAGATTCTAAAAAGTCTTAAAAGTTTTATAATAATAAAAAGATGCCGGAAAATATATTTATTTTTGGACTTGGGAATCCGGGCCGCGAGTATCAATTTTCAAGGCACAATTTTGGATTTACGGCGGTAGATTTTTTTTCTGCAGAAAATAATTTCCCCGGTTTTATTAATAAAAAAAATTATCTAATTTCCGAGAAAATTATTTCCGAAAAAAAAGTTTTTTTGATAAAACCGCTTACATTTATGAATTTAAGCGGAAAAGCCGTAAAAGAAGTTTTAAACAAAAACGGCGTTTTTAAATTACCTGAAAATTCCGATGCTCAAGATTCAAATATAATATTGATTCACGATGATCTGGATCTTGCCTTCGGAACTTACAAGATAAAGCTCGGCGGCAGCGGAGGATCGCATAACGGCGTTAATTCGGTTATAAATTCACTGCAAAGCAAAAATTTTATCCGGCTGAAACTGGGCATTAATTCGTTGGAAAGATTTAAATTCGGCAGCGGAGCGGATTATGTTCTGGCTAATTTTTCTAAGGAAGAGCAAAAAGTATTGCCTGAAATAATTCAAACGATAAACGAAATTTTACTGTCTTTTATAGATTGCGGTCTTGTTAAGACTATGAATCTTTATAATCATAAATAACTAAAAATATATTATGGGACTTAAATGCGGTATAGTCGGTCTTCCAAATGTCGGTAAATCGACTATATTTAACGCTATTACCGCCGGAGGCGCTGAGGCGAGCAACTATCCGTTTTGCACGATAGAACCTAACATAGGCATAAAACCGGTAAAAGATAGCAGATTAGAAAAACTGCGCGATATATTTAATCCGGAAAAATTTACCCCTACATACGTCGAATTTGTAGATATTGCAGGATTAGTAAAAGGAGCATCGTCGGGCGAAGGTCTTGGAAATAAATTTTTATCCCACATAAGAAACGTCGATTTAATTATTCAGGTAATAAGGGTTTTTAAAGAAAGCACGGTAGTTCATGTAGAGGGAGGAGTAAATCCGGCAAGAGACCTCGATATTATAAATACGGAGCTCGCTCTTAGCGATATAGAAATTCTTTCCAAGCATATGCAAAAGCTTGAAAAAATAGCAAGAAGCGGAGATAAAACGGCCGGTTCCAATCTTGATTTTTTAAAAAAAATTAACGATAAACTTTCCGAATCCGGCTATATCGATATCGCCGGATTAGACGGCGACGAGAAAATTTTACTGAAATCCCTCGGCATAATATCCGCAAAACCATCTTTATACGTTCTCAACGTAGACGAGGATATGCTTGCCCATGATTTTTTAAATAAAGATATAGAAGATATTATGAATATAGCAAAGCCCAAAAATATACCGGTTATAAGGTTATGCGCAAAATTAGAAGAAGAGCTTGCTTCTTTAAAAGAAGAAGACAGGCAGATTTTTCTTAAAGATTACGGCATAGAATCTTCCGCCTTAGATACCGTTGCTTCGGTCAGTTTTAAACTTCTCGGTTTAATCTCATTTTTTACCGCAGGCAAGCAGGAAGTAAGGGCGTGGGAAATAAAAAACGGGTGGAAAGCGCCGCAGGCTGCGGGAACAATTCACACCGATTTTGAAAAAGGTTTTATAAGAGCCGAAGTTATTTCTTACGAAGATTTTATCAAAGCAGGTTCTGAAGCAAATGCTGCAAAAATGGGACTTTTAAGGCTTGAAGGGAAAGACTATGTCGTTAAAGACGGCGATATAATGCATTTTAGATTTAACGTATGATTTGCGGCAGTGTCGGAGTTGAATTCCGCACTGCCGTTTAAGAAGAATGCAGACTCTTCATGTAAGTGATTATGGTGTTTATTACCCCTACCCTTATCATCATTACCGCGTATGCGGCAAGGAGAAGCGCTGCAAGTTTTCCTGCGGCGTTTGAACCGTTTTTTCCGAGATATCTTAAAAAAAGCCTTGTGTTTTTTAAAACGACGTAAACAATTAAAAGGTTTATTATAAAAGCAATAGTTACTATTATATATCCATATATTCCGGTAATTATTAGCAGCGTAGTTAAAACTCCGGGACCTACTATTAAAGGTACGCCTATAGGAACTACTCCCAAATCCGCTTTGTCTGCAGACGAATAAAGTTTGCGTTTTTCCGCAAGAAGATTGTTTATGGATATTATAAACAGAAGAACTCCTCCTGCCATTTCAAAATCGTATATAGAAATTCCCATAACCGCAAAAAGAGATTTGCCAAGCAGAAGAAAGCCTATTCCTACGCTGAAAGCGGTTATTAATGAATTTTTTCTAATCTTTTTTTCTTCGTCTGCTTCAGTATCTTTAACGAAATCTAAATAAATAGGAAGAATTCCAAAAACGTCTATTGCGACGAATATGGGAATTAAAGCAAGGAAGATGTCTTTAAAAAAAATTAAAATAATATTCTGCATAAATTAAAAGTAAAATTGTTTTAAATAAGTATAATATATATAATATAGCATTATAATAACATACAATATTATGAATAACAAAAAAAATAAATTTAATATACTTCATATAGACGCTTTTAAAAATTTCGGCGGAGCCCAAAACGACGTCGTAATTCTGCTTAAATTTTTGAAACTATACCATAGCGAAGAATTCAATATATTCGTTATTCATAATAACAACGAGAGATTAAAGGATGAATTGGATAAATGCGGCATTCAAAATTTTTCCGTAAGAATGACGAATTTTATCGATATTTTTTCTTTTTTAAAAATAAGGCGCTTTTTAAAGCGATACGATATTGACCTTATAAATTTTCATTCGTCCTTAGACCAATTTTTGGGCGGCATTGCAGCAGTTTCTATTTTTAAAAAAAAGATAATAAAAGTTTTAACGAGGCATGTTGCATACAAAGTAGACTTTTTAAAAGGATTTTTAATATACAGATTTTTAACCGACAGATTTATCGTTATATCGGATTTTATTAAAAAAAGGCTGATTAACGACATAGGAATAGACGAAAGTTTAATCAGGGTTATTTACAGTCCAAGGATCTGCGGCGATGAAAATAAAACTGCCTCTTTTTACGAATCCGAAAAAGCCGAAATAAGAGAAGAATTCGGTATTAAACCGGACGAAAAAATGATTTCCCTCATCGGTAGATTATCGGGCGAAAAAGGGCATGAAGTATTTATAAAAGCGGCAGAATTAATAATAAAAAAAAGACGGGATTTAAAATTCGTTATAATAGGCGAAGGAGAATTGCACGATTATATCGTGGGTTTAATTAAAGCAAAAGGACTTAAAGACTATTTCGTCATAAGCGGCTTTAAGGAAAATATCGAAAAATTTATATATGCATCCGACCTGATTACCGTTCCGTCGGGTCTTGAAGGAATGGGAAGTATTATAATAGAATCCTGCGCTTTAAAAAAAACCGTTATAGCTTCGGATGTAGGGGGAATTCCGGAGATAATTAAAAATAACGAAACAGGGCTGTTGTTTAAGAACGGCGATTTTTTTGAACTTGCGGAAAAAATAATGTATTTAATAGATAAATATGATTTAATTGAAAATTTTGCTGTTAATTGCTATAATGAAGTCGTAAAAAAATTCGACGCTAAAGCGGTGGCGTCTCAAACTGCTGAATTTTATATTGAATTGCTAAATAGCGTAAATAGAAAGAAATAAATAAAAAGAAATTTTAGCATATAGATAACATTTTAAAATGAGCATAAGCATAAATAAATTTTTAAAAGGTTTAGCTGTTTTTTTAATTATGCTATTTTTAGCCTATTCAATTTTATTTTCTTTTCATATAGTGGCTTTATCAAAGAGCCGTTTAAAATTGAAATTAGTTTCATTTTTAAAATATTCCTCCGTAAAACCGGGATTTTTAAAATTTGTAGATTTTAATTTTAATACGTTGACTTCGGATTATTTCTGGACGCTTTTCGTTCAGGAGGCTTCATCCTTCAGGCTGGCAAAGGCGCATTACCCGTATATGTATAAAATTTCGTTCATAACGGTTTCTTTAAATCCTAATTTTAATTATGCTTACCAGGCGGGCGGTACGCTTCTCGGACTGGCGGGCAAACCTAAAAGAGCCATAAAACTTTTAAAGCTCGGTATGACCCATTTAAAAGGAAATTGGAATATACCGTTCCTCATATCTTTTAACTATTTTTACAATATAGGGAATTATAAAAAAGCCGCATATTATCTTAAATATGCCGTCGATATGAAAGGCAGTCCGAAATATTTAGAATTTTTATATATTAAACTCCTTAATAAATCCGGAAGCCTTAAAAAAACGCTAAGTTTTCTTAAAACCATGTATAAAAACAACAAAAATCCTTATATTAAGCAGATAATACAATACAGGATAGATGCCGTTAAAAACGAGATAGCGCTTAAAAAAGAGCATAAAAATTATAAAATTCCGTATTCTTTAAAACTGTTTATGCCTCAAAAAAGAGGGTGAATTATGATTGAAATAAAAAACGTAACGAAATATTTCAGGATAGGTTTTTTCGGAACGCGGAAAAATGCGGTTGAAGACCTTTCTTTAAACATAGACGGAGGAAAAGTCACCGGTTTTTTCGGTCCTAACGGCGCAGGCAAATCTACGACCATTAAAATGATAGTAGGGCTTATTAAGGCGTCCGGCGGAAGTATCAAAATTAACGGATACGACTCTTCCGATTACAGAGCAAGGCTTAATTTGGGGTATCTGCCTGAAAATCCCAGTTTCCCGCGCGGATTAAAAGGCATAGAAATTATTAATTACTATTCAAAACTCTTGAATAAAAAAATAAATAAAGACGAAATTTACGATGCTTTAAAATTAGCCGGTATTTTCTATGCGAAAAATATCCATGCGCATAAATATTCTAAGGGAATGACCCAGAGGCTGGCATTGGCGGTTTCTATCATAGGCGATCCGGAAATTTTAATATTCGACGAACCGTTGTCCGGACTAGACCCTATAGGGCGCAAGGAGTTTAAAGATATAATATTTAAACTCAAAGAAAGAAAGAAAACTATATTTTTTTCATCGCACGTGCTTGCCGACAGTAAAGAACTGTGCGACAGGATAGCGGTTTTAGTAAACGGCAGATTAATAAAAAACGAAAACCTCGAAAATATAGAAAAAGAAGCGGCTGCATATGCCGAAGAAAAAAAAGAGGACCGTTTGAGCGGGGAATATAACACTCCCTTAGAGGTTTATCTTTACGATTTAATGCTTAAAAACAGGAAAAATTAGCAAATTAGCGGGGTATTTAATGAAAAATATTTTATATGGAATAATGTATTCTTTTAAAGAAATAAAGAATTCAAAAATTTTTTATTCTTTTTTAATCTTTGCCTTAATACTTATATCGGGCAGTTATTTCGTTTCCCAGACTAGTTTCATAAACCAGGGAAGAATTATGGTGGATTTTTCTATATTTGCCATATCTATTTTCAATATTTTTATAGGAATTTTTATCGGATCTTCCGTGGTTTACGACGATATCGAAAAGAAAAGCATTTTTCTAAGTATTACAAGGCCGGTTAAAAGAACGGAATATTTAACCGGACGTTTTCTTGGACTTGCCGCAGCAATAATCTTTTCTACGGTCATAATGATGTTTATTTTTTATTTTGTACTGCTGATTATGCATAAATTTATAGTGCCTGTCGTGCCCAACGCCGGAGCCGTCGCTTCAGGTGCAAAGTCTGTTCATAATAGCGTTAATTTGCAAAACAGTTCCGCCGCTCATGCCGGCTCCCGCCGGCCGTTTACTTTTTATATGCTGCCCCAGCCGTTAATAATTCAGGGACTGTTTATAATAATCGAGTCGATATTTATTTCCGCCGCCGCACTGCTGTTTTCTTTAGTAACGTCAAAAGCTTTGGCATCTATTTTTGCAATTCTTGTTTTTTTTATAGGCAACGTTTCGAGCCGCATGAACGACTTGGTTAAACCGGTAAAAAAGATTATTAAAGGCAAAATAGTAATAGTGCATCAGACTAATCATACGTTGACTTCCATAGTCCACTTTATTTATACCGTCCTGCCCAACTTTTCCATATTCAATATAAGTTCCGAAGCCGCATATAAACTTAATATTTCCTCAGGTATTATATTTTACCGCCTTATATACGGAATTTCTTATACTGTTTTGCTGTTTATAATATCTTCCTTGATATTTTCAAGGAAAGATATAAGCTGACGGAATTATGCTTTAATCATTCAATTCTTCAATGGAACTACAAAAAACCTCCCGAACGAATATGCATAATGTTTAAAAAAAGTGTGAGAAAAAGGTGACGAGAAAAAGGTGTCGGATTTTATTTTACGCATATAAAAAGAAATAATTAACGATAAAAGATGTTGCGTAAAATTAATCTGACACCTTTTACTTAACGCAATGGCGGAGAGAGAGGGATGAGCGTCCTTCGGACGCTAAAAGCGACGAACCCCCTAACGCGCTACGCGCTCCGGGTGTTCGAATCCTATGGCCTGTATTGAATTAAATGACTGTATAAGAAATAGCGTTTATTTATGGCGGAGAGAGAGGGATTCGAACCCCCGGATGTTTTAAGCATCAACGGTTTTCAAGACCGCCGCCTTAAACCGCTCGGCCATCTCTCCTTATAGAGTTTATTATTATATTATAAATATTGATTTCTATTATTGCAATATAAAACTTGCGGCATACGAATGATTTACATGCGTGGGCCGGTAATCCTTTTTGTAATTGGCCTTAGCGAATTATTACGAATTAATCATGCGTGCGTTTTTGCTAAACCATCATAATACGTGCGAATATTTCCGAAGATAAAAGCATTCCTCTTATAGTAAGCGAAATATTGTCTTTAAAATTTTGCATAAGTCCTTCTTTTATAAATCTATCTATAATTTCGTTCCCTGCTAATTCTCTAAGTATTTTTTCGTCAATTCCGGAAGACGTTCTAAGCGACAGAAATATCTCCTCGTTTATTTTATCGTTTTCCGTAAGGATTTCTGCAAAATCTCCGTCGTTTTTATTTTGTCCGCTATTCCGCTTTTTAATCCGGCTACTTTCTTCTTTGCAATTATCTCTTGAAATATTCCGAATATATTTTTCTAAATCCGGAACATTCGTTTTTCG
>JAJYJN010000084.1 GCA_021789455.1 bacterium | reverse complement strand
TATCTATTTTAAATAAAGCGCAAATGAGCGCATGCGGCAATGACGCCGCAATTAAAGAGACTTAAACCACTTAAAGCATTCGTTAAGTTTTTGTCTCCTTAGTTGCGGCGTTTTTGTTTTTAAAAAAACAATTTATTTTTATTTGGAGGTAGAAGAAATGAGACAGGTTGCAATTTACGGAAAAGGCGGTATCGGAAAGTCCACCACGACGCAGAATACTTTAGCGGCTCTTGCGGAAAGAGGAAATAAAATAATGCTTGTAGGATGCGATCCAAAAGCCGATTCCACGAGGCTGCTTCTAGGCGGAAAAAGTCAGGAAAGCGTCTTAAACGCCGTTAGGGATGTCGGGCAGGAGAACGTTACGGAAGAAGACGTGTTTAAAATAGGATTTGGAGGAGTAAGATGCGTAGAATCCGGCGGACCGGAGCCCGGCGTCGGATGTGCAGGCAGGGGAATTATTACGTCCATTACCACTCTTGAACAGCTTGGTTCGTACGAAAGAGATCTCGATTATGTATTTTACGACGTTTTGGGCGATGTAGTATGCGGCGGCTTTGCGATGCCTATAAGGGAAGCCTACGCAAAAGAAATATACGTCGTCTGTTCCGGAGAGCTTATGGCGCTTTATGCGGCAAACAATATATGCAAAGGCGTCCTTAAGTATGCTAATACAGGCGGAGTGCGTATAGGCGGGCTGATATGCAACTCAAGAAACGTGGACAACGAAAAGGATATGGTTGAAGCGTTTGCAAAAAAAATCGGAACGCAGATGATACAGTTTATTCCAAGAGACAACGTCGTACAAAGGGCGGAAATAAAAAAGAAGACCGTTATAGAACACGATAAAGATTGCGCGCAAGCCGACGTTTATAGAACGCTTGCAAAAAATATAGAAGAAAACGATATGTTTGTTATACCGAAACCTATGAGCATGCAGGAACTTGAAGACCATATGATGGAGTACGGTTTTATGGAGGAATACGAAAGGACTACCGACGGAAAAAACGCAGCCGTATAATTTTAAGGAAACTAATATATGAATAACTATCAAAATAACGATAATAGTATTAAAAATAATTTTACGACGGAAATTTCCAAACACCCTTGTTTCAATAAGGAAGCGTCGAAAAGTTATGGCAGAGTTCATTTACCGGTTGCTAAATCGTGCAATATTTCATGCAACTACTGTCACAGAGACTACGACTGCCAGAATGAATCCAGGCCGGGGGTAACGTCAAGTCTGCTTTTGCCGGAAGAAGCGGTAAGCAGGATATATGAGGTAAAAAGGTTTTTCGGCGATATAAGCGTAGCCGCAGTTGCGGGTCCCGGCGACAGCTTAGCCGAGCCTTTGAATACTTTGAAGACGTTCGGGCTTGTCAAAAAAGAGTTTCCGGATATTATTCTATGCATGAGTACTAACGGTCTAAATTTAAGCGACAATTTAGAAGAACTGCTTGATACGGGCGTAAGATTTATTACGGTAACGCTAAATGCCATAGACGTTTCCGTTGCCAGCAAGATTTACAGATACGTCGATTATAAGAATATTATTTATACGGATAAAGATGCTGCTGAAATATTGCTTGAAAAACAGATAAAAGGTATAGAAAGCGCAATTAAAATGGGGTTTACGATAAAAATTAATTCCGTTCTTATACCAGGTATAAACGATTTTCACATAAAAGATATTTCAGAAAAAGCAAAAAAACTTGGAGTATATCTTTTTAACGTTATGCCTATGATTCCTGCAAAAAAGTCTTATTTTGAAAAAATAGGAGTAAAAGGCGCAGATAAAAAAGACGTTACGGATATAACCAAAGACATTGAAGGTATAAATATAATGGAGCATTGCAGGCAGTGCCGCTCCGATGCTGCCGGACTTTTAAGCGAAGATTTGAGCGGCAAGCTAATTTCTGAGAAAGGAGGTTTAAAATGCGAATGCAAGAAGATGCAGTTTTAGGGTGCAAACTTTCGAAAAGTTTAAGTTTTTCTCAGGATGAAGAGCTTTATATAGCCACCAGCGATACTAAAATCAAAATGATAGAGGATTATGCACCGTTTGTCGATAAAATTTTAAACGATATCTCCTATAATCCTAGAAATATTTTAGATTTAGGATGCGGACCGGGTTATATAGCGAGAAGATTAAGCGAAGTTTTGCCTAGTGCCATGGTTATTGGCGTCGATAAATCTCATGTTATGATAAATCATGCAAATAACGCTGTTAATAAATCGTTAAAGAATAGTTATATTTTTCGTGCGGAATTTGAAACGGATGGCGGGCCGATTGGAATGTTTGAAAAAGAGCCGGATTATTTGCATTATTATGAACCAAGACTTAAATATATGATTGCCGACAGTGCAAACCTGCCATTCTGTAATTTAAAATTTGATTTGATTTTATTGAAAGGAACTTATAAATGTTTAGAAAATAAGATCGATTCCCTTAAAGAGATGTATAGGGTTTTAAGTCACGGCGGGGAAATTTTTATATATGAGTTCAGAAAAGATATTCCTGAAGACGAATTTGCCGAGCTGACTAAATATATGAAACCCCAAAAAGTAAAATCGCTCAGACGTAAATTGAACTGCTCGTTAGACTTAGAAGAATATAGAAATCATTTGTCAGAAGCCGGATTGGATAAATTTGCGTTAATAGAACACGACGGACTCGATTTAAAAATAACTATAAAAAAACTAAATTTATAAAGATAAGGTATATATATAAAAGTATAAAATGGGAGGAAAGAAAATATGAGTATTATGGACGGTTTCTCCGGCGAAATAGATAATTACGTAAATGCTCCGCGTCGCTCCGGGGCAAAATGGGTTCCGCATTTTCTAATAGAATTCGACCATGCGAACTGTATATCGTGCGGAAGGTGTATAAAAGTTTGTCCGGGCGGAGTTTACGTATTTGAAGACGACGGGGATAAAATGATAGTAAAGATAGATAATTTAGATAATTGCATAGGCGATACCTGCTGCGAAAAAGTTTGTCCCAAGAACAAGACGATGCATCTGCATAAGTTTTCGCCGCTCGGTAAAAATTAATATTAAAGAACAATATTTGTATCTAAATATAAATTTACTAAATATAAAAAATAAGGAGTTTAAAATGGCGGTTAATTTTAAGGAGCAAGAAAGTATAGTAGAAGATATTCTTAGCGTTTATTCCGAAAGGGCAAAGAAAAACAGAAAAGAACATATCGGCATTAACGATAAAGAAACATGCGGAACCTGCGTCGCAAAATCAAACGTAAAATCCCTCCCCGGCGTTATGACTCCCAGAGGCTGCGCTTATGCAGGCTCAAAGGGTGTCGTATGGGGGCCGGTTAAAGACGTTATCAATATAAGCCACGGTCCGATAGGATGCGGCCATTACAGCTGGGGAACCAGAAGAAACTTAGCGGAAGGCGAACCGGCGGTCGAAAATTTCGTTCCTTTTCAATTTACTACCGATTTTAAGGAAAGAGATATTGTTTTCGGCGGCGACAAAAAATTAGAACAGGCGATTAAGGAGTTGCACGAGCTTTTTCCCACGGCAAAAGGAATAATCATAGAATCCGAATGTCCTATTGGATTAATAGGCGACGACATTGAATCCGTCGCAAAAAGAATGGGGGAGGAGATAGGTATTCCAGTGATTCCGGTAAGGTGCGAAGGATTTAGGGGTGTCAGTCAGTCTCTCGGACATCATATAGCCAACGATTCTATAAGGGATTTTGTGGTAGGAAAAGGAGAAATCGACGACAGCAAAAAGACGCCTTACGATGTTGCAGTATTAGGGGATTACAATATAGGAGGCGATGTCTGGTCGTCAATGAAAATATTTAAAGAAATGGGTTTAAACGTTGTTGCGCACTGGTCGGGAGACGGTTCGATAGAAGAAATGAAGATAACTCACGGGGTAAATTATAATCTTCTGCATTGTTATAGATCGATGAACTATATAGCGACTCATTTTGAAGAAAAATACGGTATTCCGTGGATAGAATATAATTTTTTCGGTCCGACGAAAATAAAAGAAAGCATAAGAAAAATAGCTAAATTATTCGACGAAAATATACAAGAAAAGTCTGAAGAGGTTATTAAGGCTTATGAACCAAAAATGCAGGCGGTTATAGATAAATATCGTCCCAGATTAGAAGGAAAAAAGGTAATGCTTTTAGTCGGCGGTTTGAGGCCGCGCCATATAGTCGGAGCTTATGAAGATTTAGGAATGAAAGTAGTTTCTACCGCATACGAAT
This sequence comes from bacterium, assembly GCA_021789455.1. The sequence continues at coordinate 582 of JAJYJN010000084.1, read as the reverse complement.
TTGCCCACAACGACGATTATGAAAGAACTACGAAAGAAGTCGAAAACGGAACGATAGTCGCAGACGACATGAACGAGTATGAATTTGTGGAACTTGCAAACAAGCTTAAGCCCGATTTGGTCGCTTCAGGCATAAAAGAAAAATATGTTTTTCAAAAAATGGGCATACCGTTCAGGCAGATGCACTCGTGGGATTATTCGGGGCCGTACCACGGTTACGACGGATTTGAAATTTTTGCTAGGGATATGGATCTTGCTATAAACAGTCCGTCTTGGAAATTAGTTAAGCCGCTCTGGAAAAAATAAAAGGAATAATATTTTATTAAGTTAAGTAATTAAAATTATAAAAATAATACCGGAGGTTTTATTATGGAAAAAGAAGAAGTAAAAAAGATAAAAGGCTGGATGAATACCGAGGAATATAAAGAGAAAAATTTCAACAGGAAAGCTATAGTAATAAATCCGGAAAGAGCATGCCAACCGCTTGGCGCCGTACTGTGCGCCGCAGGCTTCGAAGATACAATGCCTTTCGTTCACGGTTCACACGGTTGCGTCGCATATTACAGAAATAATTTATCGCGCC
>JAJYJN010000083.1 GCA_021789455.1 bacterium | reverse complement strand
ATATCTTTTAATATGTGCACGTTTTTTTTATTTAAATCTAATCTCGATTCGCCTGGTTTTCTTGGAATGCCTGCCGTAATAACGATTATATCGGCGTCTTTTACCGAGTCGTAATCGGCTGTTTTTACCCTTGTATATCCGGTTAAGGACGTACCGTGCGAAATATCCAGCATTTCGCCTCTAGACAGATTATGATTTATATCTATAAGCGTAACTTCTCTTACTATGTCTTTCAGGGTAAGCGTATATGCCAATGTCGCTCCGAGTCTGCCTGCGCCGATTATGCTTACTTTCATTAAAAACCTCCGATTTAATAATGGTTTTATAATTAATTGATTTTTAAAATACAGATTTATTTATAAATTTAATTGAAAAAGAAAATTAGACGAAAATTATTATATTATATAGCGGAATAAAAAATCAATTAATATTTATAGCAATCCGTTATTTTTCTATTCCTGTCCTCGACGGTACGTTATTATTATAATAATGTTTTATTTCCTTCATTTCGGTGACAAGATCGGCTATATCGATTATTTCTTGCGGGGCATTTCTTCCTGTGAGTATAAGTTCCAAATTTTTTCTTTTATTTTTTATTAAATCGATTATTTCTTCCGTTTTTACTATACCTATATTCATAGCTACGTTAATTTCGTCAAGCACTAGAATACCTATGCCGTTATCCGAACAGGCTGTATCTAAAGCAAGCGATAAACCTTTTCGGTTAGATGCTATATCTTTTTCGCGCAGTTTGTCTTTGTTTATAAAATAGGGGCTTCCTGCTTGATATATTTTAATAGAATGAGAGCAAGCCTCCAATGCTTTAACCTCTCCGGAATAAGAGCCGCCTTTTAAAAATTGTATTATTAACGATTTTATATTATGCCCGCTCGCCCTTAATACCTGACCTATAGCCGCCGTAGTTTTGCCTTTTCCGTTTCCGGTATAAACCTGAACCAATCCTATTTCTAAAAAACCGTCGGAAGAAGATATTTCCTTAAACCAGTTATTGTGTTTGGATAAATTTTTATCGCTCATTAAATATGATAACTTGAGATGATAAAGTTTTAATAGTATAATTGAACAATTTTTTTGCCGCCGCATAATTTGCCGTTTTAATTTTATATCCGAATACGGAGAAAATAGAATTAAAAATCAGCGCTCCGTTTTTTATACTATAAGCAGTTTTAAAAGAGCCGACTTTATTTTTAAAACTGACAGCTTGAGGTATATACATAATTTTGTAATTTTTTGGAAAGTTTATATTGACGGCGGTTTTTTCGGAAAAGTTATAACCGAATTTTATAGGATATTTTCTTTTTTTTAAGGCGGTTATTTTTGCAAGTTCGTTACGCGTCCTTAACGGAATTCTTATCATTATTTTTTTGCCGTTTTTGCCTGCATATTTTTTTGCCGTAAAAGAAAACCTTTCGATATATGGTTTAGTCATGCTGTCGCCGTTTTCAAAAGAATAATTTATGAGTTTTGCATTGGGAGCTATAGACATTATATTTTTTAATACCCCGTTTCTTTTATTTTTTTTGGAAATAGAAGAATAAAGGTACCGTTTATACATATCGTATGCGCCGCCGTAAATTATAGCTGCTCTGACTTTAATGCTGCCGTTTGTGTAAACCGATACATATTCCTTGTCGCTAATATAGTTTTTTGACGGAGGAAATATAGGAGTTCTTGCTATTACGGCCTTTCCGCCGACTATTATCAATACGTTTCTGCCTTGATCCATCGGCGGCAGGTCGCCGAAAGTAGTAACGTTAGACGTAGTGTCCGCAAACATAAATTTTCCGGATTTGAGTTTTATTGCTGTAATTTCGTGGTCAAATACAAAAGGCGTAGGTATATCAGGATTCATGTTTGGAATTTCGGTTGTCGGTATCAGAACGGGATATGCTTTAACCCCTATCTGATTTAGCATTGAAGCAAAAAGCGTAGCATGGTCTTTGCAGTCGCCTAACCTGTTTTTAAAAATAGTATTTACGTCGCTCGGTTTATATCCGTCTATGCCGAATTCATAGCCTACGTATCTTATTTTTTTAGCTACGAAATTATAAACAGATTTTATTTTTTCTAATTTTGTTTTTTTTGAAGCAGTTATTTTTTTTATAAAATCGTTAAGCTGTTTCCCCGGTTTTATTATATCTTTCGTCAGCATTGCATACCATTCGGCTACCTTATTCCAAGATTCTGCCGACGATACCGTAATATGCGGCACTATAAAAGATTCACCGGGACCCATGGGTTCTGGAGTTAATTTTTTTCTGTTCCATAAAGACCAGACAAGAGTAATATTCTTTGAATTTTTTATTATTTCGGGTTTTTCTTTAAAACCGTATTCGGCGTATCTATAATATACTCCATCGGGGATAGTTAATTTATATACGGATTTTTTTAAAGGCGAAAGTCCTCCGAAATAGTCTTCCGTAAAAAAATTATTTTTCATATAAGGTTTTAATACTATAGACCTGAATTTATAGTCTAATATCGAGCCTTTAGAAAGACCCGGAATTTGTATAGTTTTTAACAGCTGGTTCGAAAAAATAGGCGCTTCCGGATTAAAAGGGGCTGTTACCGTTTTTAAGTTATTTAAATTTATATGTATGATATTTCCGTTAGGCTGGATTATTTTAATAAAATAAACTTTTAATTTTTGATTTTTGCTTGAAAAAGGGAATGAAAGTGACGAGTATTTTTTTACGCCTTTTTTATTAAATATTTTTATTATTTCGTGCTCCGTCATAACGTCTTCGAAATTTCTTTTTATAGTTTCCGCTGTATAATCCAATAAAGTTTCCGACGAAGAAGCGGAGTAATTTCGCGTATATGCGTAGCATTTTGCCGTATTAAAATTAAACCCGATTAACATCATAATTATAAAAAGCGCAAAAAATGCGATCTCTGCTGTAAATCTTTTACATTGCATAAATTCTCCGTATTCTATTAATATTTAATTATGTAAGTTATTAAATTATTTTGTTTATTTTGAGCGGCCGGCTATTTTTTTATAATTATTTGTGTTTATGGTGCCGGAAGGGGGAATCGAACCCCCACAAGATAAATCTTACACGGCCCTGAACCGTGCGCGTCTACCAGTTCCGCCATTCCGGCAGAAAATAAATAAAAATAATTATAATGACAAAAAATACTACAGGTGCTATTATTATATATATTTTATATACATACTTTAATTTTTTATAATTTTATCATATTTTAAAAATAAATAATACTAAAAACCGATGAAAACCGTAACAAGAGACGATATAATCTATCTGTTTTCCGGAAAATCAGACGTTCCTCTTTCCTTTGCCGATATTAAACATGGTTTAAACGTTAAATCTGCAAAAAACCTTTATACTGTAAAAAAAATCCTCGATTCCATGACGGCGGACGGCGACTTAATTTTTACTAAAGGGGAAAAATATATATTTTCTCAAAAACTTAATTTTATACACGGCACTGTAGTATTAAAAAAACGAAATTTCGCATTCGTCACCGATGAAACCGGCGGTGGGAAAGATATTTTTGTTAAAATTTCCGATCTTGCCGGAGCTATTCCCCAGGATACCGTCATTATGCAGATTATACCCGATAGCGCCTATTATTTAAAGAAAAAGCAAAAAAATAAAGATTCGGAAACCAGACGCGGAAGGGTGGTAAGAATAATCAAAAGAAATTTAAAAAACATCAAAGCCGTCGTTAAGGTCGAAAAAAATATTGCGATTTTGACGCCCGTATCCCCTGAGTTTGACGACTTATTTTATTTCGATATGCATAAATTTAAAGACAAGGATAAATTAAAAAACGGCGTTATCGTAAATGCGGTTTTGTCCGAAACGGACGATTTTTCGTCGCGTATAGTATCTATAGATAAAATTTTGGGCGATATTGAAGAAAAAGATGCCGAGGAAGAGATAATACTTAATAAATATAATATTTATAAATCTTTTGGAGAAAAAGCGTTAAAAGAATTAGACGAATTTTCTTCAGATATAGAAGAATCGGATAAGAAAGAAAAAGAAAGGCTTGATTTAACGGCATTGCCTTTTATTACCGTTGACGGTGAAGATGCGAAAGATTTCGACGATGCTGTTTATTTGCAGTCGGGAGGCAAATCGAAAACCGGTGCGGCAAAACTTTACGTGGCTATAGCCGACGTTTCTTATTTTGTAAAATTCGGCAGCGCAATAGACGATGAAGCTTTTAAGAGGGGCAATTCTACATATTTTCCCGGCAGCGTATATCCCATGCTTCCGGAAAAATTATCAAACGGATTGTGCAGTCTTCTGCCGGAAAAAAAGCGTTTTGTTATGGTTTGCGAAATGGATATAGACTTAAAGACGGGTATTATTAAAAAGAAAAAAATATACAAAGGCGTTATAAAAACTTTCGGAAGGTTGACTTATAACGAAGTATATAATTTTCTTAAGGCGTTGGACGAAAATAAAAATGATATTTTAAACGAAAAACTAATACCTATAAAAGATATGCTTGTCGGTATGAGAAACCTTTCCAATATATTACGGAATAAGAGAATCAAAAACGGCAGCTTAAATTTTGACCCCGTAAAAAGCAAAGTGGAGCTTGACGAAAATAAAGAACCTATAAGCGTGGTTCCGGAGCCGAGAAATTTTGCCTATGATTTAATAGAAGATTTCATGATAACCGCGAACTGCGCCGTTGCCGAATTTATCGAATCGAAAAAAATACCTTCGATATACAGGGTGCATGAAAGACCCGACGAAGACAAGGTAAAAGATTTTTTTAAAATGTTAAAATATTTTAAAATTTCCGTTCCAAACGTTTCAATGGAAAATCCTTCCGATTACCAAAAAATGCTCGATAAAATAAAAGGAACGCCGCTTTCGGC
>JAJYJN010000082.1 GCA_021789455.1 bacterium | reverse complement strand
GGCTTGCCGATTTAAACGGCTTATATCATGAAGAAGCGGCAGAAAAAATGAATATATCGCGGCAGACGTTCGGCAATATAATATCGTCCGCCAGATATAAAATTGCAGATTGTTTGGTTAACGCTAAGGCTTTGAAAATAGAAGGAGGTGAGATAGAGATGAAAAGGAACTTTTTTTGTTCGGGCTGTAAAAATACCTGGGATGAACCTTTTGGAACAGGCAGGCCGGAAAAATGCCCTAAATGCGGCGATAAAAACTTTCGCAGGGTTAATAACCGAAACGAAGGGTGTGGACGCGGCAGAAAAGGACGCCGCTGTTCTAACGGCGGTTGATAAAAATACTTAAATTTAATTAGTAAATTTTAAACAAGGAGATAAAATATGAAATTATGTATTCCAACTGTTAATTTCGAAGCTCAAAAGATAAGCAGGCATTTCGGAAGCGCTCCGTATTTTTTTATATACGATACGGAAACCGGGGGTTCTGAAGTAATTGCAAATTCAAATAAAAATCACGAGCACAATATGTGCAACCCGGTAGGCGCGATAGCCGGAAAAAACGTCGATGCGGTTGTTTGTTTCGGCATAGGAGAAGGGGCTATCAGGAATCTGGAACGAAACGATATAAAGGTTTATAAGACCGATAAAAGTTTAATTTCCGATATACTGAAAGACAGCAAAGAAAATAACTTCTCGACTTTTGAATACGGGCATACATGCTCGTCGCACGATCATCACCATAATGCAGGCTGTTCGCATTAAAGAAAAATTTAATCCGTTATATATGTTTCACGTGAAACATATATAACGGATTATAGTAATTATGAAATCTTTAAAACTTTGGCGCCCTCAATTTTTTTGTTTTTGACTTCATATAAGGCCCTATTTGCATCTTTTAAATCATAAAGTTGAAATTCAGGTTTTATATTAAACCTTGCGGCAATTTCCAAAACTTCTTTGATATCGGCAAACGTAACGTTTGCAACCGACTTTATCTCTTTTTCCATCCATAAATCCCTGGAATAATCGATATTCATAAGATAATCTTTATCGAAGTCTTCCTTTCTTATATTGTTTATAACAAGCCGCCCGCCGGGTCTTATATTTTTCATAACTTCCGCTATGGGCGTCCAGACCGGCGTAGTATCTATAACCGAATGTAATTTTTCCGGCGGAATCCCCTTAATATCTCCGCTCCAGTTCGCGCCCAGTCGCAAAGCGTGTTTTCTTTCGTTTTCAGACCTTGCAAAAACAAACAATTTTATATTAGGAAAAACCGCTTTAGCTATCTTTAAAACTAAATGGTTAGAAGCTCCGAATCCAAGAAAACCTAAATTCATTCCGTCTTTAATTCCCGATAATTTTAAAGCCCTGTATCCTACGGCGCCGGCGCATAAAAGAGGCGATGCCTCTTCGTCGGTAAAATTTTCCGGTATAATCGCGGCATAGTTCTCGTTAATTTTCGTATATTCTGCATAACCGCCGTTCACGTCTTTACCCGTAGCGACAAAATCGGCGCATAAGTTTTCAAGCCCGTTTTTGCAATATTCGCATTTACCGCAGGCGGAATTAATCCAGCCTATCCCTACTCTGTCCCCTATTCTAAGTTTATTTACTTCACTGCCCGTCTCTACAACTTTGCCGACTATTTGATGCCCGGGAATAACCGGAAGATTAATAGGACGTATTCTCCCTTCTATTTCATCCAATTCGGTGTGGCATACGGCGCAGGCGCTTATCTTAATCAATGCTTCATTTTTATTAATTTTCGGGGTTTCGGTTTCTACCGGAGATAAAGGCGTTTTATTTGTTTTTAAATCCGATATTTTAGTTAACATCATCGATTTCATAGTAATATGCAAACCTTTTGAATTAATTTCCCATCAGTAATATATATTTAATTATCATATAATTTTAATTTGTCAAATTAACATCTTCATAATTTTACTAATATTTGACTTTAATATATATAGGCATATACTTTAAGTAAGAGGTTTATGTTTTTTAAATTCGGTGAATATGCCATGAAAAATAATGATTCGCTGCCGGTAACAAAAGAGATTTTAATGCATATAAACGGTAAAAATATATACGGTAATTTAAAAATTCCCGAAAAAGCCGAAGGGCTGGTTATTTTTGCCCACGGCAGCGGGAGCGGAAGATTCAGCCCAAGAAATATGCACGTGGCGGGAATTTTAAATAAAAACGGCCTCGGAACTCTCCTTTTCGACCTTCTTACCGCGGAAGAGGAAAAAATCGATAATTATTCCGGGGAATACCGGTTCAACATAGAGCTTCTTGGAGAGAGGCTTATAGGCGTTACGGATTGGCTCATTAAAGAACCGCCGATAAAGGGACTAAAATTTGGTTATTTCGGAGCAAGCACCGGAGCCGCGGCGGCGCTGACGGCGGCCGCCGAAAGACCAAGCGTTATTTATGCGGTAGTTTCAAGGGGCGGGCGTCCCGACCTTGCAATGAATAGTTTGCACAGGGTTAAAGCGCCCACGCTGTTAATAGTCGGAGGGGAGGACTTCGAGGTTATCGAATTAAATAGAACCGCATACGAAAATATTACGGCAAAAAAGAAACTTGAAATTATACCCGGAGCGACTCATCTGTTTGAAGAACCTGGGGCGCTGGAAGAAGTTGCCCGCCTAAGCGCGGGATGGTTCACAAAATACTTATAATCTTAATAAATCGGAACATAAATTTTTTCGGCCATTTCATCGTATTCTTTTTTAACATCGCTGTAAACTGTAATACCGCCGCCGCTTCTATAAAAACATCCTTCCCCCGTTTTTTCTATAAATCTTATCATAACCGAACTTTTGAAAGTTTCCCCGTCGTATATGCCGAATACTCCGGTATAATAACCCCTTTCTTCCGGTTCGGTTTCCTTTATAATTTCCAGAGTTTTCCTTTTGGGCGCCCCGCAAATGGAACCTGCAGGAAGCATGGCGCAAAGAATGTCTCCGAACCGCTTATTTAATTCGGGTTTAATTTTACCCTCAATCTCGGAGGTCATCTGCAATAATTCTCCAAAATTTGTTTTAACCGTTTCCATAAAACAAAACCTGTTGACTTTTACGTCTTTGCATACAATATTCAAATCGTTTCTTAAAAGGTCCACGACAGTTAAATGTTCGGCTCTTTCTTTTTTATCGTTTGCAAGAATTTCTTTTGCTTCAGGGATACCAGCGTCTATCGTTCCTTTAATAGGATAAGTAAAAATCTTTCCGCCGGATATGTTGATAAAAGTTTCGGGGGAAAACAAAACAAATTCCCGTAAAGAATTTTTAAAATAAAGCTTATACTTAGACCTGCTCTTATAGAATATTTCCCGTAAACCGAGATTAATCTTAACGGGGCTTTTAAAGGTTAAATTTACGAGGTACGAATTGCCGGCTTTTTCATGTTTAATAACATTATTAAAAGCTTTTTTATAAACTTTGAACGGGACAGGATTTTTTTGAATTTTTAATTCATTTTTATCCGGTATATTATCCGCATATCCCGAGTAATTGTCGGCGCCGTCTATGAAATATTTTATACCGGAGCCCTTCGTCTCCGCTAATTCCATAATAACGGGAAACTTCATCTCGAAATCTACAATGAAAAGAAACTTGATTCCGTTTCTTCCGTAATAATTCATTTTTTCTATAAAATTAGAATCTAAAATCATATCGGTTAAGATTCGGTAAATCGCGTTTTATAGAGAACGGATTAAAATACTACTCCGCAAATATCGATAGTAATATCTTCCGGTTCGAGCATTGCGTTTATCAGGGATATTTTTTGAAAGCGGCTCAGGTCGTAGGTAGAAACCTTTTTTTCTATTATCTCGCCGTTTTCTAAAAGATGGCGTCTTTTCACTCCGTTTAAAAGGTAAGTATCGGGCGTAATCCATTTTTCTCCGTCAAACAAAATTATATTAGAAAAAGAGGTGTCGGTTAATAGGCCGTTTTTTACAAAAAGAATGTCGGACAAATCGTCAATTTCCGTCAAGAATGAATTTATAAGCGTTCTGTCTTGATATTTGAACTCATAATTAAACGGCTTACGTCCGGAAGAAAAAGCCGGGGAATCTAAATCGATAACCTTTAATCCTTTGATTGTTCTTTTAATATAAGGAGTGATTTCGATATTTTCGATACGGTCGGAATATGTCAGCCTGCATTTATAAATGCCTGGTTTATATTTGCCGGGTTCCGGCAAAGAAGAATTAAGGTCTATTGCGGGATTAAAACCGAAAAAATGATTTATAGTATCATTAATTCTCTTATTGTGACAGCCTATAAGTTCATAATGCCCGTCGGCTAATTTAATCGTATCGATGAAACGAAGCATATACATTAGTAATTTTTTAGGTTTCAAATAAAAATCGGGTAAAATTATTATATCATAAAAATTATTCATTATTTAGAAATACGCTATTCGGTAATTTATGTTATTTATATATTAAAATCGGCATCTTAGCGGCATCCGTTTATTGAAAGCGCGGCAATGTCGTGATAAACTTTAAATATAGAATATATAAACAATATATTATATTTATCTGAAGCCTGAAGATTAGCCTGTTAACAGTTAAGCCAAAAGCAGTCCAAAAGGGGAGGCGCGATGTCGGATACTCTTGTTTCAAGCGGTAATAATTCCGGCGCTAATGCCGTATCAGATAAAGATTTAGACAAAATTCGCAGCGGCAGAGGCGGTCTTACTTCGGCCGAGGCTCGGCAAAGGCTGGCTAAATTCGGACTTAATGCTCTGGAAGAACACAGAGTTGGAACGCTGAAACGTCTCTTAGGATATTTTTGGGGGCCCATTCCATGGATGATAGAAATAGCGGCCATGCTGTCTGCGACGCTTAGGCATTGGCCCGATTTTGTTATCATTACCGCTCTGCTCGCCTTCAATGCCGCAGTCGGATTCTGGCAGGAATATAAAGCCGCCAATGCCCTGGCCGCTCTAAAAAAGGAGCTGGCCGTTAA
>JAJYJN010000081.1 GCA_021789455.1 bacterium | reverse complement strand
GCTTATAAAGCCAGTTCGGACTCTGCGAGCTGTTTACATAACCCCTGCCGTTTATCCATATTCTTTCGTCGGATATCTGGCTCGACAAAATCGTGTTCGCCGGAGATATGTCTATCGGCCTGGCTATGCCTTTGATTAATAAGAATCTGGTTTCTCCGTTAACGGAAACTTTCCTTTCTCCCTTAAGCTCTACGTTGCCGTTAGGATAAACTTTAACGACCTGGGCCTGAATAACTGAAGAAATCTGGCCGTTTTCAGCTACTCCGCCGCCGCCGTTAAAGGATTCCGAACCGCTGCCTTGGTAAGATGTCGGCGAAGACGGCGTTCCGCTTGGAGCCTGGTAAGGGCTCGCCGTAGGAACGTCTCCAAATGCAATACTGCCCTGGCCGGACGACTGATGCGAAAGCACAGTACCCGAAGAATCGGAAACCTGCGTCTGGTCGTTTACGATAATCGTAACCGTATCGTTGAGCTTAAAAGCCACGTTATCGGTATAAAGGTTCGTTCCGGTTCCCGTACCCGTCCATAGAGAACCGAGCGCCGGTTTCCCCTGTATCCCGCCGTTTTTTGCAGTCGGTTTTACGTATGTCGGCGGAATCATGGATTTAGGCGGATGAACGCCGCAGCCGGTTAAGACAAGCGGCAGTAATACGGCGGCTAAAACCAACAAGTTATTTTTATTCAACTTATATTTTAATTTCATATTATCCGTTTTTACCTTTTTATATTATCTTATCTGACCGCTACGGCTTTGTCCGATTTCACCAAACAATTAAGAACCGTCCCGGATTGGATATTTTTAACCCTGATTACGGAGTTCAAAGCGCCCGCCTGAAGCGCCATACCTTTTGTTTTTAAAATTAATCCGGAGCTTTTATAAATAATATTTACGGTATCTCCGAAATTAATTATCCTTTTTCTCTCGGTATTTGCCTTAGTTAAAGCCGAACCCGCCGCAATAAAAAATTTAGCCTCCCTTCCGGCGATGTTTTTATCGTTCAGATAATACCCGTCGTTCAAACCCGGAATATTTTTATAAGATATTTTAACGTCGTCCGGCTTTATAATTTGAAATCTGCCTATTGTTTCCGCGGCTGAGGCAACCGGAGCATAAATTTCCGTTTTGAACGTAACGTCGTCGATGCCTTTAATCGTTCCGCCTTTTTTGTCGGATATTTTTATTATTGCCGTATGATAGCCCGAATATTTTAAATTATTAATTGCGACGTCGACGGAATAAGTTTTTAATACGCCGGCCGTAATTTTAAAGGGAATATTATAGGCAAAATTAGAGAAATTAAAATATTTTTTAAATTTTAAAGGAATTTTGCTTAAGTACGATTTTATAACTATCCGCTTTAAATTCGGTTTTTTTGCCGCATAGGCGAATCCCGCATCCGAAATAACGGAAGCCGAAAAAGCCGCTAAAAATATTAAAGCGAAAGTTTTTATTTTAAACATAATCTTATAATCTAACCGGATTCCCGCTTGCGCGGGAATGACATAATTAATATAAATTAATTTTTACTTCATATATTACGGTATTAAGCCGCTCATAGTCTGGAGCATCTGATTTGCGGCGGTAATCGCTTTAGAGTCTATGGTATATGCATTTTGGGCGGTTATCATAGATACCATCTGTCCGACAAGATTTACGTTAGACATTTCTAAAAAACCCTGCTGAATAGTGCCGAGACCGTTTTCGTTGGGCGTGCCTACCTGCGGAACCCCGGAAGCCGAAGTCTGCAGATAAAGGTTATTGCCTATACTGCTTAGTCCTGCAGGATTTATGAAATTAACAAGCGTTATGGTTCCGACCTGGGCAGGATTAGTCTGTCCGGAAATAGCCGCGGAAACCGTTCCGTTTTCGGAAATGGTAACGGAAGTAGCGTTAGGCGGTATGGTAATTGGCGGAACAAGCTGATTGCCGTTAGCATCGACAAGCTGTCCCTGCGAATTCGTCTGAAAAGTTCCGTCTCTGGTATATGCGGTTTCTCCGTCGGGCATCTGTATCTGAAAAAAACCCTGCCCGGAAATCGCTATATCTAAAGGGTTCGACGTCTGCTGAAGGTCGCCCTGGGTAAATTCTTTTTCTATCGAGGAAACCTTTGTGCCGAGACCTATTTGAATGCCCGTAGGAGACTGTGTATATTGCGAAGAATAAGCCCCGGGAGATTTTACGGTTTGATAAAACAGGTCCTCGAAATTTACCCTCGATTCCTTAAATCCGGTAGTATTGGTGTTTGCAAGATTATTGGCTATGTTGTCTATTTCTATCTGCTGTCCTTCCATGCCCGTTGCGGCAGTCCATAAAGCTCTCATCTTTTAAATTTACCTCCGTATCGCTATATCGCCGTTAAAATTTAAAATTTATCATTTCTGATTCCAAACAGGCTAAACAGCCGCGCCTATAGTGTTAATGGCGGTATTATTAACCTGGGAGTAGGATTTCAAAACCTGTATCATATTATTGTAAGTTTCCGAAACGTTAATCATCTGAACCATGCCTTTTATCTCGTTGACGTTGGATTCTTCCACGTATCCCTGAAGTATATCGGGATTTTGATTCTGTACCGGCTCTCCCGAGCCTTTTGTCGCCGAAAAGAGGGTATCGCCGTATTTAGATAAATATTCGGGATTTTTAAAATTTACGGTCAATATCTGTCCGGAATATAGTTCGTTATTCGTCTGGGGGTCGGTAAGATTTATTATGCCGAAATGGGTAATGGTTATATTCGAACCTCTTTCGTTTAAAAAAATAGGTTTTTTATTTGTACTCATAACCGGAAAACCCTCCTGATTTACTAGTTCTCCAGCCTGGTTCAAAGAAAACGCTCCGTTTCTGGTATATTTAATTCCATCCGGGGTTTGAACTACGAAATATCCGCCGCCCTGGATTGCGAGGTCAAGCCTGTTGCCCGTCTTTTTTAACGCACCTTGGGACATATTAGTATATGTATTAAGTATTATGGGGTAAGACTTATCTACGAGGGGCTTATCCGTGCCGGAGTTTAAAGCGGAAACCGCTTTCGGGGATAAAAACTCCGCAAAGTCGGCATTACTGCTTTTATACCCGACCGTATTGACGTTGGATATATTATTGGTAACCATGGATAATTTTCTTTCTTCAGCCAGTATCCCGCTTAGAGCTATGTAAGAACCGCCGTTCATCGAACCGCCTTTTTATAATATTTTATTTAATAAGTTATGATATGCAATAAATATGCCATTAAAAAGTTCTATAAAAATTAACCGCCGCAATCGATAAGATGCAGGCAGGAGTAAGAAAATAAATAAATCAGATACCTTTAAGGGAGGAATAAGGGAGGAAAAAATTTCCGCAATTATTTAATGCGGGGAAAAATATGCCGAAAAACGATAAATACTGTTGATATTATATGGGAAATTAATATACAATATCTATATGAACGGAAAACTCGCCTTTATTATTACGAGCGATAAATATGCCGGCCATATTTACGGTTTAATCCAGGCGGCGGCGGAAAGGGATTTCGCCGTATCGGTTTTTATTATGGATAAAGGGGTTTTTTTAACGGAAGATAAAGAATTTATTTCGCTTATTAAAAAGTATAAGCATAACGTGGATAGGGTTTCCGTTTGCGAACATTCCTGCGGCGTTAACGGAGTATTATCGCGTATAGACGATTTTAACTATGCTTCACAGTTCGAAAACGCAAAAATGGTAAGCGGGCTCGAAGAAAAAGACAGGATATTATTATTTTAGGATAAGCCGCCTTATATGTTCGATATTAAAAAGCTGAAAGAAAATCCCGATATTAACGTATATTCCAAAAAGCAGGAAATTAACGCCATACTTAAAGGGTTCGCCAACCAGAAAAAACCGGTTATTTTTTATCCGGTTCCCTTCAACGACGAATATACGACTAATATACTTAAAGTCAAAGACGAATTTATAACTATAGATTCTATGGTTCCCAAATCCGGCAATTTAAAGCTTATCGAATCCTCATATATTAAAGCCGCATTTAAATTCGGCAGCAACGAGCATTTCTTTCTTTCAAAATTATATAATTACGAAAAAGACGGAGATTTTTTCGTCTTCGAAATTTATAAGCCTATAGAAATATTATCCTTAGAAAAAAGGAAGTTTTTCAGGATAGAACCTTCTTTAAACGAACCGGTAAAAATTTCTTTTTTTCTGAATAATAAATATTTCGATTCTATACTGTTCGACCTGTCCGGCGAAGGACTTTCTTTTCTGCTCGACTTCCCCGTCGAAAAACATACCGTTTTAGAGGGCGTAAAAATTCAATTTCCCGGCGGACTGCCGGAAATTACGGTAAGAATGGAAATCAGGTCTATAGCCAGACTCGATAATCTTAAATATAAAGTAGGCGCTCAGGCTATCAATTTAAAACCTGCCGAACAGGACGTTTTTTTTAAGTATATATTCAGAAGACAGCGGGAAATAGTCGCCGCTATGAAAGGGACGGTTTAGAGGCTTTTTCGTTTAATTCGTACAAAAATGCAAAAATATTAGCTATCGCTTTATAAAGTTCGGGCGGAATTTCCTGGTAAATATCCAACCCGTCTAGTATATCGGCAAGCGCGTTATTTTTAGTTATAGGTATATTTTCTTTTTTTGCGATTTCGATAATTTTTTCGGCAAGTTCTCCCCTGCCTTTGGCCGTAACGACCGGAGCGTTATTTTTTTTAGGGTCGTACCGCAGAGCTGTCGCCTTGGCTAATTTAAACTTAGACTCTTTCATTTATTATTTTCCCTCCGGAAAATGTTTCTGCGCCGGAGACGAAAGTTGCGGTATTTTTAAAAGATATATCTTTGAGGATTATCCCGTCTTTCGACAGCATTTCTTTAAACGATTCCAGATTTTTATTTATAAGCTCTCTTGCCGCCGCCGGACATTCCTGAAATTTAACGCTAAGGAATTTATCGGAATAATATGAAAACAGCTTAATGCGGCCCAACCGGTTAAATTCCGTTTCAAGCATT
>JAJYJN010000010.1 GCA_021789455.1 bacterium | reverse complement strand
ATATTATCAAAGTTATAGAGAAGCCGGATTTCGATGCAAAAAAATCGGCTTTTTTTATGCCGACTTCACCCGGACCGTGTAAATTCGGTCAATATAACAGGCTTCACGAAATGGTTCTCGATAATCTAGGTTATACGGATGTAGAATTCTTAGTGCCGAGCGCTAAAAAATCTTATACAGACTTTATAGGCGATAAAGCCACTCTTTTTAGAAGAGTTGCATGGCAGGGTTGCGTAGCGGTCGATACCTTAGAAAAAGCTTTATACAGGGTAAGGCCGTATGAAACTACAAAAGGCGATACGGTTTCCGTTTACAGGGAATGCATAAATATAGTCGTCGAGGCAACTGAGAAAGGAAGGGATATTTACGATACGATGGCGACGTGCGCCAAAAAATTTGAAAGAATTCCCAGAAAAGATGAAGACAGACCGCTAATAGGCATTGTCGGCGAAATATTTTTAAGGTTAAACAAGTTTACCAATAATTTTACAATAGAAAAAGTCGAAGCGCTTGGAGGTGAAGTTTCCGTCGTGCCGACGTATAAATGGATAACCTTTACTACCTATGAATACGCGGTAAACGCCTTAAGAAGCAGAAAAGTCAAAGATATTTTTTTAAGTTTTCTGGTTAATTATTACCAGAGAAAAGACGAAACGGGCATGTTTAAACCGTTCAAAAAACTGCTGAGAAACCATAAAGAAACCAGCATAAAGGATATACTTTCTTATTCAAAAAAATATCTTGATTTGTCGCTTGGAGGCGAAGCTATTCTTACAGTGGGCGAATCCGTAGATTTTGCAAAAAAAGGGTATTCGGGCGTAATAAGCATTCATCCTTTTCACTGTATGCCCGGTTCCATAGTGCAGATAGTATCAAAAAAATTCAGGGAAGACCTTAATAATTTTCCATGGATAAATTTATGGTTCGACGGACAGGAGAGTACTAATTTAATGCTCAGGCTTGAAGCATTTATGCATCAGGCAAGACAATGGAAGGGGGTCAAAAATGAATTTCAGGAAGCAGCGTAAATTAAATAAATTATTGCTAGTTTTCGTATTATCCTTGGTTCTGAATTTATTTATAAGCGGCGGTTTTTTAGTTAAATATTCATTTGCGTATAATTCGGACACTTCTTCTGTCGAGCGCATTTTTAACACAATTAAGTCCGGAGTCGTTCATATAGAAGTCTTAGGCTATGCACGGCTTAAGAACGGCGCTATTATGCCGGAAGAAGATATAGGCACCGGATTTTTTATAAACAAAAACGGTTATATACTTACTAATTTTCACGTTATAGGAAACGCGGGCAAGATATTTATCAGTTTTCTTAAATATAAAAATATAAGGGCAAGCGTCGTAGGAACCGACCCTATGTCGGATATCGCCGTTATACATATAAACCCTGCGGGTAAAATTATAAAGCCTTTAACTTTAGGCGATTCAAATGACATTAGAGTAGGCGAAAGAGTAATTGCGGTAGGTAATCCGTATAATCTTTATCAGACCGTTACGACCGGAATAGTAAGCGGTTTAAAACGGTCTTTGTTTTTTCCTTCGGCTAGATTTTACGGAAATATAATTCAGACGGACGCCGCGATTAATCCGGGAAATTCGGGAGGTCCGCTCGTCGATTATAACGGCCGCGTTATCGGCATAAACACGGCAAAACTTGCTAACAACGCTCAGAATATTGGCTTCGCCATTCCTATTAACCTTGCTAAAAGAGATATACCTGAGTTAATTAAGTATGGAAGGGTCATTCGTCCATGGCTCGGTATAGAAGCTATAAAATTAACTAAGAGCGTTGCAGTTTTGCTCGGCATAAAACATGTCGATAAAGGTTTGCTTATCGAAAAAGTATTTCCCAACAGCCCCGCTTTTACGGCAGGTTTAGTTGCCGGCAAAAAAATTATAGCCATGAAAAATATTAATTACATAATAGGCGGAGATATAATAACAAGGTTAAACGGAGAAAAAGTCTATTCTTTTTCACGGCTTGAAAAACTAATAAGCTCATTTTTACCGGGGCAGATTATTACGCTTAAAATTCACAGAGGAAAAATAGTGAAATTTGTTAAAGTCAGGTTAGCGAGCGTCCCTTCGGGTTTATCCTGATATATAAATAAAATAGAGGTTTAGTTAATGTTTTTGACCGAAAAGAAAGATGTAAAAGAAATAGACGAAGCTTTAAAAAAATATAAAAAAATCGGCGTCGTAGGTTGCGCTTCCTGCGCCTCTGTATGTCTTACCGGCGGCAGCAGAGAAGTGAAAGAAATGAAAAAGCACTTGGAAGCGTCAGGCAAAGAGGTTACGTTTACTATATCAATCGACGAACCATGCGATAAAAGGGTATTAAAGGAAGATATCCGCTTCGTAGAAGACGAGCTGAAAGAAACCGAAGCCGTAGTCGTTTTATCCTGCGGAACCGGCGTGCAGACTATAGGAGATTTCATACAAAAGAAGGTAGTTTCCGGAACGGACAGCAAGTATATAGCGCAGACGGAACACATAGGGGAATATTACGCTCTTTGCGGAGGATGCGACTCATGCAGGCTGAATTTTACCGGAGGAGTTTGCACTATTACTTTATGCCCTAAAGGCCTTTTAAACGGTCCTTGCGAAGGACATAACGGCAATAATTGCGAAGTATTCGAAGATAAAGAATGCGTATTCGTAAAATCTTACGAGCTGTTGAAAAAATATTCGGAAGAAGACAATCTTAATAAAATTTTTGAACCAAGAGATTACGGCCATTCTACTACAAGAACAAAAATATAATTTATCAGAAATATAACCGATACATATGCAGATTATACCGCAAATCGAAACTCCCGTAAGCAAAAATTACTCCGTTTTTGAAGAAGATTTAATTAAATTATTAAATGCCGTTGAAAATGATCCGCAAAACGGTTCAGGGACGGATAATTCTTTACCGCAGATAATTATAGAGCAAAATTTCGGTTTTAACGCTTTATTATTGTGCAGGGATTTAAAAGAAAATCATAAAATAAAAACGGCATACGCTTTCAACATGAGGGATAAAAACAGAATATCCCTTCTGTCCGATTTAATTACGCTTAAACAGCTCGGGTTAAAAGACATAATAGTTTTTGAAGGAGTTCATCCCCTAAAAACCGAATTTAAATCGGCAAAACCCGTTTACGATATCGATATTTTGGGACTCGGTTTAATGCTGAAAAGAGGATTGATGAATGATATTAAGCCTGATTTATTTAATTTTGGAGCGGTAATCGGAGCGTCCGCCGCGGTCGATTTTTTAAAAGCAAAAAAACTTATAGAAATAGGTGCGGATAGTTTTTTTATTAATTATAGCGGAATAAATCCGGACGAAGATATAATAAAATACATAAAGTCGAACAATAAAAAATTGTTTTTAAACGTAAAAGAATTAAGCATAAAAGGTTCTTTAAGCGATTTTATAAAAACAGTAGATAATTTAGGTATAGACGGCGTTATAATTAAAATTGCGGATGAAAATTCAAATGTTTTTACCCGAAAATAAAGAAAGAATTATAAAAAATGGCGAAAAGCAATCTATTCGTAAACGGCTCTGAAGGCGACAAGGCTATAGTATTAGGAAATGAAGCGATTGCGCGCGGCGCTTTGGAAGCAGGTATAGGATATGCTTCTATGTACCCAGGCACCCCCGCTTCCGAAATAATAGCCGTGTTGGATAAGAATAAAAAACACGTCGAAAATTTATATACGGAATTCAGCCTCAACGAGCATATATCATTACACGGCGCGATAGGAGCTTCATGGTCGGGCATAAGGTCGCTTTGCGCAATGAAAAACGTAGGATTAAACGTTGCAAGCGAGCCCGCGCAGTTTTTGGCTTATACCGGCGTAAAAGCCGGCTTAGTGCTTGCTATAGGATCAGACCCCGGAGCGCCGAGCAGTTCTAACGAACAGGACGACAGATGGTACAGCCTCCATACTTATATGCCGATTATGGAGCCTTCAAATATACAGGAAGCAAAAGATTTTACGAAAGACGCTTTTGACGTGTCCGAAGAATTTTCTTTCGGAATAGTTTTAATGGCGCCGTCTCGTTTGTGCCATAACGCGGGAGTCCTTCGTTTCGGCAATATAAGGGATAGAAAAAATATTAAAGGTAATTTTAAAAAAGACCCCGAAAATTATTTAAATCTTTTTAGCCTTGCGGTTAAAAATCATGCCAAATATCTTGAAAGAAACGAATTATTAAAAAAATATCTTATTGAATCAAAATTTAATAAAATCATTAATGACGGACAATCAAAAATAGGCTTTATATCTTCCGGTGTTATTTATGCACATTTAATGGAAGCTTTTGATATATTGGGGGTATATGACCATAAAATATTAAAATTAGGGTTTTCTTTTCCTATATCTAACGAACTGATTAAAAGATTTTTTGAAGGTCTCGAAAAAGTAGTTATAGTAGAAGAAGCAGAAGGTTTTTTGGAATTTCAGATTAAAAAGATAGCTTACGAAACGGGCTTTAAAGGCAGTATATACGGCAAAGAATTTTTTAGCAGAACCGGCGAGATTACATTGGACGACGTTATTTCCGGAGTAAGCAGATTTCTTGAAAAACCTCTGCCTGTATCTTTTGATTTTGCCGTCAAAAAAGACAAGGAACTGTCCGATAAATTACCCCAAAGGTCGGGAACGTTCTGCATAGGATGTCCGCACCGCGCAACTTTTTATTCTATCCTTAAAGCCGTCGGATTTTCAAATACCGAAGAAAAAGAAAGAGACGTCGTAATAGCCGGCGACATAGGCTGCTATACCCTCGGTCTTTTACCGCCGTACAATGCGATGGATTTTTTAACCTGTATGAATGCAGGGCTAAGTATAGGTCAGGCTATAAGTAATTTTGACAAAAGCAAAAAAGTAATAGCCTTAGTCGGCGATTCCACTTTTTATCATTCAGGAATCCCCGTTCTGCTAAATGCGGTTCAAAACGGAGCGGATATTCTTTATATTATTCTGGACAACAGTTGGACGGCTATGACCGGACATCAGAAGACGCCTTCAACGCAAAAAGATATAGACGGCAAACCGTCGGCAAATGTTTTAAACTTGAAAGATTTGGTAAAATCTCTCGGAGTTTCTTACGTTAAAAGCTTAGACCCTAACAGCGTTAAAAGATTTTCCGCCCAAATTAAGAGCGCGCTTAAAGAACCTGGCGTAAAAGTTTTAATAGCTAAAAGAGAATGTATTTTGCAGGAAATCAGAAGAAATAAAAGTTTGCTTAAAAACGACGCTAAAGTAGCGGAAACGGGAGAATCTTTATATGAGATTCAAAAGTCGAGATGCGTAAAATGCAACGAATGTTTTGTAGAACTTGCTTGTCCGGCGATTATTCTAAAAAAAGACGAAGATAACGGCGGCGATTATTACTATATAGATCCGGCGTCTTGCGTAAAATGCGGAGTCTGTTATGAAATATGTCCTAACAGCGCCATACGTAAAGTAGAATTTGATTTAAAATCTGAGTTTAAATTAAAAAAAGGATTGCCGGAAGCAACAGTATAGATTTCTTTATAAAATAATAAAATATGAAAAAATTTAATATAGCGATAGTAGGTTTAGGGGGACAAGGCATTATCACTATGGGAACGGTGATGAAAAATGCGGCCCTGAATTCGGATTTGCAAGACGTATCCGGTTCCGAAAGAAGGGGCGGAGCGCAAAGAGAAGGCTACGTGGAAACTTTCGTAAAATATATTTTTTACGAAAATGCGGCCGAAATGAATAATCCACGGAAAAATATGCATTCGCCGATGATAGAATCCGGAGGCGCAAATGCTTTAATATCTTTAGAGCCGTTAGAAACTTTGAGAGGCATAAAATATTTAAACAAAAATTCGATAGTTATTTTTAACAAAACGCCTTATATTCCAATAAGCGTAAGAATGGGTAAGACTGAATATCCCGAAATATCTTTTATAGTTTCTGAACTGCAAAAAGTTACAAAACATATATATTATTACGATATTGACGCTATTTCGTTAGAAAAATTTAATTCTTTAACGCAAAAAAATATAATCGCTTTAGGCATACTGTTCGCAAAAGCAGATATTCCAATAGAAAGGTCTGCCGTGGAAAGCGTTCTCGCCGAAGGTAAAGGAGCCGAAAATAATTTAAAAGCCTTTGCATTAGGATTAAATCTTTAAGTCATTTAAACGTCGGTATATTTATTTATCAATGACTGCAATTATAAATGAAAGAAAAAGACGAATTAAGCAATCTGATTGAAGATATAAATTATTTTGTTTCAGGCAATAAAGAAAGTTTTGTATTTATTTCCTCTATATCCGATTTTTTTAATAAAATTCCCTCTGTAACGCAGGATAATATTATGAGTTCAAATTTGAATAACGAGACGGTATATCCGGATAAACGGAAAGCGTTAGAATTTTTACGTGAAGTAAAAGTCGATAAATGCATAAAATGCGCATTGAGCAAAACAAGAAAAAATATAGTTTTCGGCGAAGGAAATCCCGAAAGCAGACTCATGTTTATAGGGGAGGCTCCGGGCGCCGAAGAAGATAATACCGGAAGGCCTTTTGTCGGAAGAGCGGGTCAGCTTCTTACAAAAATAATAGAATCCATAAATCTAAAAAGAGAGGAAGTTTATATTGCCAATATAATAAAATGCAGACCTCCTGAAAACAGAAATCCTATGGAAAACGAAATAGCTTCATGCGCGCCCTTTCTTAAAGAGCAGATAGCCGTCATAAGACCCGAGATAATCTGCACTCTGGGAAAATTTTCAACCGAATTTATTATAGGAGAAGGCAAAGGCTCTATATCTTCGGTTAGAGGAAAAACTTATAATTATGACGGAATAACGGTGATACCTACTTATCACCCTTCTTATTTACTTAGAAACCCTTCGGCAAAAAAAGAGACATGGGAAGATATGAAAAAAATCAGGGAATTGTATTTTAAATAAATGTAGTATAATATAAATATAATAAAAATTAATAATAAAAGGTCTAATGGTTTATTTTGCGGATTTTCTAATAATCATAGCATTTATACTTGTTATAACGGATTTTTTTGCTATGAGTTACGGCGTTTTTACAAGCGCCGGAGCGATACTTTTCGTTATCGGCACTATAATCCTATTCTATATAGTGCATAACGTACCGATATTTTTCATAAGAATCGTCCTTCCTACTTATGTTACCCTTACGGTTTTCGTCTCAATTTTTGCATATCTCGGATATAAAGCCTATAAATCGAAAGTGAAAACCGGAGAGTCTCTTTTGTTAAATCAAACCGGCGAAGTAGTTTCGGACGTAAATCCTAATAAAGACGGTAAAATTTTAATTAACGGCGAATTGTGGACTGCTTATTCGGATTATACTATATTGAAAGGAAAAAAAATTACCGTCGTAAAAGTTGACGGAAAGCTGAGACTTAAAGTTAAACCCGAAGAAACCTAAAAATTCAGATCATTAATTTAATCAATAGAATTAATATTCAGCTGTTTTAACTAATATTAAATATTATATTAATTTATATAACCTTAAAAGGAGAATAAAATGGGAAACGGGGCGATTTTTTTTGCGGTCGTTATAATAGTCGCAATTATCGTTATTTTAAATGCGGTAAGAATAATTGCCGAATATGACAGGGCGGTAATATTCAGGCTCGGCAGAGCTATAAAAGTTAAAGGCCCCGGTTTAATCCTTCTTTGGCCGGTAATCGACAGAATGGTAAGAGTGACCCTAAGGATAATTACTCTCGATGTACCGCCGCAGGACGTTATTACTAAAGATAACGTAACTTTAAAAATAAGCGCAGTCGTCTATTACAAGGTAGTTGATCCTCTGAATGCAATAGTGCAGGTTTACGATTACAACTATGCCGTATCTCAGCTTGCGCAGACTACCTTAAGAAGCGTATGCGGCGAAGGAGAACTTGATAAACTTTTATCGGAAAGAGAAAAGATTAATATGGAAATCCAGGACATACTTGATAAACATACTGGGCCATGGGGTGTTAAAGTAACTGTTGTAGAGCTTAAACAGATAGATATGCCGCAGGATATGCAGAGAGCTATGGCAAGACAGGCTGAAGCAGAAAGGGACAGAAGGGCAAAGATAATTAACGCCGACGGAGAATTTCAGGCGGCGCAAAGATTAAGCGACGCGGCTAAAATCATAGCGGAAAATCCGATGGCGCTTCAGTTAAGATATTTGCAGACTTTGAATGAAATTTCATCTACCAATAATACTACCATGATAATGCCTATACCATTAGATATTATAAGGGAAGTAGGCAAAAGTTTAAGCGGCAATGCTCAAAAATAATGATATATATATAAACGAATAAATATTAAATGATTAACCTAATTGCGTGTTTAACGACAAAGCGGGATTGGTTAGCATCGCCGGAGCCAGCCTTAGCCGCGCTGGATTCCGTCCGCTGACGCTCGCAATGACAAATTAATAGCCGCATTGCTTTAGCAATGCATATTTTTTAAAAATTTTAAGGAGGTATTAATTATGGAATTAGGAATGATAGGCCTTGGAAAGATGGGGATGAATATGGTTTTCAGACTGCTTGAAGGCGGACATAGAGTAGTAGTTTTCAACAGAACCTTATCCAAAGAAGAAATAGCTATAAACAAAGGCGCTATAGGTTCAAATTCCATAAAGGAGTTTGTTTCTAAGTTAACATCTCCGAGAGTAATTTGGCTTATGGTTCCGGCAGGACAGCCTACGGACGATATGCTTAACGAAGTTTTGCAATACACGCAAAACGGAGACATAGTTATAGACGGCGGTAATTCCTACTATAAAGATTCTATAAGAAGGGCAAAAGTATGCGCCGATAAAAATATTAAGTTTATGGATTGCGGTACTAGCGGCGGCATATGGGGTTTAAAAAACGGTTACTGTTCTATGATAGGAGGCGACGAAGAAACATTTAAACACTGCGAGCCTATATTTAAAACGCTTGCTCCCGAAAACGGTTACATGCATACCGGACCGCACGGCGCCGGACATTTTGTTAAGATGGTTCATAACGCCATAGAATACGGTATGATGGAAGCATACGCCGAGGGTTTTGAAATTATGAAGGCCAGCGATTTCGATATTGACCTTACTAAAGTTTCCGATTTATGGAATCATGCTTCCGTAGTCCGCTCATGGCTATTAGAGCTTGCTCATAACGCGCTTAAGGAAGATCCTGAACTTAATGGACTTAAACCTATCGTCGATGATTCAGGTGAAGGAAGATGGACTCTGCAAGAAGCTATAGACAGAGCCGTTCCCGCCCCAGTCCTTGCAGATTCCGTTTTTATGCGCTTCAGGTCGAGGCAGGAAAATTCATTTGCCGCAAGAATGCTTGCCGCTTTAAGGCACCAGTTCGGCGGACATCCTATACATTAATAAAATGTAAAAAATCGTAATGACAATAAAATTAAAGAGGTCATATTATGTTTATCGACGTAAGCATGGAAATAACGGACGGTATGCTGCACTGGCCGAGCGATCCCGAGATAGAGATAGATAATTATTCTCAGATAAAAAAAGGGGCTGCGGCAAACAACAGTAAAATAACCTGCGGGGTTCATACCGGTACGCATATAGATGCTCCAAAACATTTTATCGATAACGGAATCGGAATAGACAGATTAGACATAAATAATTTAATAGGTAATTGCAGGGTAATAGAAGTGCCGCCTATCGTTTCGCCTATTAACAGGGATTTTTTAGAGCCTTTGAATATAAAAAAAGGCGACAGGCTTATTTTTAAAACAAAAAATTCGGAGTGGATAAACAGCGGGGATAAAAACTTCCATGCCGATTATGTTTGCGTCAATCCGGAAGCGTCAAAATATATGGTTGAAAAAGGCGTAGTACTAGTGGGGGTCGATTACCTTTCCGTAGAAGGTTATCATATAGGTCACGATACCCACAAAACTTTGCTCGGCGCCGGAGTCGTTATTATAGAAGGCCTTAATCTGTATGGCGTAGAACCAGGCGATTATAATTTAATGGCTCTTCCCGTAAAAATTAAAGATTCTAACGGCGCTCCCGCAAGAGTTATTTTGCAGAAATAAAAAATAACGGAAAAATAATATAGGGAAGTATATCCCAAAATTTTCTATCGGCAATTTTGGGTATATAAAGCATATTGTAAGCCGCACTATATATATAATATTTACGGAGAAAAAATGGCAGATTTAAAACCGTCCATAATCGTGATTTTCGGCGCAAGCGGAGATCTTGCGCATATAAAAATCTTTCCCGCTCTTTATAGTTTATGGGAAGAAGGTTTTTTTCCTGAATCGTTCGTGTTAATAGGTTTTGCAAGGACAAAAATGAATGACGAGGAATTTAGAAAATCTATATTTTCTTCATTAAACAGCCATTGCAGGAAAAGACCTATTTACGAAGAAGATTTTTTAAAGTTTTCAAAACACATTTATTATTTGCCTTCCATGTACGATAAGATTGAAAGTTATACTGAATTAGGTAAATTTATAACCTCTAAATCTAACGAATATAAAATCCCAAAAAACATAGTATATTATCTTTCTACTCCTCCGAGCGTTTATAACGATGCCATAGAAGGCATAAAAAATGCTGATTTGGTTTCGGAAGACTTTAAGGGGGAAGGTTTTTCTAAGATAGTTATCGAAAAACCTTTCGGATACGACTATAAAAGCGCAAAGGAACTCAACGAACATCTGTTGTCCGTGTTTAAAGAGGAAGACATATACAGGATAGATCATTATCTCGGCAAAGAAACGGTTCAAAATATTCTTGCGTTCAGGTTTTCGAACGCAATATTCGAACCTATTTGGAACAATAAATATATAGACCACGTGCAGATATCCGCCTTAGAATCTATCGGCGTAGGACTTAGGGCCGGGTATTTCGACAAATCCGGAACTATAAGAGATATGATGCAAAATCACATGATGCAGCTGCTTTCGTTAGTAGCGATAGAGCCGCCGGCTTTGTTCGATGCCGACGATATAAGGAACGAAAAGGTAAAGTTATTAAAAAGCGTAAGGCCTTTAAGCCTTAACGACGTTAAGAAATATACGGTAAGAGGGCAGTACGACAGGGGCGTAATCGACGGCAAGCAGGTTGTAGGCTACAAGGAAGAAGAAGGGATAAACGCAAATTCTATTACCGATACGTATGCGGCTATGAAACTATACGTCGATAATTATAGGTGGGCTGGAGTTCCTTTTTATTTAAGAGCCGGAAAAAGATTAAAGACGCATAAAACGGAAATAGCGGTTTATTTTAAAAAACTTCCTTACAGTTTATTTGCCAAGGCTGGTATAGAAAACATAAAGCAGAACTCTATAATTATAACGATTCAACCTAATGAAGGGATATCAATAAATATAGGTGCAAAAAAACCGGGTTTCGTTATGGATATAGAACCGGTCTGTATGGTTTTTAACTACAAATCTTCTTTCAGGCTTTCGCCGCCGGATGCTTATGAACGTTTGATATACGACGTTATACTTGGAGACCAGACTCTTTTCGCAAGATACGACGATATGCTTATAGCATGGCAGTTGATTACGTCCATAATGAACGGCTGGTCTAAAATGGAACCGCCCGTTTTTCCAAATTACGATGCAGGTTCATGGGGTCCGAAAGAGGCAGACGAACTTATAAATGCGGACGGCAGGGCATGGAATAACGTAGCGTAAAAGCCGCTTATGCAAAATTGTGACGGTGTCGGAATTGAATTACGGCACCGTGATTTTAGACGAAGCAATCTCCTCTCTTCGCGGCTTAAGATTTATGATATATTATAATTCTTTTTTTATAAAATTATATAGGTCTTCGGAGGATAAACCTGCAAGTTTGTATAAATCTTCCGGTTTACCCGATGAGCTGTAAAACTTTGCTCCCATTTTTCTAAATTTTACGGATATTCCGTTTTCTGCTAGCATTGAACCTATCGAAGTCCCTACTCCGGTTTTGACGTTATGATCTTCTATCGTTACAATGAAGCCTGTTTTTGAGGCAAGTTTAAGGTCTTGGACGTCTATGTCGCTTGGACACGATACGTTTAAAAGCATCGCGTTTATACCGTCTTTTTTAAGCATTTCCCAGCCTTTTAAAGCATGAGACAGCATATTACCCGTAGATATTATCGCAGCATCTTTGCCGTCTCTTATTACGTCCATTTTGCCGTATTTAAATTCATAATTTTCGCCGAAAAAAGGTCTGTCGTTTTCGTCGAGTATGACCGGAATTATAGATCTTCCCATTATTATTCCAAAGTTTCCTTCATTGTTCGCTATATAGCGCGTTGCTCTATCGGTCTGGTTTGGGTCTGCCGGCAATATAACTTTAAATCCGAAAGTAGAGTTAAGAAGCCCGAAGTAGTCGATGCACTGATGGGTTTTCCCGTCTTCGCCGACGTCTATTCCGCAATGGGTGCAGACTACTTTAAGGTTTGTATGGTTAATATCGTTTAATCTTTGCTGGTTGTATGTTTCGTCCACGCCGAAAACTCCAAAATCCGCAAAAAAAGTCAGAATATTATCCGTTGAAAGAGCGCCGGAAATTACCGCCGTATTGTGTTCTTCTATTCCGGATTCAAAAAAATTATCAGGAAAAGCTTTTCTAAATGCTCCGGTTTTTACCGATCCTTCTAAGTCGCAGTCGAATACCGCAAAAGGAAGATTTTTTTGTTCGCCGTTTTTTTCTTTATAAGTATTTGCAATATCGGCAAGAGCGTTTCCGAAAGCTGAACGGTTATCAGTGTTCTTTTCGCGGGTATAAACTATTTTCTTTCCTTCGTCTTTTAAGATTAAGAAATTATTATTTCTTTTAGGAAGAGGTTTTATGCTAAAACCTGCTTTCTTTTTAGCTATAATTTCGTCTAAATTGTCTTTTTCGCCTAATTCCGCAAGGGCTTTTTTGCAGTCTTCGATATTTAGCGTAGCTCCGTGAAATTTAGCTTGGTTTTCCATAAAGGAAACGCCTTTCCCCATAACGGTGTTAGCTATTATAGCAACTGGAGAATTTATTGAATGCGACTGTTTTATAGCTGTGTATATTTCGTTAAAATCATGCCCGTTTATTGTTATAACGTGAAATCCGTCGGCTTTAAAATTTTCTTCGATATTATCGGGCATAACGTCAACCGTTTTACCGCCTATTTGAAGTCCGTTTTTATCGACGATTACGGTAAGGTTATTCAATTTATATTTAACGGCAAATCTTCTTGCTTCGCCTATTTGACCTTTAGCCTGCTCTCCGTCGCCCATAACGCAATAAACATGATTATTATACTCATGCAGTTTTGAACTTAAAGCAAATGCACACGCGGCCGAAAGACCCTGCCCCAGGTTGCCGGTATCCCATTCTACGCCGGGTACGGTTTTTTCTATATGTCCTTCAAACGGATAGCCTGCAGTTCTAAAAGATATAATTGCATCTTCGACGTCGAAGAATCCGTAATTTCCAAGAGCGGAATAAACGCCCGGCGAAGTATGTCCATGGCTTACTACGATACGGTCTCTTTCAGGTTTGAATGGATTTTTAGGGTCTATATTGCAAAAACCATACAATACTGCATAAATATCTATCGACGACATAGAACCGCCCGGATGTCCAGAAGATGCTATAGTAGTCATTTTTAAAATGTCGCCGCGGCATTTTTTAGTAAAATCTTTTAAAAAATTTAATTCGTTTTCGCCAAGTTTATCCGCTTCAAAATTTCTTTTTAAATCCATTATATTTACCTCTTTTTAAAATATTAACATTAAAAATTTTAAATTATTACAAAAAAATGCCAATCAGTATATATTTAAATCTCCGCAGTGTTTTTTATCGACTGCAAAAGTTTTTCGTAAGCATCTTCAAAAGATTTTACTCCGTCGTTTTGAAGTCTATCCCCGACCTTATTTAAATCAATCCCTAATTCCATAAGTTCGTTAACTGTTTTCAACGATTCGTCAAACTCTAATGAAGCTGTATCCGGCATTATATTACCGTGGTCGGCAATATGCTCTATAGTCTCGTCCGGCAGGGTGTTTACGGTATTTTTACCTATGAACGGCTCGACGTATTTCAAATCGTAATATGACGGGTTTTTTGTGCTCGTGCTTGCAAATAAGAGTCTTTGCGGATTTGCGCCTTTAGATTTTAATGCCGAAAAATCGCTGCCGTTAAATATTTCGTTAAATTTATTAAAAATTATTTTGGAATTTGCAACTCCGGCTTTTCCGATTAAACCGGCAAGTTTCTCTTTTTTTGCGGTATTGCTTGCCGCTTCGCCGCTAATTAAATCGTTAATCGTTTTATCGACCATGGTATCTACCCTGCTGATAAAAATGCTTGCGACGGAATTTATGCTTGATAGATTATAGCCGTTGGCATAAGCCGTCTTTAATCCTTTTATATAAGCATTTGCTACGTCTATATAATGATTTAAAGAAAACATTAAAGTAACGTTAATATTGATTCCTTTAGCTATAAGGACGGGTATAATTTCCAACCCTTCTTTCGTAGCCGGTATTTTAATAAGGATGTTTTTTTCGTTGATAAGCGAAAAAATCCTAAGAGCTTCTTCCGTCGAAGTTTTGGCATCGGTTGCTATATCCGGAGAAACTTCTATGCTCACGAACCCGTCCTTGCCGCCGGATTTTTCGTAAACCGGCTTAAGTATTTGAGCCGCAGATTTTATATCTTCCCTTGTTATGGTATCGTATATTTCAAACGGAGTTAATTTATCCGCCGCAAGCTTTTTAATCTTTTCGGGATATCCGCATTTTCCTGAATTAATCGATTTTTCAAATATTGAAGGATTTGACGTTATGCCTGTAATAACGCCGTTTTTGACTAATTTTTCAAGGTCGCCCGAATCTATCATACATCTTGAAATATTATCTAGCCATGGACTTTGCCCGCATGAAAGCATTTTTTTAAAATTACCGTTATTAGAAACGACGAAATCGACGTTCATTGCGATATCCTCCTATATTGATATATTGACGTTTTATATAAAATTTAATAATTTTTAATTTTTTAGTGATTTTTAAAAAACAGCCAGTCGTTTTCACCGGCTTTGTCGAATTTTAATAGCGTGTATTCCCCTTTGAGTTTATTTCCGTTAAAATCCAGAACATATTTCTTTTTATCTTTTTTAATAAGCGCATATTCACCCTTGTCCCAAATCTTTACCCTTCCGGCTCCGTAATGACCTTCCGGTATAGTGCCTTCAAAGTTTGCATAAGCAAGAGGATGTTCTTCTACTTTTATCGATAGATTTTTTTTGCCGGATTCTAACGGCGGTTCTTTAGGCAAAGCAAAAGAAGTCAGCATACCGTTTTCTTCTATCCTTAAATCCCAGTGAAGATGGCTTGCATGATGTTCGTGAACTACAAATATCATATTTATTAAAATATTTGAGTAAATCGTTACGATTAAATTATATCATAAAACAGTCGTTATAATATATCGAAAATATATAAAATGGAAAATATTTGCCAAGATTTTACGATTTTATTTTTAATTATTTTATATTATAATGGTACAAATTAACAATTAAAATATATTTTAATATATATAAAAATTAAAAATGGCGGCAAAAAATTCAAATATCTGGAATGCTTTTTTAAGAATATACATAGGATTGTTTTTTCTTTATGCGGTGCACTTTAAGGTAAATCCTGAATTTTTTTCAAATTTTCATATTAAACTAGTATATTTTGCAAATCACGACCCTTTATGGTTTTACGGCATATTTTTAAGCAGGGTCGCCGTTCCAAATGCATTCTTATTCGCTATTTTAATAATTATGGGCGAATTATTCGCAGGCATTTTTTTAACGGCGGGCTTTCTTACAAGATTTGCCGCTCTTATAGCAATATTTCTGAATTTAAACTATCTGCTTGCAATGTACTGGATCAGCCCCTCGGAATTAGGCATAAATCTGACGTTTATAGTATGCGAATTAGTTATTATATTTACGGATTCGGGAAAAACGCTCGGTATCGACGCTTTGTTTTAAGCATAATAAATCAAATCAAAAAAATATATTTCAATTTAATCTAAAATTTGATAAAATAATACAATATATTCTATTCTTATTCACGGTGGATGTAGCTCAGCTGGTAGAGCCCCGGATTGTGACTCCGGTGGTCGCAGGTTCAAAACCTGTCATCCACCCCACTTAAAACCGACGCAGATGACAAAAAGGTATAGTCATTTAGTGTCAAGTACGCTGAAAAAAGCGGTTAACGATGTATAGGACAAGAAATAGAACAGATTTTTATAATTTTATTGATAACCTGTCTTAAATTAAAAATTAAGATTGGAGTTATTATGGCTGATTCAATATCCTTTAAGGACTCTATAATTTCTTTTTCTTCCTCGTCTATATAATTACTACTTATTGTTTTTCTCATTTTTTTGTCTCCCATTATTTTTTTAAATCTTTTGTCGGGATATATGATTTTTAGAAAAATTTCATTTTAGTATATACTTTAAAAAATTTTCTATAGTTTGGAATTTATTTAAAAAGCTGATAAAATAATAATATCAACATATAATTTTTAATGCAAAATATAAAAGGCGATCTAATATGGCAAATGCTCATATAAAGGAAAATATATTAAACCAGGTGGATAAACTACCGTACGATATGCAGCTTTGCGTTCTGGATTTTGCAAATTCGTTATCTCCCAAAGGCGTGAAGGGAGATATACTCTCCAAATTCAGAGGGTCAATTTCTTCGGATGATTTAAAACTTATTGAAAGCGCTATAATGGAAGGATGCGAAAAGGTTGACATGAATGATCGGTAGGATAATTTTAATTTTGCATAGAAATATTCAGATTTATATTAAATTCACATTTCATATTAATTAAATATACGGAGAATAAAAATGGACTTATCAGATATAATAGAATCAAGAAGAGCTTACAGGTCGTTGGAAAAAACCGAAATAAGCGAAGACCTTATAAAGACGCTAGCTCAGTCGGCTTCGCTTTCGGCATCCTGTTATAATCATCAGCCATGGAAGTTTGTGTTCGTTTATGAAGATACGGTTCTTAAAGAATTGAAAACAGCTCTTGCGAAAGGCAACGCTTGGGCGCAGAACGCTTCTATGATAATAGCAGTTTTATCTAAAGCAGCCGACGACTGCGTCCTTGATTATAGAAAATATTATCTTTTCGACACGGGAATGGCTTCTGCTTTTCTTATTCTCAAGGCTACCGAACTCGGTTACGTCGCACATCCTATAGCAGGTTATAACCCTGAGATAGTTAAGGGAGTTATAAAATCTCCGGAAGACATGGAAGTTGTTACTCTTATTATATTCGGCAAGCATAAAGAAGATATTGATCCGGTTTTAAGCGAAAAACAGAGAAACGACGAAATTAAACGTCCTCAGCGCAAATCGTTAGGCGAATATGCCTGTCTTAACAAATATTGTTTGTAATGCCGGGAATAGGTCTGCGATAACGATAATAGTAACTTATTAATTGTTAATTTACCTTTATTTAATAAACTTTATATAATATATAAATGGATTAAATAATAAATAATGTTTTCAGATTTTTATTTAAATATTGAACTGTTCCATCCGGAAGCCGTAATGCCTAAGAGGGCTATTCAAGGCGATGCGGGATTAGACCTGTTTGTCTGCGAAAAGACCATACTAAAACCGAATGTTTTAATTTCGGCGCATACTGGAATCAAAATTGAATTTCCTGCGGGTTATGCGGCGATTATAAAAGAAAAATCGGGTTTGGCGTTAAAAGCAATAGAAATTAAAGCTGGAGTTATAGATCATGAATACAGGGGGGAAATAATCGTTTTAACGAAAAATATGTCTAAGGATATTATTACGTTACTGCCTTGCCAAAAAATAGCCCAGATGTTAATAGTTCCGGTATGGACGGGAGAGCCTAACCTAGTACCTAAGGTCGATGAAGATACCGATAGAAAAGACGGCGGATTCGGTTCTACAGGGTTATAAATACAAAAATACAGTTAAATTAATTAATAATATAAAATGATAAAAGTTAATTATTCTTTTGCTGATAAAGAAGAACGCGGAGACGGAAAAGATGCAGAAGGTTTTAGAAAAAACAGAACGACTTATCGCAATCTTTTTGAAAGAATAAAGCCCGATGAAAAAGAAAAAATTATGGAAAAGATTGATAAAAAAGAGATAAGGAAGTATATAGAAGAAAAAAATTTCAAAAATATCGAAAGCGATGGAAAATAAAACCGCCGTAATATTCGATACCGAAACAACCGGCTTTACCCAGCCTGTTTTAATAGAAGCCGCAGGTATTATTATTAACGGCAATCCTTTAAACGAACAGGACGATACTTTCGTCAAACGCTATAATCCCGGCAAGCCTATTTCTTTCGGCGCTATGGCTATTCATAATATATTGGACTGCGAATTAAAAGATTGCCCTCCCGCATCCGAATTTAAGCTTCCGGATAATACTGCCTATATAATAGGGCATAACATAGATTACGACTGGCAGGTAATAGGAAAACCTCAAGTCAAAAGAATAGACACGCTTGCAATGGCAAAAAAAATATGGCAAGGTTTTGATTCTTATAATTTATCGGCATTGACGTATGCATTGACGGAACCTGAACGGAGGCCGGAAGTAAGAAAAATTCTTGTCGACAGACATAATGCGCTGACCGATGCAAAACTTTGCTTGGATATTTTACGTTTAATATTAAAAGAAAAACCGGAATTAACTTCATGGGGTTCTATTTGGAAGTTTTCCGAAGAAGCACGCATACCCGATACTATGCCGTTCGGTAAACATAAAGGGATGCCTATTAAAGACGTGCCTAAAGATTATAAAGAATGGTTAAAAGGACAGCCGGATATAGACGAATATTTATTGAAAGCTCTAGTATCATAATAAATGTTAATATAATTCATTTAATAAATAAGTATAATAAAAAAATAAATATAATTAACATCTTAAATTAAAATAATATTTTACATGCAAATCAAATTGCCGAAATTTTTTAGAAGATTAGATAAATTCATACTGTGTATAGCCGTTTCTACAAGCATAGTAGTCGCCGGAGTATCCGCCTATCTGTTGTCTAATTTTGGAGACAGAATAATTAAATACGAAAGCGACACGACGGCCGAATATATTTCCAGACAAACTTTCAATACTATGTTTCAGATTATGAAAAAGGGATGGAACGAAAAGCAGGTTATGACTTTTATGAATGCTTTAAAAAAATCCTCTAAAAACGATAATACAGTAAAGACTTCAATATTTAGAGGAGCCGTAGTCGATAAACAGTTCGGAAAAATTCCTCAGGGCAAAGAAAATTTTATAGTCAAAAAAGTATTCAAAACTAAACGCCCATTTCACGCTGTCGTAAACGGAAATATCGTATATGCTTATCCTTTAAAAGCGCAAAAAATGTGTTTAAAATGCCATACCATGGCAAAAAAAGGCGACGTAAACGGAGTCATAGAGGTATCTTTCGACCCGTCGTTTTTGAGAAGCAGACTAGAAGGCTATTTTATACTTATTATATTTCTTATCTTTATCCTCCCTATAGCTGGAGGCGTCTTCGTAACGCTAATCTTAAGGCGTTCCATAAAAAACGGAATGAAAAGCATAAACGGCGCTGTAGAGAGCATTAAAACCGTGAAAGATTTAAAAACTTTAGATAACAAGCTGATAGACTTAAAATTCGAAGAGTTTAACCGTATATATAATGGCGTAAGCGGACTTTCCGAAAGATTAAGGGATATAGCCGTAGATAAAGACGTCTTGGAGTTCGAAATTAAACTATTGGAGCGTTTCATTATTACCTCCGAAGTCGTTAAAGACTGGAAAGAGCATGTTTTTAACATGCTAAACGAAATGAATAAGATTATTAAGGTTTATAACGTTTTTTCCATATTTATGGAGGATGAAAGTTCTATTGAAATAGAAGTGTTCTGGAAAGGAGAGCCTACCGATAAAACAAAGAAAATATTCGACGAAATTATTTACCAAAACATATATCACAACGGACTAAGCACTTTTATCGTTCAGGGAATGGGGAAACACGAAATATTTCACAACGTATCGGATAGAAACGTTAAACTGCCAGACCTTAAAAAAGAAGATCTGATGGTTCAGACGAAAAAGATAATTCTAGAAGCCCCTCATATAGGCGGAATAGTGGGCATCGGCGTACAGTCCGAAGACGAAGTCGAAGGAGTAAAAGGCCTTGTCATAAACAGCGTTCTTACCACCCTTTTAAACGTCATCGGTTCTATCAAAGCGATATATAAATATACTAAAGACTTAGAATATTACGCGACCAGGGACGGACTGACCAACCTTTATAACCAGCGTGTCTTTATGGAGTTTTTACACTACGAAGTAGAAAGGTCAAAAAGGCATAATTTTACCTTCGGGGTAGTATTTATAGACTTCGACAATTTTAAACTTATAAACGATATGTACGGACATAACTTCGGCGACAAATTCCTGAAGGGCATTGCCGATATATTGGAAAAAGATAA
This sequence comes from bacterium, assembly GCA_021789455.1. Next base: position 4,595 of record JAJYJN010000010.1, on the reverse strand, counting down.
AAGAAACGAAGATATAGCCGCAAGGTACGGCGGAGACGAATTCGTAATGATTCTTCCCGGAGCGGGAGAAGAGCAGTCTTATATGATAGCAAATAATATAAGGGAAAATATAAAGGCTTTTACGCTTAAAGAACCAATAACGGGGAAGTCCGTCGGCGCTACCGTTTCCATAGGAATATCGGTTTATCCTAATTCCGCTTCCGACGACAAAGACCTATTTTTATTGGCTGATAATATGATGTATAAGGCAAAAAAAGCGGGAAAAGATACGGTATATATCGCCAAAGAGGAAGACGCCGTAGCGGCTTTTAAAGAAGTTTCCGAAAAAAGCAAAATGGTTATGGACGCTTTGGAAAAAGATATAATATTGCCATATTTTCAGCCTATCATAGATATTAAAACCGGAAGACCCGTCGCCCACGAACTGCTTATGAGGATAAAATTAGAATCTATCTCTTCCAAAGGCGATGAATCCTTCAACATAATATCCGCCGGAGAATTTATAGAAATAGCCGAAAGCATAGGAGTCGCCCACAAGTTGGATTTAATACTTCTCGAGAAAGCCTTTCAAAAAATTAAAGACGAAAATTATTCTTTGGATATGTTCATCAATCTTTCCCCTAAATCTTTGATAGTGGCGGATTACGTCAAGACCGTAAAACAGCTGTCTTTAAAGTACCGCATAGATACTTCCAAAATAGTTTTCGAGCTTACGGAAAGAGAGACCGTCAAAAATATTTCCCTTCTCGAAAAGTTCGTAGCAAATCTTAAATACGAAGGATTTAGGTTTGCCGTGGACGATTTTGGTTCCGGTTTCAGTTCGTTTATGTATCTTAAAAGATTTCCCATAGATTTTCTCAAGATAGACGGCGAATTTATAATGGGCATCTTTGAAGATAAAATGGACAGGGCAGTCGTCGTCAGCTCTATTTCTATCGCAAAAGAAATGGGCATAAAAACTATCGCCGAATTTATCGAATCCGAAGAAGTTCTCAACGAACTTAAGGAGCTTAAAGTCGATTACGCCCAGGGCTATTATACGGGGAAACCGGCGGAAAATTTTGTTATTTGTTAAATGATAGCCAAGGAAAAAGCGTCGGATTAATTTTCTGCAAATAACTTTTATGTTAAATTGACTGTTTCGTATGCGGAAAATAAACAGCTTTTCCTTTGGCCCGCTTGGTCATGCTTTTTGTTTTTTTTGTATGTGAAATGCGAATCCTATTCGGTCATTTTATCTATATGAAGGCCTGACGTTAATTCGGATTCGGCATTTAAACTTGTATTTAATTCGGCATTATCCGGATTTCCGCCTGATTCTCTCAATGCTTTTTGTCTTATATGTTCTTCAAGAATTTTTTCGTTTTTTTTCTTTATTTCCATATATTCGAGGACGTCTTCGGCGTTAAACACCCACACTCTTCTCAAAAAATTTTCCATTTCGCGTCTTTCTTTATGAATTAAATTTATTTTATCGATGAATTCCTGATAGCCCATTTTTTTCTTCTTAAGCACAGTCTTTTTCCTTTTGTGAAGTTTTCTTTTGTCCAAAATAAGTACCTCCTTTTTATTTTTTTAATTAATATTATAAATTTAAGCGCGTTTTTCATTTATATCATAAATTTAGTTAAAAAATTATGAAATTTTTGTTACAATTATGTTAAATTTATGTTAAATTTGTGTTACAAAATCATTTGAAATATTGAAATAATAAAGCGTTGACGGGTTTTTTATACAACCGCTTGTTTCAAATTTATTTTATTATTTCTAAAATAAGTGTATAATAGAAAAAAATAATTATATTACACGGTTAAAATTATGAATTTAAACTATCCTTTCGTAAGACCTAGAAGGCTTCGCAATTCGCCTCAATTATTAAAATTAGTTCAAGAGACTAAATTGGACCCGTCAAAATTTATTATGCCTTATTTCGTTTCGCACGGAAAAGGAATTAAGGAACCTATAGGCACTATGCCCGGGCAGTTTCGCTATTCTATAGACGAACTTTTAAAAGAACTTCAAAAAGTCGAAGATTTAAAAATAGGCGGCATACTTCTTTTCGGTATTCCGGAGCATAAAGACGAATTTGCGTCCGAGGCTTATTCTGATAACGGAATAATGCAGCAGACCGTGAAAGCCGTAAAAGACGGATATCCCGATATTTTAATTATTAACGACGTATGCATGTGCGATTATACTTCGCACGGCCATTGCGGTATAGTCGATGAAAAAGGTTACGTTAAAAATGACGAAACGTTGGAATATCTTGCAAAAATTAGCGTTTCTTACGCAAAAGCAGGTTCGGATATTATAGCCCCTTCGGATATGATGGACGGAAGGATAAGAAAAATAAGGGAATCTTTAGACGATGAAGGATTTGTAAATATACCTATAATGTCTTATTCTTCAAAATATGCTTCCGCATTTTATTCGCCTTTTAGAGATGCAGCCGACTGTTTCCCTAAATTCGGCGACAGAAAATCATATCAAATGGATCCGGCGAATTCAGACGAAGCGGTACTGGAAACCGAGCTTGATTTAGAAGAAGGCGCGGATATCATTATGGTAAAACCGGCGTTAAGCTATCTGGATATAATTTACAAAATAAAACAGACTTTTAAAAGACCTCTTGCCGCTTATAACGTATCGGGAGAATATTCCATGGTAAAGGCCGCCGCTAAAATGGGTTACGTCGACGAAGAACTTGCGGTTTTAGAAACGCTTACTTCTATGAAAAGGGCGGGCGCCGATATTATTATAACCTATTTTTCGCTTTATGCCGCAAAACTGATCGGATAAATTTCTAACAATATTAAATATTTTTTAGAAATATTGCGAGGATATATACAACATATATTTCTATACCGGATACGCTTAATCGTACTATTTATAGAGCTATAAAAAAATTTAATTATAATATTTAAGGAGAAAACTAACCGATGAAAATATTGGTAACTGGGGGAGCGGGATTTATAGGCAGCCATATAGTCGATATGCTTGCGGATAATAATCATGAGGTTGCGATAATCGATAATCTTTCAAGCGGTTTTGAATATAACGTCAATAAAACTGCAAAATTAATACGGTCGGATATTAACGATTTTAACGGAATTGAAAAAATATTTTCGGAAGAAAAGCCGGATATAATATATCATTTAGCTGCCCAGATAGACGTCAGAAAGTCCGTTGCCGATCCTATTTTCGATGCCAGGACTAATATTATGGCAACCATTAATTTAATTAAACTTTCTAACGATTTTAAGATTAAAAAGTTCATTTTTTCTTCAACCGGCGGAGCTATATATGGAGATACGGACGATAGGCCTACAAAAGAAACTCATGCGGAATGGCCGCTATCTCCTTACGGCATAGCAAAGCTTACTGCAGATAAATTTTTAAATTTTTATCATGAAGTTTACGGATTAAAATATATTTCTCTGCGTTACGGCAACGTTTACGGTCCAAGGCAAAATCCCCACGGCGAAGCGGGGGTAGTCGCTATTTTTTTAAATAAAATGCTAAAAAAAGAGCAGCCGGTAATAAACGGAGACGGGGAGCAGACTAGAGATTATGTATACGTTAAAGACGTTGCCGAGGCGAATATTTTAGCTCTTAAATATATCGATAAAGTCGGCATATATAATGTCGGAACATCTATAGAAATCAGCGTTAACACTTTATTTGAAGAAATTAATAAAAATTTTAATAAAAGTTTTAAACAGGTTCACGGTCCTGCTAAGCAGGGAGAGCAGAAAACAAGCTGTTTAGATATCGGAAAGATAGAAAAAGACCTTGGTTTTAAGCCTAAAGTAAATTTCGGCGAAGGTATTAAAATGACGTATGAATGGTTTAAGGAAAAAAAATGTTGACAAATTATTAAAGATTTTGTTATTATTAAAGTTTCTAAATATTGCGGGGTTTTTGGGAATTTTTTTGACTTGCTGGCGTAGCTCAATGGCAGAGCAGCTGATTTGTAATCAGCAGGTTGCGGGTTCGATTCCCATCGCCAGCTCCATATAGTTTTAGAAATAATTTTACTATAATTAAGATTTAAATCTGATTGGGTTGGGTGTTAAGGAGAGGTGCCCGAGCGGCTAAAGGGAACAGACTGTAAATCTGTCGGCGCGAGTCTACGAAGGTTCGAATCCTTCCCTCTCCACCATTTAAGTCTTAATTTTAAATATATTTCATATTCGGTAAATATTATTGAAATATGAAGTTATGATTTAAAATATTAATATTTTTTAATGCGGGAATAGCTCAGTTGGTAGAGCGTCAGCCTTCCAAGCTGAATGTCGCGGGTTCGAACCCCGTTTCCCGCTCCATTTTTTAAGATACGTTTATGATGTATGCCCATGTAGCTCAGTGGTGGAGCACTTCCTTGGTAAGGAAGAGGCCATCGGTTCAATCCCGATCATGGGCTCCAATAAAAATAATTTAGAATATTTTAAAAACGAATATTTTTTTATAGGAGGAGAACTAAATGTCCAAAGAGAAATTCGACAGATCTAAGCCTCACGTCAACATAGGAACCATAGGTCACGTTGACCACGGCAAAACAACTTTAACTGCCGCCATCACGAAAGTACTAGCAA
>JAJYJN010000080.1 GCA_021789455.1 bacterium | reverse complement strand
GGCGAGCCCCTTATGTCGCCTTATCTTTTCGATATAGCAAAAATTTTTAAAGATGAAGGCTTTGCGGTTAGTCTTTCTTCAAACGGTACGATGATAAATGAAGAGAATGTCGGCTCTATAAAATCATTGTTTAATTATGTCGGAATAAGTATAGACGGAAGCGAAAAAACCCATGACGGATTCAGAAAAAAAGAAGGAGCGTATAAAGCTTCTATTAAGTCCTTAAGATTGCTTAAGGACAACGGAATAAACGCCGGTTTAAGGACATCGCTTACATCGTATAATTATAGGGATTTAGGATTTATATTTAAGTTAGCCGAAAAAGAAGGGGTAAAAAAAATATATATATCGCATCTTGTTTATTCCGGAAGAGGCAACAATATATCCGAAATAAATAAATCTATCCATAAAAGAATATCTCTGTATATCTCGGGAATGGCGTTCAATTATGTCAGAAACGGCATACCTATAAGCATAGTTACAGGTAACAACGAGCCTGACGCAATTCTTCTTCTGGCAATGTTTAAACGGTTTTATCCTGAATTTTATAAAAATATGCATGACAAAATATTAAACTGGGGCGGAAATCAATCCGGCAATAGAATAATAAACATAGATTATTCGGGATTTGTCAAACCGGATCCATTTTTCAAATATAGCGGAGGAAATATTAAAGAAAGGGATTTTTTTGAAATAATAAATAACGATAAATTATTTTTGGAATTAAGACAAACTCCTAGAAAACTAAAAGGGAGATGTGAAAAATGCAATTATTTAAGAATCTGCAACGGCGGCTCCAGAGCGCGGGCATATGCCGTTTATGGGGATTACTTTCAGGAAGACCCGGCGTGTTTTATGTAGTTTTTATTGCCTTTACAGCCGTTTTTATTTCCTCCAAAAACGTTTTTGCCGCTAAGTATTACGTAGTGGAAAGGGCGGGCGGCTCTCTCGGCATTATATCGCATAACGGATTGGCGGGCAGGGTAAACCCTATAGGAAACGGAACGCACGTCATAGTATATTTCGGAAATCGTTACGGTTACGCCTTGGGCAGGAACGGATATTTATCCAAAATAGACCCTGAAACCGATAAAATCATACTGCAAAAAAAGGTATCCGGCGATACGGTCGATTTCTGCCTTTCGAAAAACTTTATAGCCGTTGCAGGTTATAAGCCTCAAGACGTAGTAATATTAAATAAAAACTTTAAAGTACTCCATACGATAAAGACGGGTTCGAGAAATATCGGCGCAGAGTTTTATAAAAACTACCTAATATTCGAGCTTATGGATAAAGACCGGATATGGATAGTTAATACGAATAATTTTAAAGTCGTAAAAAAAATAAAGCGTATAGGGCATTTTCCCATAGACGCATTAGTTTCCGGCAACGATTATATCGCCGCTTTTCTCATAGGCCAAAAGTTCGGGGTATTAAACCTGAAAACCTTTAAATACCATATCGTAAACTATGGCAAAAAAGAAAGTTTTCCTCATCAGATACCCCATTACGGCATTTATTCCGTATATGACGGAACGGCTTATATTCCAGCTGCCGGAGAAAAGAAGATAGTCGAAGTGAATTTAAAGACAGAAAAAGAAACAGGTTCGGTTAGTCTTATCGGGTATCCTATTTTTATAATATTTTCTCCGAACCGCAAAACCTTAGCCGTTAATTACAGCGGTAAAGCGCATGATTATTTAACGCTTATAGATGTAAAAAATATGAAGGTTATAAAAAACATAAAAGCTGGAAGAAGAATTATGTTTATGGCTTATTCGGGAAACGGAAAGTTGATTTACGCATCGGATTATTTCGGCAATTCCGTAAACGTCTTTAATGTCCTTACAGGAAAAGAGGTTGCCGCAATTCCGGTTCCGAGCCCTTCGGGGATATTCAGGGTGCCTTATAAATTATATAAACAGCAATAAAATTTAAATAGGGGGAATTAAATGAAGAAGAAAGAAGAAAAGGCAGACGAAGAAGCAATGAAAAATGAAAGAAAAATCGAAAAGACCGGGGCCAGGGATGGAACCGGTAACGTCGTGAAAGATGACGAAATTTCCGGCAGGAGAAAATTTCTTAAAATGCTCGGACTAGGAGGATTGGCGGCAGGGGCTCTAGGAATACTCGGTTTATCTAATGCAAAAGAAGTTTTAGCCGCTCCGGTAAAAAAGATTAAAAAAGTAAACGGTGGCGGCGATTTAGATGCGCCCGAAAAAAATACAGGCGTTCCTACCGGACCTTTAAAAAACCACAGGTGGATGAACTGGATGAATCCGTCCCAGTATATAAAAGACGGATGGGACCGCTGGCAGGATACGATACAGAATCCTCTCCATGCACGGATTTTTCATGATAAGTTTTACAGGATAAAAAAAATAAGACCTAAAATACATCATTTCGTTTTCGTAATAGATATTAACAAATGCGTAGGATGTCAGGCTTGCGTAGTAAGCTGTAAAAACGAAAACACCGTTCCGCTTGGGGTTTTCAGAAGGGTCGTAGACGTTATGGAAGTAGGAGAGATGGTTCCCGATGAAAAGGGTTTAGTCGTGACGGACGAAGGGAATTTTACTCCCAATGTGAAGAGAGTTTTTCTTCCCAGAACCTGTAATCACTGCGACAATCCGCCGTGCGTCGAGGTCTGTCCGGTGAAAGCGACTTATAAATTAGAAACCGGTCAGGTTGAAATAGATTACGACCTGTGCATAGGGTGCCTTACCTGTGTTCAGGCTTGTCCTTACGATATGAGATTTGCAAACCCGATTCAGCATACTGCTGATAAATGTAATATGTGTGCGGGAAGGGCGTCGGTTTCGCATGAAAAGTCATATGTTCCCCTTTTACCGGTATGCGTTACTTCGTGCGTCGGAAGGGCGATGAAGTTCGGAGATACGAACGACCCGGAAAGTGAGGTTTCTAAATTAATCGCTACAAACAAGGTTTCAAGATTAAATGTTGGATTCGGTACTGACCCTCAGGTTTATTATATAGGCTTAGACGGCGACCTTGCGAATTACACTAATCCCGATAAAGTTAAGATGGTTTACACCTACACTATGGGTCTTACTACTACTGCTTACGAAAAACTCGGTAAAAAACCGGTTCTTCCCTATTTAGAAGAAAAAGAACGCCCTTATGCAGGTTAATTTAATTATTTTTAAAATAAAGGAGTTTATATTATGTTTCAGTATATGAATCCTCTTGCGATTAACGGCTCTTACGGAACGCTGGAAAATGTTTACTGGGGGCTTCCGATAGTGATTTATCCATTTCTTTCCGGTTTAATGGCGGGAGCCTTTGTAGTCGGCGCTTTATATCATCTTTTTCACATGGAAAAACTTAAACCGATATCCAAGCTGGCGCTTATTGCAAGCTTTGCAATGCTTCTGCTTGCGGCAATGGCGCCTTTGGCGGATGCCTTGCAGCCGCAAAGAGCGATGTGGGAATTGTATTTCAGGGACCATTTTCCTTACTCGCCTTTAGCAATGTTTATTATTATATGGACGGTTTTTGTCATCATAAACATATTCGAAATGTATTTTTTATTCAGGGAAGATAATATTAAAAAGGCTAAAACCGAGAGCGGGATAAGAGGAAAGGTAGCAAAGCTTATATCTTTCGGCAGTTCCGATTTGTCGGAAAAAACTAAAAAAAGAGACCATAAAGCCTTATGGGTAATATCGATTCTCGGAATTATTCTGTCCCTTCTCTTTCACGGTTACGTCGGCTTTTTATTCGGCGCCATAAAAGCAAGGGCGCTCTGGTCTGACCCCGATATTCCTCCGATGTTTATAACGTCCGCCGTTGTTTCCGGCATAGCTTTTGTCGGTCTTTTATATACAATCGGTTTTACCTTTTTTTCGGATAAAAATAAGGTTGAATCCGATACGCTGGAAGTTCTTAATAAAGCGTTAGTATTTGCAATATTTGCGGACTTGTTTTTCGACCTTATCGAATGGCTTTATTCGGTAAGGGGTTATAATTCGAAAGGAGTTTACGACGGCTGGCATGCGGTTTACTCTTATGCGGGACACGGCCCTCTCTGGTTTAATTACCATGTAACGCAGATAGGGCTTGGGCTTATCATACCCGCTTTTTTATTTCTCGTATTTAGAAAGATAAGGAGGTCTTTAATCTGGACAGCGATATTAGATTTTATAGTTACCGTCGGTGTCTGGGAGATGAGGTACGATACCGTTATAGGCGGTCAGCTTCCGGTTAAAATAGGACAGGGGCTGGCTGTTCTGCATATTCCGTTTTGGGGCTTTGACGGATATATATCGGGTATAGGAATGTTCGGAATGGGAATTGTAATATTGTTTGTTTTCGGATATTTTTTGGGCTGGGAAGAAAAACCGGAAGAAATAACCCCGGATAATAATAAATAAGGAGGTTTTATAATGGCAAAGAATAAAATGAATAGAAGAGATTTTCTTAAATTAGGAACATTTGGGGTTACGGCGGTTGCGACGGGAGCCGGTTTGACGCAGTGGGCAGGGGGTTTACTCGGCTATCAGGGTAAATATACGTTTCCGCGCAGACCCGAAACATGGCCGGGCGAAGTCGTAAAATATTCCACCTGCAAACAGTGCCACAGCGATTGCGGGATAATGACGAGGATGTTTAACGGAACGCTTCTCAATATTTTCGGCAATCCTTACGATATACAGACTACGGAACCGAATATAAAATATTCTACACCCGTAAAAGACTCTATAATATATACCGGAACTTATTATTCGCCGGATAAGCCGTTTGTCGACGGGGCGCATTCCGTATGTCCGAGGGGTGTGGCGGGAACTCAGACGGTTTACGACCCCTACAGAATATATATGCCGTTAAAAAGAGTCGGAGAAAGGGGTTCCGGAAAATTTAAAGCGATATCATACAAACAGTTGATAGATGAAACGGTAAACGGAGGATATTTATTTAAAGACATGCCCGGCGAAGAAAAAAGATTTGTAGAAGGTTTTAAGCATTTATGGAACGACGGGAAAAACCGTTTTATTCCGGCAAACCCAAAATATCCTGATTTCGGACCTAAGACTAACCAGTATGTTTCTTATTGGGGCAGGGGGGAAGGAGGCA
>JAJYJN010000079.1 GCA_021789455.1 bacterium | reverse complement strand
TTTTATACGAATCTAAAAGATTAAAGAAACCGTCGAACGATGCTTGCAGGCGACCAGGATTATTATCTCCGAGAAGCCCGAACCCGATGCCGAAAAACGAATCGGTATTTATTCCGAAACTAAGACCGCCGTCTTTATTAAAATTATCGTAAAACATGTCTTGATTATATCAGATTTAAAAATAAAAATGGAGAATGTAAGTGAAAATAAATGCTTTTAATTTTCTTCTTAGTCGGGTTGATTTGCCCGTAAACCCAATCGGGAGTAAAAGAATAAATAAATCTGACACCTTTAAAAACGAAATTTCTTTTTCACTACGCAACACTTTTATTGTTGAATTATGATAAAATAATTATATGTATTCATATGAAACCGATTCATTTAAAAGAATTATAGACAAAATAAAAACCGAGGCAGGAAGCAATATAATGAGCGTCACGGCTTTCGGTTCACGGGTAAGGGGCGATTTTTCGGAAGATTCCGATATGGACGTTCTTGTAGTCGTAGGTAAAAAATCGCTTAAGGAAATTTCTTTTATAAACGATATTTTTTATGAGGAAGAAATTAAAACAGGTATCCCATTTTCCGTAACAATAGTTCCATTGCATTCATTTAATAATAACAAAAGATTTAAAACAGGTTTTTATCAAAACATTAAAAAAGACGGAGTTGTTTTATATGGAATTAACCCGTGACGAAAAAACGGCATTATCTGATTTAAGATTTCAAAAATCAAATGAAATGCTTGAAGATGCCTTATTTAACCTAAAATCCAAGAGATTTAAAACATCGGCAAACAGAAGCTACTATTCCGTATATCATGCCGCAAGGTCACTGCTTATTTTAAAAGGTATTGATCCTGCGAAACACGACGGCGTCAAAACCATGTTTTCGCTTCATTTCGTAAAAGACAAAGCGGTTAATCTTGAAACCGGAAAAATATACCAGGAATTAATGTCTTTAAGAAATGAAGCAGACTATGATGATTTTTCGGAAGTAACCGAGCCTGAGGCAAAAAGAGCTGTAGAAATTGCCCGCAAATTTATAAAAACTATTGATAAAATAAGGCAATCGTTAATAAAACAAATAAATAAACGCTGACGCTTTTAATGATAACAGACGACTTTAACATTTAATATGCTTTTATTTGCTTATTTTATCGACAATAAACGGATTTTTAATAACAATTCCATCAATTGTTTGACTGTCAGAGAGGTCTTCGGAAAATAGCGTAGGTCCGAAGTCTGTATAATTTTCTTTATATAGATTTAACACTTTTAATCTAACCTCGTCCGAAAGTTTCCTATGCGAAGGTTTTCCTCGTAAGGAATGCACGACCGCACCATCGCCGGTTAATTTTACTTTTTTAACTAATCTTTTTACCTGCCTTAAGGATAACGAAAGCAGTTCCGCCGCTTTGGCTTGCGTAATGCCGCCTTCTAAAATCTTTTTAATTACGTGCAGTCTGTTTAGCTCTGTTCGCGTCGCCATGATAATGTCCCTTGCCATTGTATCCTCCCCATAGAATAATTACAGGAGAATATTTTATAGCATTACCTTAAAGGTGACATTATTATTTTGGTAATAAGTGACATTATCATGTTGGTAGAACAACAAAAAAGAATATATAAGTTTTAATTGAAAATATTCATCTGGATGCTATAATATAAAAGTTATATAAAATTAAAACTTTAAACGGAGATTTTAAATGACTATCAGAAAAATATTTTTATTAACTTCTTTTTTATTCTTTACCGTATTTTTATTTATCTTAGTTAAAAATAGTTTTGCTTTACATAAGAAGTCTTTCGTTAGAACCAACCGTAAACTTAATATATTAAAAGGCAAAAGAATTGTTATAAAATCGGGGTGTATCCGCTGCCATTCTTTCGTTAAAAGAAAAAGAATCGACAATATAGTAACGCTTGCCGGTTGGGGAAATAAAAATCTTTCGCTTAAGCAGACGGAAAAGGCAATTAGAAGCTGCAGAATGGATCCATACTGTTCGCAAATTTTAACAAATAAACAGGTTAAATATGTTGCTTATTACCTTAATTCATTAAAATAAATGCCGGCAAAGAAACACAAATGGGCGAAACAAAGGTAAATTTACATCATCTGTTGGAAGATATACGCGATTCCTATCCTTTCCCGCAGGAAGAAGTTATCGTTACAGAACTCGTCGCTAATTCGCTCGATTCTCATGCAAGCGATATAAGGTTTATCGTCGATTCCGAAAAATATATCCTGACCGTTATAGATAACGGGAAAGGAATGAATAAAAAAGAATTGGACGGATATCACAATATCGCATCGACGACAAAGACCAGAGGCATGGGAATCGGTTTTGCAGGCGTCGGCGCAAAATTATCCCTGCTTATAGCAAAAGAAGTTATTACGGAAACGGCAAACGGAAATTTCCGCGGCGCAACAAGATGGAAACTCGAAAACGATGAAAAGGCACCATGGAAATATATAACGCCGGCATCGACCGATTCAAAATTACTTAATCCACATCATGGAACCGCCGTATCGATATTTTTTAAATCAAATCATTCCGAACTGCTTAACCCAGAGTTTATTAGGAAAACTATTCAAAAACATTTTTATACAATACTTGATCCGACTTTTCAAACTGCTTTAAGGTTTATTTATAAAAACGGCATAAATTTTTACGTTAATGAAGAAAAAATAAATTTATCCGAAATGATGCAGTTCGAAAAGAGCAATGCCTTTAAAATCCATTTCGGAAAAAAGGGGAAACCCGTCGGGGTCGGTTTCGTCAGAAAATATAAAGAACCGCTCGACGAAGAAAAAAGGGGCGTAGCGATATCTACTTGCGGAAAAGTCATAAAACACGGATGGGACTGGCTGGGAATTTCTGCAAAAAATCCGGATTATATATCGGGAGTAGTAGAAATGCCGGGTCTTTCGTTAATTTTAACCACCAATAAAGCCGATTTTTTAAAAGATACGGCAAGCCTTCAGAAATATTACCGCTACCGCAAAGCCGTTCAGGAAGTTATAGAACCTATTTTAAAAGAATTCGGCGAAATAAACGAATCACGAGAAAAACCCGCAAAAGAATTGCGTCCTTTGGAAAAAGAAATTCGCGGGATTCTCGATAATATGCTTAACGATTTTCCCGAATTAGATCCTTTGCTCGGCAGAAGAAAAAAATTCGAAGCCACTATCGGCGTTTTAGACGATACATCTGCTTCGGATGCCACTATGCGTTCTAAGAAGAAAGCCGACCCCCGTTTGTATTGGCTAATAGGCGAAAATATAATACGTTTTATAGAAAGGCTTAACGACCTAGGTTTCTATCTTTTAAAGCAAAATATAACATTTGCGGCGGATATAGGTATCTCCGAAAGTTCTATCGGCAAAATAATTTCTTTCAGAAAAAGATTTTCAAAAATATCTATGTTAGACCAGAAAATATCATGGTCTAAATACAGGGATAATAAGGCTTTAACGAACCTATAACATAGAAACTTCCTCTGTAATGTCGATACTTTTTTTATACGTGGTAAAATACTTATTAAGTTTAATGAAGTAAGAAAATAAATAAATCAGATACCTTTTTTTTATTAATAACATGTATTGATTATATCAAATTTTAAAACAAAAATACCCGCTTTTTAGGGCGGGTATCAGGGAGGTGATAGAGAGAAAAGCTATTAAGTCAAGAGCCTAGAATGCAATCCTTGCCTGCATGAAAAAGGCGTTGGTCTGCCCCATCCACTGGCCGTAATCTAAATATTGCGAACTTGTCGAAGCTAAACTTCTATAATTGCTGGCATTTAAAAACTGGTAGTTCTGCCAGTCGGCGGTAAGCGTTACGTGTTTATTAAGACGGTAAGCGACGCCGGCTACGCTTCTCTGAAAATCGAAAGGATTGCCGCCGGTCAATGAATCGCCGGTTGCATTGTAATTTGTAGCCTCATAATAATATCTCTGGATAAGCCCGAAAACGCCAAATCTTGTATTAGGAATATTGTAGTATCCGAAAGCGTCGTAACCGTGTTCGACGTTATGACCGCTATACAAACTTGTTATTAACGGCATAGTGCTGGATGTGTAGCAACCGTAAACGTCCGATTCTATTCCGCAATAACTGTCGCTATCCCCGCTTTCGCCTGCGCCCGGTTCCACTATGTGGTTTATAGCATAATCGTATTGCAGTGCGATATTTGCGTTGGGCGTTTTATAATCTAGTACCGCCGAAACTCTTGTTTCTGGACTGTTGGTATTTGGACCTATAGCAGCATCTCCAAAACTTGAATTGTCTTCAGCCCAGGCATAATATCCGCTTATGCTGAGTCCGTTTAAACCGGAATCCGCTCCTAATGGATAAATAGTTAATCTTGCCTGAGGAGATTTCTGGTCCACCGTTTCGTTGGCGTGAAATGCGGCGTTATCAAAGAAACCAGCGTTATATGCAAGGTAAACCCTTCCGTTAGACCTGTATTTGCCGGAAACGCCGAGTCCCACCTGTGTAGAGGTTACGTTTAAGAAACCCCACGGGGTTCTTTCCGCTACGTGATAACCCAATAAACCGTCTTCCCATGCGACCATAGGGGTCGGAAACTGCCCCGCTTTAAGGTTAACCGTCCAACCGTTTGCGTCATAAACATGATTGAACTGCAAAAATGCGTATTTCAGTCTGAAATACTCGTTGCCGCCTGTAGATCCGCCGCTGTAAGCACTATTGTCCGATTTATTAATATTTGGCGTAACTTTTAAAAACCAGTTATCCTGATGATACAGAAATATTAAATACGCCCTGTTCACGTTAAATGCGTTATAGCCGTTATTGCCGCTTGCAGGCGGATTTTCTTGCAGTTGAAGAGAACCTTCCGTTAATCCCGTCTGAGTATAATAACCGTAGCCCATATAAATCAATGCGCCTAATGAAACATGTTTAATCCACGCAGGAAGCGTTTGACTTTTGACGGTTTTAAGCGAAACCTCGAGTTTCTTTTCGGTAGTTTTTAAATTTTTAATCTGCTCCGTCGTCTTTTTTGCGTTCGGTTTTAACAGCTGATTGATGACGCTCTGTCCTACTTTTACCCTGCCGGGTCCCGGCTTTAAAAAT
>JAJYJN010000078.1 GCA_021789455.1 bacterium | reverse complement strand
CGAAAAAAATTTAGAAGATAAAATAAATTCTATGCTCATACCCGTCGTAGGGGAAGGAAACGTTACGTCTAAAGTATATGTAAAAGTAGATTTTTCAAAAAAAACGGAATCTAAATTAACGTATAACCCTAATACTACGGCTATAGTTTCCCAGCAGACATACAGGTCTTCTTCTACCGGCGCTTTAAAGCCGTACGGAATTCCGGGAGCAAAATCGAACCTTCCGCCGGGAAAGACGCCTTTTCCTACGGTAAAACCGAGTACTCACACCGTCAAAAAAGAAACTACCAATTACGACGTGTCGAAGAAAATAGAAAAGATTTCGTATCCTGTAGGAACGGTGCAGAGGGTTTATGCTTCGGTTCTCGTCAACGGAACATATAAAAAGACAACGTCCTCCAAAGGCAAGCCGTCGGTAAAATATATCCCGAGAAGTTCTTCCGAAATGACCCTCTTTAATAATATCGTCAAAACGGCTATAGGCTATTCTAAAGCCGCTAAAGACAAGGTCGTGGTAGCGAATATTCCGTTCAAGAGAATACGCTACGCGATACCCGCTCCGCCTAAAAAGTCCATAACGTCCGTTATTAAATCGAATCTCGGAGAAATAGTCAGATACGGCGTTATTTTAATAGGCATAGTATTATTAATACTGATTATTCTGCGTCCTTTAATGAAATATATTACCGCATACGAATCACGCTTGCCTGCAAGACTGGCGCAGGAAGAAAGACTCGAAACGCTGGCGCAGATAAAACAGGAATCAATTCAGAGGCCGGAGCCTAACGTAAAGGACGTTGCGGTCAACATAGTAAAAGCCGACCCGGATGCGGCGACGAATTACGTAAAAAATTTACTTAAAGAATCTAATAGAGAGATATAAATATATGGCTAGAAGATTTTCGGGCCCCGAAAAGGCGGCTATATTTCTTGTTTCCGTTGGCGACGATGCCGCATCGGAAATAATAAAAAGGCTGGAATTAATGGAAATTCAAAAAATTACCAAATATATGGACCAGCTTCCTACTATCGAAAAAGACGATTCGGAAAACGTTCTCAAGGACTTCAATTCTAATTTCTCCAAAGTCGGCATCGTAGTAAAGGGAGACGACTACGTAAAAAATCTTATAGCAAAATCTTTAGACCCGGAAAAAGCAAAAAAAATATTGGATAACCTGCACGGACCCATAGAAGAGGAAGGACTCCAGACCTTAAAATGGCTTGACCCCCATATTATAGCCGATTTCGTAAAAAACGAACATCCGCAGACAATCGCGCTTATACTGGGACACTTAGAGCCTATGTCGGCGGCGGTGGTAATAGGCCTTCTGCCCTCTTCCATCAGGTCGCAGGTAGTTTTCAGGCTTTCCAAATTAGAAAGGGTTCCGCCCGGCGTAATCAAAGACCTCGACGAGGTGCTTCAGGAACAGTTGAAATCTACAGGTTCGACGCAGAGCAAATTAGTCGGCGGCGTTAGAATAGTGGCGGACATTTTAAACAATATGGATAAATCCATAGAAGAGCCTATACTTGCGGATATAGAAAAATTAGATAAAGAAGAAGCCGAAAAAATAAGGGAGCTTATGTTCACGTTCGACGACCTTGCGAGCGTGGACGATAAATCTATGCAGTTAATTTTAAGGGAAGTGTCCCACGACCAGATTGTTCTGGCTTTAAAAACGGCTTCGGACGAACTTAGAACCAAAATTCTGGCAAACGTCTCCAAGAGAGCGCAGGAAATGATTAACGACGACCTCGAAGCTATGGGACCCAAAAAGCTTTCGGAAGTAGAAAAAGTCCAGCACGAAATACTGAAAGTCGCCAGAAGACTTGAAGACGAAGGCAAAGTAAGCCTTGCCGTAAAAAGCGAAAGCGAAAAACTCGTATGAGCAAAATTTTAAAAGACCGCGAACTAGATATGGATGGAAATGCTTTATACGACGGAAAAAAAACGCTTTTAGTAAATATACTGAGGAGCGAAAAATCCGAAGACAATAAAGAATTAACCGCCGCGTTGGAATCCGTTCCTCCTTCCCTTCAAAAATTCATCATTGCATATATAGAAAGCTATAAATATAAAACCGCAAAGGCATACGAAGAAAAAGAAAGCGCCGTTTTTGAGGAAGCCCGCAAAAAAGGTTATTCGGAAGGATTCGGCCAAGGCAAAAGAGATGCCTTAAAATCGATGGAAGAAGGGGTCGGAAATATCTTCAGGGCTTCGGAATCCATAGAAAGATTTAAAAACGAATTATACGAAGACGTCAAACAGGACGTAATAAAATTATCTTTAAAAATAGCGGAAACTATAGTAAAAGCGGAAACCGCCGCCGACAGCAGCCTAATCGCCGGAATAATAGCCGATGCGGTAAATAAATCTTCGGACGCCGTAAAGTTTACCGTATGCTTAAATCCCGCAGATTACGCCGTCTTAAATAAAAATCCCGAAGCGGTAAAAAATTTGATAGAAAGGCAGGCTTCAATGAACTTCATCCCGGACGCCAACCTGCCTGGAGGCGGCGTTATAATAAAAACGGATTTTGGCGAAATAGACGCAAGGCTCGAAACGCAGCTCGAACAGATAAAAAAGATTTTTACGAAAGTAACCCCGGATTAGGGTTAAAGCTTTTTGATTTTTTTCATTTTAAGCCTTTCTTTTTTAGAAAGGCGGTGCGGATTGCCTTTTTTTGCGCCCCCTCCCCTTCTGCCTGATATCCCGTCTTCATAATCTTCCTCTTCCGCCCCTTCCGCAATGCTTTCGATACCGCCGCCGTATATTCCCTGCGCTATTATATTTTCCGCCAGCCTTATAAACTCGTCCACGTCTAAACAGGAACAGGATGCGCTCGAAGCGCGCCGCCTTATATCGTTATCATTCGTGACTATCAGCAGGCTTCCCGTAATGCTTTTTGCTAATCTTACGATTACGTCGTCCGCTTTTTCGTCTTTTTTAGAATAGATTATTTCAATATTTTGACGGTTGTATCTCGACTCGGAAGGCTCGCCGGTATTGTATCCGTCAAAAACCACTACCACTTTATTTCTTTTTACATTATAATATTTTGATAAAAAATTTATAGTTTCTTCTCTTAATTTTTGAAGTTCGTCCGATTTAAAACGTATTTTAAAATAAGAGTTGAATATAAAATTATATCCGTCAACGATTATAGTAAGCATAATATATAAATTATAAATAATATGAATAATATTAGTCAAACGGAAAAAAACATATCTATTATTTATATTATATCGGAACGGGAAGAGAGCCGCGCTCTTATTAAGCGGGCTCTGGTAAAAACGGCCGACGAGGAAAAGATAACCGAACTTAACGGCGTAAAAGACCTTCCGTCTAATTTTAACAGCGATACTTATATTATTGCGGAATACAGCCGGACTAACGCCTCGGCGGTCTCTAAGATAACCCCGAAAAGGAACGTTAAACTTTATGTTTACGTTAATAATATAACGGATTTAAACTGGCAGGACATAGCTTTTTTAATAAAACACAATATAGACCATATAATTCATCCCGGCAATATAGAAAAATTAAATTACGAAAAATTTATAGACTCGAAGATTTTTAAAAAAAAACATTACAACGCTTTTATAGACAAAACATCGACTCTGCTCGAAGACCTTTGTCAGAATAATGACGATACCGCCGATGCCGGAATAAACATTTACGGCGTTTCGAAGCACATTAAATCGGTTATGGAAAAAGCCTGCAAAATAGCTCAATCCGAAAGTTCCGTGCTTATAACCGGAGAATCGGGAACCGGCAAGGAGCTTATAGCAAGGTTAATACATAATAAATCCAGAAGAGGCATGAGCCCTATGGTATCAGTAAACTGCGGCGCTTTTCCCGAAGGGCTTCTGGAAAGCGAGCTTTTCGGATACAAAAAAGGAGCGTTTACCGGAGCGTTTACCGATAAGCCGGGCAGGTTCGACCTGGCCGATAAATCGACCTTGTTTTTAGACGAGATAGGCGATATGAGCCTATCGCTTCAGGTTAAACTTTTGCGCGTTATCCAGGAAAGAGAAATAGAGCCGATAGGCTCTTTAAAAACAAAAAAAATAGACGCCAGGATTATTTCTGCGACGAATAAAAATTTAGAAGAAATGATTTCCAAAAAACTGTTCAGGGAAGATTTCTATTACAGAATTAACGTTATACCGGTTCATATCCTGCCCCTGAGGGAAAGAAAGACGGATATTATAGTTTTAATTTATTATTTTTTAAAGAAATTCGCCGATTTTCAAAACAGTTCCGTTTACGGCATTTCGGAAGACGCTTTCGATATACTTTTAAATTACGGCTGGGCTGGAAATGTAAGAGAGCTTGAGAATATTATGGAGATGCTGGTCGTCTTGAACGAAAGCGGACTTATTACCGCAAAAGATATACCTGAAAAATATAAGCATCCGTACGCCTCCGAACACGCAGCCGAGCAAAAAACCGGCGCGGAATTCAAAACAAATCCCGCCATAGATATCGATATCGACGGCGAGAAAATTAAGGATTTCGGAATAAACCTTAAAAAAGAAATGGAAAAAGCAGAGATGGATATTATAAACAGGGCAATGAAAATTTCCGGCGGCGTCAAAGAAAAAGCCGCCAAAATGTTGGGGCTTAACAGAACGACCTTAATAGAAAAGTTAAAAAGATATGAAAAAAATAAAAAATAATCCGCCTGCGCTTATGCTTGCGTTTGCGCTTTTTTTAATAATAAGCGCAGGCTCTATTTTAATATTTCCGCGGTACGCCGCCTTTTGCGCCGAAGCCGCCGGAACAACCGGAACATCCTCGGTATCGCCCGAAGCCACCCATATGTACGAAAAGGCGTTAAAAGACTATAAAGCCGGCCGATTTGCCCCGGCATACCGGCGCCTTAAATTTATACTTAATAATTACGAAACCGGAAAAACCTTATCCTCGGACGTTTATTTCCTTTGCGGCAAAATTTTATACAAGCAGGGAAATTTTTATATGGCAAAACCTTATTTCCAAAGAATTATATATAAAAATCCCGATTATAAAAAAATTTATAACGTTATATTTTATATGGCAAGAACGGATTTCAACCTAAAAAATTACAGGCGCTCTATAAGAGATTTCGATTTTTTTTT